>NZ_JBFTSK010000008.1:0-323671 GCF_056399985.1 Chitinophaga sp. 01L420
ATTTTCGTCTTTTTTATTCAATAAATGACATTTATCCGGTAAATTTAAACTCAAATCAAGAAACTTTTATAAGTATGCGCTACGTGTTTTTCGTTATTTTAAGCTGTTTACCTGTGTTTTTGAAGGCTCAAACTGCCACTAATCCACCCACAAAACCACCATATTTACAGTATCCGATCATACCAGCTTTCCCGCTTACGCTTGCCGATGGCCATTCTATCACTAAGAACGACCTCAAGCGGAATGAGAAAACCATGCTGTTTGTGTTCAGCGTAGATTGTGATCACTGTAAGCACCTGACGGAAGAAGTCCTGAAAAACATCAGCAAGTTCAAAAAAACACAAATCCTCATGGTTACCCCTTTTAAGGTGGAACAAATGAAGGAATATTACGATCAGTATAAAATTAAAGACTACCCAAACATCATTATGGCCAGCGAACCTACCCGGCAGATCATGTATTTTTATGACCTCCATTACTTCCCTGGTTTATACATATATGACAAGAAACAACAGTTTGTAAAGGGTTTTGAAGGAACAGCCAAGGTAGATTCTTTGCTGTTTTATCTGAATAAATAATCCTTGTGAAAATGTGTCTGCCCGGCCGGTTATTCTAAAGCCGAATCATTACATTTGTTTAATCACAATCATTCTTCACTTTTAAAGCTATAGACAAAATGAAAGTTACAGTAGTAGGAGCCGGGAATGTAGGCGCAACGTGTGCCAACGTACTGGCCCACAAAGATTTTCTGCAGGAGGTGGTTTTATTGGATATTAAGGAAGGAACGGCTGAAGGTAAGGCCCTGGACACATGGCAACAGGCTCCCATTGATTATTACAGTACCAAAATTACCGGGGTGACCAGTGATTACACCAAAACAGCGAACAGCGACGTGGTAGTCATCACTTCAGGACTTCCCCGCAAACCTGGAATGAGCAGAGATGACCTGATTTCTACCAATGCCAATATTGTAAAATCGGTTACTGAAAATATTACCAAACATTCTCCGGATGCCATCATCATTATTGTGAGCAACCCGCTGGATGTAATGACTTATTGCAGTTACCTCACTGCCAAAAAAGACAGCAGTAAAGTATTCGGCATGGCCGGCATACTGGATACTGCCCGTTACCGCGCTTTCCTGGCAGAGGAAATAGGCTGTTCTCCGAAAGATATACAGGCGATACTCATGGGTGGCCACGGTGATACCATGGTGCCTTTGCCACGCTATACAACCGTAGGCGGTATCCCGGTAACAGAACTGGTAGCCCAGGATAAACTGGAAGCCATTATTCAGCGTACTAAAGTAGGTGGCGGTGAAATCGTAAACCTGCTGGGTACTTCCGCCTGGTATGCTCCCGGTGCTGCTGCCGCTCAAATGGTAGAAGCGATCGTGAAAAATGAAAAACGTATTTTCCCTGTATGCGCCTGGTTATCCGGTCAGTACGGTCTGAAAGATATTTACCTGGGTGTTCCTGTTGTACTGGGTAAAAACGGTATAGAAAAAATCATTGAACTGCAGCTCAATGATGCTGAAAAAGCATTACTCAATACCTCTGCCCAACATGTAAAAGAAGTGATGGACGTACTGGATAATATGCAGTCGGCTACCGCATAAACGAACTTTTTTTTACACAGGATGATCCTGATTTTATACAATACCATTTAAAAGATTAGCGGAGACCGATGTGGATTTTTCCCATCTATCTCCGCTAATCTTTTCTCATCTTCCAAAATCAAATAAAAAACAGTCATCCGGAACAAGACAAGATCCCCGGTTTCTGTTTTTATTCGTAATTTTACCCCGGCCCTTTAAGCGGCTAAAGCAGTATAAATGAAACACTTCCAAATCGTTTCATCAAATTTGGTTTAACTCTCAATGTATGTCTAACCTGGAAAAACTGATTACGCAGAAAACTTTTGAAAATGAAAATCAGCGGGGCCTGATCAGCCTTATTTTTGTTGGTAACTGGATAACGTCCCGTCATCAGCAATTCTTTAAGCAATACGGTATTACCATGCAGCAGTATAACATACTGCGCATACTCCGCGGCCAACATCCCAAAGCCGCTAATATCAATGTGCTGAAAGAAAGAATGCTGGACAAAATGAGCGATGTATCCCGCCTCGTGGAAAGGCTCCGGAAAGCCGACCTCATAGAACGTAAAAGCAGTGAAATGGACAGGCGTGCGGTAGACGTTCGTATCAATGACAAAGGGCTCCAACTGCTCGCAGATATCGATGTCGAAATTGCGCAGCTGGACAATACCCTTAAATCATTAAACGACAAAGAAGTCATACAACTGAATAAGCTGCTGGACAAAATGCTGGATAGCTATCACTAAATTTCTTCCAGGTAGTTCAGATCTTTACCAAACGTTTCTTCTACTTTCCAGGCAGTAATCAATGCAATACCAATGCAGATAACCGCCACAATAGCCCCACTCTGCAAGTAAGAAAAATAGTTGTTCACTTTTATAAACAGAAAAGATATTAATGGAAGCATCCCCCGGGCAAAATTAGGAACCGTAGTAGCCACGGTAGCCCGCAGATTGGTACCAAAACTTTCTGCAGCTATGGTCACAAAAATAGCCCAGAAACCTACACTGAAACCAAGTATAAAACATACGGTATAAAACACCCAGGTTTCCACTCCATGCAGGTTTAAATATACAGTCACCATCACCCCTGTTAATACCAGGAATAATAACATGACCTTGCGGCGGCTTCGCCATACCTGGCTGAGAAAGCCTGTGGTGAAGTCGCCCAATACCAGTCCTGCATAGCAAAATGCCACGGCATCCCCCGGACTGATAGCACCCTTTACATTCATCACGGTAGCAAACTTATTGGAAAACGCAATGAGTATACCCACCACAAACCAGGTAGGAGTGCCCAGCAGCATACATTTCAGGTATTTAATAAAACGCTCCTTATTGGTAAACAACGCCATAAAACTCCCCCTGGAGGCAGCAGATGCCCTTACCGCATTAAACATATGCGACTCCATCACACTTACCCGCAACACCAGCAAAGCCAGGCCCAGTCCACCTCCTATAAAATAACAAATGCGCCAGTCGCCCACCAGTTTGGCAATCAAGTTGGCAGCTACCGCGCCGGAAACACCTACAGTAGCCACTATCATGGTACCGTATCCTCTTTTTTCTTTGGGTAGTATTTCTGATACCAGGGTAATACCTGCGCCCAGCTCCCCTGCCAAGCCAAAGCCGGCAACAAAGCGCCAAAGCATGTATCCATTGATACTATGCACAAAACCATTGGCAATATTTGCAACAGAATAAATCAGGATGGATCCAAACAATACACTCAAACGACCTTTTTTATCTCCAATAATACCCCAGAAAATACCGCCTACGAGCAGACCAATCATCTGGATATTAATCAGTAACATACCTGCACCTGCGTCAATTTCACTCTGGGGCAATCCCAGTGATTTTAAACTCGGTACTCTCACAATAGTAAACAGCAAAAGATCGTAGATGTCCACGAAATAGCCCAGTGAAGCCACTATCACGGCTATATTGAAAATAGAAACAGGACGATTGTCGGTTTTCATTTTAGTTTGGTTGACGATAATAATAACGGGAATAAATAAAAAAAAAGGGCCTTTTTCAAGGCCCTTTTAAAGATATAAAAAATTATAATGGAGAATCTGTTTTTTCTGTTGTTTCCTTGTGTTCTTCGTGTACATGCTGATGTTTCACTTTCCCGAAAATCACTTTAATCAATACCGGTAAAGTAGTGATCAATACTATTACCAGGATGATCAGCTCCAGGTGATCTTTCAGATTAGGGAACAATTTGTCCAGGTAATGACCTGCCAGCATCATGGAAAATACCCAGGCGAAAGATCCGATGATATTAAAGAACATAAATTTTCTTGCTTCCATCCCCACAATACCCGCTACTATAGGGGCAAAGGTGCGGATGATAGGCAGAAAGCGGGCAAAGAAAATAGCGCCGCCGCCATACTTTACAAAAAACTCATGGGCCTGATGCAGGTGTTTCTTTTTGAAAAAGAAAGTGTCTTTCTTCTTAAATAATAATGGGCCGGATTTTTTACCAAACCAGAAACCTACCATATTACCCAGCACACCAGCGGTGGCTATAAGGAACATAATGACTACAAAGGGCAGATCAAAGAAGCTGCGGCAAAGGTCTTCGCTGTAGATACCTGCCACAAAGAGCAGGGAGTCTCCCGGCAGAAAGAAGCCAATGAATAAACCGGTTTCTGCGAAAATAATCGCCAGTAACAGGTAAAGGCCACCATGTTCAATAATCCACGAGGGATTAATGAGGTGTTTAAAAAACTCAATAATCTGGTCCATGCTAGTACGCTATTTCTATTTCTGAAGTGGTAAAATAAACATTAATCTGTTACGCATTTGTTAAGTTAGGCGTTAGTGGCATCTCCGGGCGTAAGTTTATTTTCCCATTTGGAAACAACGGCAGTAGCCATTGCATTCCCGATTACGTTGGTAGCGGAACGGCCCATATCCAGCAAATGATCTACCCCCAGCAACAGAATCAGGCCTGCTTCAGGGATGTGGAACATAGACAGGGTACCGGCAATTACAACCAGGGAAGCACGCGGTACACCCGCAATTCCTTTACTGGTAATCATTAATACCAATAACATCGTAATCTGCTGATCAATGCTCAGGTGCATACCGTATGCCTGGGCAATAAATAAACTGGCAAAGGTCATATACATCATAGAGCCATCCAGGTTAAAGGAGTAGCCCAGGGGTAATACAAAACTAACAATGCGGCTATCACAGCCAAATTTTTCCAGTTCTTCCATGGTACGTGGGTAAGCAGCCTCACTGCTGGCCGTACCAAATGCCAGTAACAGCGGATCTTTGATCAAACCCAGCAGGCGGAACACGGATTTACCGAGTATCAGCCATCCCACAAAAGCAATGACTACCCATAAACTGAATAGTCCGAGGTAAAACTGTAATATGAACTTACCATAAGTAACCAGTACAATGGGGCCTTTTAAAGCAATGATACCTGCCATGGCGCCAAATACGGCGAAAGGGGCAAAATTCATAACAAAGCCAGTTACTTTCAGCATGATATACGCCACGCTATCCAGGAACTTTACTACCGGCATTGCTTTTTCACCAAGCGCAGCAGCGGCCACACCAAAGAAAATAGCAAATACCACGATCTGCAATATTTCATTGTGCGCCATTGCATTTACCACACTATCGGGTACCACATGCTGAAAGAAGCCTTTCAGCGTCATATCTGCCTTGGCAATACCGGAAGACAGATGTTCGTCCGGTAAAGGTAACTGCAGGGATAAGCCTGGCTTCATCAGGTTTACCAGGATTAAACCCAGGAACAATGATACAAAGGTTGCACTGATAAACCACAGCATGGTTTTACCACCAATACGTCCCACCGCTTTTATATCTCCCAGCTTGGCCACCCCTACCACCAGGGTAGAGAATACCAGTGGGGCTATGATCATTTTAACGAGGCGCAGGAAGATATCTGTGAGGATGGAAATATTATCAGCGAAGATCTGCGGGATGTCTTTAGTTCCTGWGGGAGCAGGAGCTGCATTGCCATAAGCCAGGAATACGCCGCAGCCGGTACCTATTCCGATTACCATAGCAATGAATATATATAAGGTAAGCAGATTCGATGATTTCTTCATGCAGAGCGAAAATTTATCTTGTAATAATTAAAAGTTGTAACCAGAAAATTTCCCAAAAATAAGGTTAAGCAGCTAAACATGCGCTTTAGCGGGTAAAATAAAAGTATCTGTTTTTGATTTTAGATATTATATTTGGCGATCGACAACAACAACATAACTAAACTACCTTAAAACATCAACCACAATACGACTGCGTATGAGCAAACTCTTTGCTAAAAAACAAATGTCTGTTTTAATGGCCGAAGCTGGAGAATCCGAAAAGGGTCTGAAAAGGACGCTTGGAGCTGGTTCCCTGGTGGCCCTTGGGATCGGTGCTATTATTGGTGCCGGACTCTTTGTTAGAACAGCCGCAGCTGCCGGGCAACATGCCGGCCCTGCTGTTACTATCTCCTTTATTATTGCCGCTATAGGCTGTGCGCTGGCAGGTTTATGCTACGCCGAATTTGCTTCCATGATCCCTATCGCCGGAAGCGCCTATACTTATTCCTACGCCACACTGGGAGAATTTGTTGCCTGGATTATTGGTTGGGACCTGGTGCTGGAATACGCGCTGGGAGCTGCAACCGTAGCTATTGGATGGTCACAATACCTCAATAAACTACTGGCGACCGTCTTTCATGTCACGATACCCTATCAATGGTGTCATAGTCCTTTTGAGACTTCTGACGCAGGCATACAGGGTATCATGAACGTGCCTTCACTGTTTATCCTGCTGGCCCTCACTTTACTGCTGATCAGAGGTACCCAGAGCTCTGCTATTGTTAACAACATTATCGTAATTACCAAAGTAGCGATCGTATTGTTATTCATTTTCCTGGGATGGAAATATATCAATCCTGCCAACCATACACCATTTACCATTCCTGCTACTGCCGGTACGGTAAAAATGCACAATGGTCAGATCGTTGACTATTCCCACTTCTGGAATCACGGATGGGCAGGGGTCCTAAGGGGTGCCGGCGTGGTGTTCTTTGCTTTCATCGGGTTTGATGCGGTATCTACTGCAGCCCAGGAAACAAAGAATCCTAAAAGGAATATGCCTATCGGTATCCTGGTGTCACTGGCGATTTGTACAATACTGTATATCCTGTTTTCCTTTGTGCTCACAGGTATCGCGCCTTTCACCGACTTCCTGAAAGCAGGTGGTGAAGCATCTGTTGCTTATGCAATTGATACTTATATGCCTGGTTATGGCTGGCTGTCTACCTTTATCACCGTGGCTATTCTGGCAGGGTTCTCCTCCGTTATCCTGGTGATGTTGCTGGGTCAAACAAGGGTATTCTACTCTATGAGTAACGATGGTCTGGTGCCTTCAGTATTTGCAAAACTGCATCCTAAATACCGTACGCCTTACCGCTCACAGTGGATGTTCTTCGTATTTGTATCCCTGTTTGCTGCTTTTATTCCAGATAACGTGGTAGGTGAAATGACCAGTATCGGTACTTTGTTTGCCTTTGTGCTGGTATGTGTGGGCATCATCGTGATGCGTAAGAGCAATCCTGATTTACCAAGGGCCTTTAAAACACCTTGGGTACCGGTTGTTCCAATCCTGGGAGCGCTGATCTGTCTTACCATGATCGTCAGTCTTGGTTTTGAAAACTGGGCTCGTTTGTTTGTATGGCTGGGTATTGGCTTTATCATTTACTTCCGTTACAGCGTGAAGCATAGTAAAGCCCGTAAGGCGCTGGAAGATAATAAATAGTCTTTTTTAGATATAGTCATTCCATCAAAGCGGAGAACAAAGCGAAGTAATCAATCATTCGTTTTGTTCTCCGCTTTCGTTAAATCCCTAAATCCCGCTACGCCTAAATCTGAAAATCCTTATTTTTGCGTTCTGTTTTTACAAGTAACTATAATTATATACCACCAAAATGGGAAGAATATTTGAAGTAAGAAAATCGACCATGTTTGCCCGCTGGGATAAGATGGCGAAAGYATTTTCAAGAATAGGAAAGGAAATAGCCATAGCTGTAAAGGCTTCCGGCCCTGATCCGGACAACAACCCTGCGCTCCGTCGTTGCATACTCAATGCAAAGAGTGTGAACATGCCCAAAGACCGTGTAGATGCTGCCATCAAGCGTGCTATGGGTAAAGACAAGACTGATTACGAAGAAGTTGTGTATGAAGGCTATGCTCCTCACGGCGTGGCAGTGATTATTGATACGGCTACTGACAATACTACCCGTACCGTGGCTAACCTGCGCATGCACTTCACCAAAGGTGGAGGTAGTTTGGGTAACAGCGGATCCGTAGGATTTCTGTTTAACCGCGTAGGTGAGTTCAAAATAAAGAATAAAGGACAGGATCTGGAAGAGCTGGAACTGGAGTTGATAGATTTTGGTTTGGAAGAAGTAGGGGAAGATAGCGAAGGCAATATTATTATCCGTGCTGCATTCAGTGAATTCGGCAATATGGCGAAAGCCCTGGATGATAAAGGCATTGAAGTGATCAGCTCAGAGCTGAAACGTATCCCGGCTACTACCGTGGAGTTGAATGATGAGCAGGCGAAAGAAGTACTGGAACTGGTGGATCGTTTGGAGCAGGATGATGATGTGCAGGCAGTTTTCTATAATCTGAAATAAATGAGTGGTCACGTAAAGTGGCCACTATAGCATATAAAAAAAGAACGTCCGCCTATACAGCGGACGTTTTTTTCATTGGATACGGTTAACTTTCTAAACCAAAAACAGCTAAACTTTAGCGATGGTGTGTGAACGGTCCAGGTCATCCGCTATAAACATCAGTCCTTTGCCATGGTAGGTTTCAAGTTTTACGGCAGGGTCTTGTGCTATATGTTTACGGAGACGTGTCAGGTAGACGTCCATCACACGTGATGCGAAGAAATCGTCCTGTCCCCAGATGCAGGCCAGGATGTCATCTTTCTTCAGTTTTTTGTTAGAGTTCTCACACAGAAAGCGAAGCAATTCCGCTTCTTTTGGGGCCATACGAACATGGGAATCGGCGGATTTATGCCTAATATGATATTGAGAATAATCAAATACAAGGTTGCTGATGGTATATACAATACGACGCTCGCTCTTAAGGAGACGGCTACGTTTCATRTACACTTCCACCCGGCATAATAATTCCTGCATGTTAAAGGGCTTCACGATATAATCATCTGCCCCGGACTCAAAGCCTTGCAGCCTGTCCTGTTCCATATAGCGGGAAGAAGTAAAGATGATGGGCACGTTAACATCCATGGAGCGGATATCTTCTGCCAGTGCAAAGCCATCTTTCTTTGGCATTACGACATCAAGTAAACAGAGATCAAAAACATGTTTTTGAAATTTCTCCCAGCCTTCCTGGCCGTTTTCACAAAGGGTAACATTATAACCGGCGCGTTCCAGTTGTCTTTTTACCACCTTGGCAAAAAAGATATCGTCCTCCGCCAAAAGAATGCTTGGTTGCATGTACGTTGGTTTTAAAGCGAGTAAATATGAGATTTTAGTTGTAGATACCTTAATGAGCGTATCCGGTACGTTTATTCAAAAATAAATAACATAATTATAACCCTGTTCATTCATCCCTATTCATTCTGAATAGGGCGTTCATTTTAACCATTGTGGGTCATCGTATACCCCAGGAGTTATCATTTTCGGTTTAGTGCACGCTACATTACTAATAACATATTTATTCGCCTGGCGGGGTATGGCTAGTTGATAATATTTTGAGGAGTTCCTTCAAGGAAGGCTTTTACATTTTCAACAGCAGTATGCATCAATCTTTTTCTGGCTGCCTGCGTAGCCCAGGCAATATGGGGTGTGATAATCGTATTAGGTGCGGTAATTAATGGGTTGTTACCAGATGGTGGTTCTGAAGACAATACATCCAGTGCAGCTCCGGCTATAACGCCGTCTTCCAGCGCTTCCGCCAGATCTACCTCCCTGATCAACGGCCCGCGACTGGTATTCACCAGGAAAGCCGTTTTCTTCATGGTGCTTAACAACTCTGCATTTACAAACTCTTTATTGGCCGGATTCAACGGGCAATGCAGGGATACAATATCCGCCTGCTTAAAGCAGGTGGCCAGGTCCACAAAAGTAACACCCGGCATCTCATCTCTGTCAGGATGTTTATGATTAGCAATTACCTTCATCCCAAACGCTAGCGCAATACGCGCCACTGCCTGCCCTATCTGCCCTAATCCTACTATACCCAGCGTACTGCCGGATAATTCAATTAAAGGCGTTTTCCAATAGCTGAAATCAATACTCTTGCCCCACTCCCCTGCCCGCACACTATCTGCATGCAAACCGGTATGATGACATAATTCCAGTATCAACGCAAACGTCAACTGCGCCACGGAATCTGTACTATAAGCCGGTACATTGGTCACAGGAATATGCCGCTCACGGGCAGCCGCAATATCTACCACATTATATCCGGTAGCTGTTACGCCAATATATTCCAGGTGAGTGGCTTCCTGGATAGCGGTCGCATTAATAATGGCCTTGTTGGTTAATACAATATGCGCTTCCCTGATCCTGTCCGCTACCCCCGATTCGGGTGTACGGGCATATACCTTCACATTTCCCAATGCCTGTAAAGCTGCCCAGTTAAGATCTCCGGGATTCAACGTATTACCATCCAATACCACTATATTTTTCATGACCTTAGTTTAAGCAAAGCAAATTTTAAATTTATTCATATCCACAGGGGCTTCTTTATCATCAATATGATAAAACGGCTTATCTCCCATAAAACTGGCCCACATAGAAAAAGTACTGGGAGGGCCAATGATATAGTCACATTGCGACATGAGGTAATGATCTGTAATCACATTATTCCTCGAAACAATTACATTCTTAAAATGCTGATGATAAAGATCCTCATTAAGCACCGTATCATTTGAAAAGATGACCAGCTTACAATCCTTATTCAATGCACCTATCAGCTCCTGGAGCTTTTTAATATACACGGCATTATCATAATAATAAATACCATTCAGGTATTCTTTATAATCCCCTCTTCTGATATGCACAGCAATATTTAACTGACCTTCCGTTTTAACAAGATACTGCTTCGCCAGTTCTTCCTTATTCAACTTCGGATCAAATAAATGCTGATAGATTTTCCTGTACTTTCCGCCCACCATATCCTCATGTCTGAAAACCAGCCTTCACAATAAATTTTAGACCGATCTCTATCCAACATGAAGGCATTATACTCCGGCATCTTTTCAAGATCATCGAAATCAACCGACTTAATTATTTTAAATTTCAATCCTTTCTTGACAAGCTTCCGGGTTAGCCAATCCGCTAACCAGCTTCGTTTATGCTCATTAAGATTCGGATAATTCTTATAATATCGCCGCATAAAAGGATTCACGAATTTTATCTGATTCTCTCTGCAGAAGGCATCAAAATTAAGATGCTGAAAATAAATGTTACTCGTTTGTCCGTATGGCTGGGTCAAAATAACGGTCTTCTTACTACTCATTATATAGGATGATAAGTGTCAAAGATATCAAATAAAAATGTGGCTTCATTCACTTCTGATTATCCACTATATTTATGCTTTATACATTATATTCTATGCTGAAATTTATTTCAAAATCCCATGCCTCTGTAATGGATGCTGACTCCCTCGGAGATTTAATTGATAACCTCGATGCACGTATCAGTAGCCCCGTGCTGAATAACCTCGTAGATACACTGAACAAACATTATAGCAAGGTAAAATGCAGCGACCATAGAGATGCTGTAGTGACGGTGCAGGTAGACTATCTCGGTCTCGGTGAAAAACAGCTAATATTTAAAATGCTGGGATGTTGTTGTGATAAGTTTGAAGCAGAATTACAGGAAAGATTGGGAGAGATAAAGGTGAGGGAATAACTCTCTTTTTGCAGATTCTATCACAATTTACTTCATAAACGATAATTTAAACTTCACATACAGGAATGTTTAATTCACAAACGGTAAACCATGATAATCAATGCTTTTTTACACTATTTTAGATTTAAAATCATATCTAAAATGGAAAGAAAATTCATTGTTCAGGTAACCAGCGGTCACTACTCCGTGAAACAGAAATTACTTTTTTCTATTGAAGGCACAGAAACAGGTGGACAACATATTTTCAACACGTTGCCTGGCGTTAGTAAAAAACCTAAAAGCGAATATCAGTATGAACTGGTGTTTAGTTATGTGCAAAGTGATATATTGGGTTATAGGGAGAAGTACCTCCGGTCGGAGGCTGAGTTATTGGAGTGCATGGGCATGTTGCTATCTCACTAAAAAAAATTACTATTTTGCAAGACCAGTATTTCACAAAAACTAACACTCCGTTTATTTTAAATTCAGTCGGCATATGATGGTCTGTCCGGATATAGAAAATACAGAAGCCGGTATCATAGAAGATAACGAGGGCAAGCCCCATGCCCGGATTATAAAACTTTCCGGCGTGATGGGTAAAGAGGAAATTGCCTTATATCCTATCAACGAACAAACGGATGTTTCTTATCTCGGCATTATTCTACAAACTACCGCCGAATATAACATGGTACAGATATCCACGCTCTTCCACCGGACTCAACTACTGGCCGGAGATGAGATTATTTTTCATTTCGAAAATGAGCATACTACCAGACATCGCTTCCAGATAGAAGGCCATAGAATGGACGACAGGAAAGGCAATCTGTTTATGATTACAAACGAACAACTGCTGTACATCATAGAAAATCCGCTGCAGGGAATTGAGATAATAGATAACCATAACAGCATTAACACCTGCTACTATTTTGGGACGCTCCCCAATCAGCAATATAATACACGCGATGAGGGTAAAACACTTTTTCAAATCATGGCGCGAAGAATTGCCGGCGCGAAATTATTGATGATGGAAATATAAAGATGAGGTTGGTTTTGCACATCACATCGCCTACATGAAATAATCATTAACTCCGCTCCCACCCCTTCTTACATCCAAAAAATCCCCACACCTTTGCTGCGCCATAATAGCAACATACTACTAAGCCTACAAACTGCTTAATTTTAAAAGAGGCCATCATTTCAGCAGATAAATGCTGTTATGATGGCTTCGCCAATTCTGGTAATAACACCAGTAAAAAAGCCGGTTCCTTTATCAGAAACCGGCTTCGTATTATTTTAGCAGATGCTATTCCTGCATCATCTCCATTACTACTTTTACTACTTCTTCTGTGTTTGGTTTAGAGAAATAATCTCCATCAGAACCGTATGCCGGACGATGTGCCTGTGCACTCATGGTGCGTGGTGCTACATCCAGGAAGCGATAACCGCCCTGGGTTTCTATCACCTGCTGGAACATATAAGCGGTACCACCGCTCGGTACATCTTCATCAATAAAAAGGATGCGGTTGGTTTTCTTCAGTGACTCCACAATGCTGTAGTTAATATCGAAAGGCAGCAATGTCTGCACATCGATCAGTTCACAGGAAACGCCCACCTCGCTTAATGTTACCATGGCTTCTTCTACAATACGCGTCATAGAACCGTAGGTAACAATGGTTACGTCTGTTCCTTCGTGCAGTATTTCCGGGATGCCTAATGGTACCGTGTAAGATTCCAGGTTAGCAGGTAATTTTTCTTTTAAACGATAACCGTTTAAAGATTCTATTACGAGGGCTGGTTCATTTGCCTGCAGGAGTGTATTGTACATACCTGCTGCCTGCACCATGTTACGGGGCACACATACGTACATACCGCGGAGCGCGTTAATGATCATACCCATTGGAGAACCACTGTGCCAGATACCTTCCAGTCGGTGGCCACGGGTACGCACAATGATCGGGCAATGCATGATCCCTTTGGTGCGGTATTGCAGAGATGCCACATCATCGCTGAGTGGTTGTAAACCATACATCAGGTAGTCGAGATATTGTATTTCGGCAATCGGGCGAAGGCCACGTAATGCCATACCAATACCTTGTCCCATAATAGTGAGTTCGCGTATACCGGTGTCGGCTATACGATCTTTACCATGTTTCTGTTGCAAACCTGCGAAGCCCTGGTTTACGTCACCTATTTTACCAACATCTTCTCCGAAAGCAAATACTTTGGGGTTGTTGGTAATCAACTGATCAAAATATTTATTCAGTATTTCGTAGCCGTTCACTGTGATGCCGTCTGCTTCGTAGGCAGCCGGAACAACGGGAACATTCAGTGCAGAGTTTACACCGGTGGCATGTAAATAAGTATTGTAAGTATCTTTTTGTTCCTGCAGATAGGTATCATAAAACTGCTGCAATGCCTGAATGTTGGCATCTGATTTCAGATGCTTATGTTTCAGCAGGATGATAGCAGATGCTTTTAAAATATCCCGGCGAACTGGTTCGCGGTTGTTCTGCAGATCGCGGATAGCCAGGTTGATCATATTGGTATCGGCGCCAGTGGTGGTAGCCAGTGGAGTGGCCAGTGCAATAAACGACTGAACATGTTCCTTGATAGGTGATACATATTTATCCCAGGCGTTTTTGCGGGCTTCCTGTGCTTTTACTTTTGCTTCTGCTTCCACGGCAAGCAGTGCTTGCTCTTCACATAAAGCGTTTTCAATGATCCAGGAACGCATTTTAACGTTGCAGTCAAATTCTCTTTCCCAGGAAAGACGTTCCTTGCTTTTGTAACGTTCGTGAGAACCACTGGTAGAGTGACCTTGCGGCTGAGTAATCTCTTCTACATGAAACAGTGCAGGGATATGTGTTTCACGGATCTTGCGGATAGCCGCTTCAAACACTTCACACATGCCGGCATAATCCCAGCCCTTTACATTATAGATATCAAAACCGTTGGAATCTTCCGTTTTACGGAATCCTTCCAGGGCGGCGCTGATAGAATTTTTCGTTGTCTGGTATTTACGGGGTACGGAAATGCCATAACCATCGTCCCATACAAATACGGCCAGAGGTACCTGCAGTACACCCGCAGCATTCATGGTTTCCCAGAAATGCCCTTCAGACGTAGAGGCGTCGCCGATAGTAGCGAAACATATTTCACTACCGTTGTTAGAGAGCCCTTTATATTGATGTAATCCTTCTACTTCACGGAACATTTTGGAGGCATACGCCAATCCCAGCGCACGGGGCATCTGGCCGGCTGTAGGCGCCATATCCGCAGCCGAGTTTTTCATTTCGGTCAGATTGAGCCAGTTGCCGTCCTTACCAAGGTTGGGGGTAGCAAAATGGGAATTCATCTGACGGCCACCTGAAAAAGGATCGTTTTCCAGATCAGGATCTGCATATAGCTGCGAAAAAAATTGTTCGGGAGTTGCGATACCTGTAGCAAATGCAACAGTTTGGTCGCGATAATAACCGGAACGGAAGTCCCCTGGCTGAAAGTATTTTGACATTGCTATCTGCGCCACTTCCTTTCCATCTCCAAAAATGCCAAACTTTGCCTTACCTGTAAGCACTTCCTTACGGGCCAGCAGACTAATTTCCCTGCTATCACAGGCCAACCTGTAATCATTTAGCACTTCCTTACGGAACTCTTCGAATGATAACCGGCTTTCTAAATTCATAGCTAGTTCGTTATTTTCTATCATGCCTCATGGTTAAAGTACAAAAGTAAGGTTAATTATACAGTAGAAAAACGAACGTAAACCTACATTTAAAATAATCTGATTTTTTTTAATAAGAATTTAATAAATTGTAAGGTTTGTAATGCTTTTTGGCCGTAAATTTGTTCTAGCCAAGAAAGATATCAATATTTTTTAACCGGTCGCTTTAAAACCATCATATGAAAATGAAAAAGTTTATCTTATCCCTGTTTGCGAGCATGCTGCTGACTACAGCGCTGTGGGCTCAGACCACACCGACACAGAGCACTCCCGATACTAAAGTAAAATTTGTGAAAGAAACGGTAGATTTTGGCAAAACTGAGTTAAACAAACCAGTAACCGCTGATTTCGAATTTACCAACATTTCCAAAGAACCAATTCTGATTGAAGCTGCCCGCGCAAGTTGCGGTTGCACTACTCCTAAATGGACACAGGAGCCTATTCTGCCTGGTAAAAAAGGTAAAGTTACCGCGACATACAGCGCTAACGGTGTAGGTCAACAGAATAAAACCATCTGGGTTAAGTTCAGAGGCGTGGATCAGGATAAAGAATTGCACCTGACAGGTACAGTTGGTTCCAACAACAAGTAATACTCCACACTTAAACATACTAAGACCTTACAGCACAATGTGCTGTAAGGTTTTTTGTTGCCCATACGATCCCCTATCTTTGCACACCAAGAATCAAAACAATTTTATGCCTACCATTAGCCAGAGAGGTGAGCAAATGCCGCCGTCTCCCATTAGAAAGCTTGTCCCGTTCGCCGAAGCAGCCAAGAAAAGAGGTGTGAAGGTATTTCACCTGAACATCGGTCAGCCGGATATTGAAACACCAAAGCCTGTATTGGATGCGGTGCGTCATTCCGATTTCAAAATCCTGGAATACAGCCACAGCGCGGGCAATGAAAGTTACCGCCGTAAACTGGTTACCTATTATGAAAGATTCAACATCTCTCTTAATCATAACCAGATCATTGTAACTACTGGTGGTTCTGAAGCCATTGTATTTGCATTTATGGCCTGCCTGGATCCGGGAGATGAAGTAATCGTTCCGGAACCATTCTATGCCAACTACAATGGTTTTGCGGTAGAAGCAGAAGTAAAAATTAAAACAATCACGGCCAGTATTGAAACCGGCTTTGCGTTACCGGCGATGGCTGATTTTGAAAAAGCCATTACCCCACGGACCAAAGCGATCCTTATCTGTAACCCTAATAACCCTACCGGTTATTTATATAGTAAGGAAGAAATGGAAGTACTGAAGCAGTTGTGCCTTAAATATAACCTGTTCCTGTTTTCTGATGAGGCTTACCGTGAGTTTTGCTACACTGGTCAGCATTTCTCTGCCATGAATCTGGAAGGGATGGAAGATAATGTGATCCTGATGGATACCATTTCTAAAAGATACAGTGCCTGTGGCGGCCGTATAGGTGCTTTTGTCACCAAAAACCAGTCAGTACTGGATGCTACCATGAAGTTTGCCCAGGCCCGCCTGAGCCCTCCTTCCTTTGCACAGATCGCAGGTGAAGCAGCAGTAGACCTGCCGGCTGACTATTTTGACGGTATCAAAGCGGAATACCTGAGTCGCAGAGATATCCTGGTGAAGATGCTGAACGAAATTCCGGGCGTATACTGTCCAAATCCGGGTGGTGCCTTTTATGCCATGGCCAGATTACCTATCGATGATTCCGATAAATTCTGTCAGTGGATGCTGGAATCCTTCAATTATGAGGGCCAGACCGTGATGATGGCGCCGGCTACCGGATTTTATGCGACGCCTGGACTGGGTAAAAATGAAGTTCGCCTGGCTTATGTATTAAATACAACAGACATTAGTCATGCAATGGTCTGCCTGGAAAAAGCACTGGAGGTATACCCAGGTAGAATTTCCAAATAATTTTTCCCAGCGAGGTGAGATGTAAGATTCAATAAAATAAACATGAAACATATTATAAATAATTTAATGTTTGTTTTTTTATAGAAAATGCAATTATTTAACATCAAGTGCTTGGAATTTTCATGTTTTGTTTCGTATATTTGATACATAAATAACAACAACGACAAAAAAAATCAAATTATAAAAATATTTACAGATACGATGGACAGCAAAATCTAAACTTGTTTAAGAAAAATTTAACCTGCTTTATTTCTTAGACTGTTTATTTGGTCCGACCTTTGAATCGTTATACAAAGAAGAATTATCACTCTTCTGTAAAACTCAAAGATTAACTAAAACGTTTTAGCAAAATATCGTATTTTTGTATCAGTTTTTCATAACGTGGAATTTATAAAGGCAAACGGCTCTGATCACAGAGCCGTATTTTTTTGCCCTTTTCGTTCGTTTCTTCCAAAAAACAGGCAAAATCTCCATTTGCTTTATAAATAATCTGAAAATATTCGCTTTCTCGTTTACCTTTTTTCTATAATATTGTTATGTAATAAAACGGGCGGAAAAACTAACACCATGTGTTATCGTTATTTCGTTTGTTTTCATAACGTGGAATTTTAAAATGCAACGGTCCCGATTCCTCGGGACCGTCCATTTTTTACGGACACATAAGATGATAAAAGCGAATGACCGAAGCGGATATTATAATCGCTTCGGTCATTCGCTTTAAATAGTTGTATGCTTTTTCGCTTTACGCTTTATTCGCTTTGATCATCTCAAAAAAGTCATCAAACAGGTAACGGCTATCGAACGGACCAGGTGTTGATTCCGGATGATACTGTACACTGAATGCTGGTTTATTTTTGATACGGATACCTTCTACAGAATTATCATTCAGGTTGATGTGGGTAATTTCCACATTTTCGCTGGCTGCTACTGCGGCAGGATCTACGGCAAAACCATGGTTCTGGGTGGTAATTTCGCAAAGACCTGTTTTCAGGTTCTTTACCGGATGGTTTAATCCGCGGTGACCATGGTGCATTTTGTAAGTAGGAATACCATTGGCCAGTGCCAGCAGCTGATGACCCAGGCAGATACCAAACATTGGTCTTTCTGCAGCCAGGATCTGCTTTACCGTTTCCACTGCATAGGTCAGCGGAGCCGGATCGCCGGGACCATTGGAAATAAAGTAGGCATGCGGTTTAAATTCTTCGCATACTTCGAAAGTAGTGTCGGTAGGATATACCTGCAGGTAAGCTCCTTTATCAGACAGGCATTTCAGCATATTTCTTTTCACCCCGTTGTCCAGTACCGCAATACGGATTTCCGCTGCCGGATCACCTACATTGTATACTTCTGGAGTGGTTACTTCCTTGCACAAAGCCAGACCTTCCATAGAAGGAACCTTAGCCAATTCAGCTTTCAGCTGCTCTATGTCCAGAACGGAAGAAGAAATGATGCAGTTCATAGCACCTTTGCTGCGGATATGGGAAACGAGCGCACGGGTATCTACATCATAAATGGCAACCAGCTCATTATCGGTCAGGAACTTTTCCAGCGACTCATCGGCCATCTTCCTGGAATAGTTATACGCGATATTTTTAGCGATCAAACCATTGATCTTAACACTGCTGCTCTCTACGTCTTCCTTTTTGGTGCCGTAGTTCCCGATGTAGCAGTTGTTCATTATAAGTACCTGTCCTTTATAAGAAGGGTCCGTAAACACTTCCTGGTAACCCGTCATACCGGTATTGAAAGCTAATTCACCGGCAGCAGTGCCAATTTTCCCAAAAGCTTTTCCCTGAAAAACCGTACCGTCGTCTAACAGCAGTATGGCAGGTTGGATGGTTCTTGTCTGAGGCATTTCTGGTATCTGTCTTGTTTTATATTTTAAAAAAAACCTTCAAGGGTACAAAAAGCCCTGAAGGTTCGGATAAAAAACCGTGCAAAGGTATGAAATGCAACAGTTAATTGCAGATTTTTTTTGCCAGAAATATAGATGTTACTTAATTTTTACAGACTTCAGTATTCTCTGAGCCACCTGGTGGCCCACCTGGTCATCATCCCGGTAGTTGATCTGTATCTGCCAACGACTGCTGCCTTTAATCATTACCAGGTTACAGAAGGCCAAACGGATACCTCCTTTATATAAATAATTGCCTTCTTCCAAAATACCTTTCATACCGGAAATGAGTACCGGCACTGACTTACAGTCCATTTCACTGGCAGTTTCGCTTAATTCCATACTGCTATGCGAGGCTGCCACGGCGGCTTCCAGGTCGTTTGCCACATTACCCTGGTAGCTGAACATATTCACGGCTATGCGAATTCCTCCTCCATCTTCATTTCTATAGCTCTTGGCGTATTCTATCACTTTAGCTTCTTCTCCTTCCAATGGCTGGTCATGCACCCATAACTTCACAGGCGTACTTATTTCCAGGGCCTGCCGGCCTATGGTGGCTGTTTGCCAGCTATTATACAGGGAACTGGCCGGCACCTTCGGATATATAAAAGTAAACATGGCCCTTTTACCGAATAATGTACCGGTAACGGCAATCAATACAATGAAAAGAGAAAAAAACAGGATCACTTTTCCCCTGTTAGTCGGCTGGGCTTGTTTTTTCATCCAGCTGAGCAGGACATTTGTTTTATCTGCTTTCAGGGAGATGCCCACCTGCTGTGAATACTCTGAAAAGGAGGCCATGGGATACATTTTCCGCCAATCGGCAAAAGTCTGCGGCAACTTTTTACCACAGTCATCACAGAAAGTGAGGTATTCGGATTTCAGTGGATTGGCATGTCCACAACTATCACAGTTCAGGTATTTCATAGGAATATCATTAAGTGCAACAAGTGTAATATTACGAAATATATTTATTTATTATCCGGAGATTTATTTTTTGGAACAAGTCATATAGGTTGGTCCATTTATCACAGGAGCGCTTCCGCTGAAAATTTCCTGTTTCCCGCTCATAAATAACCCAGGCCAATTATTGGGCTATTCATAAAAAAGTAGCAAATTTGAACCGGATGAGTCACTGAGATCCACACGCAGTAATAAGCGCCGGATTCGTCGCTGAAGGCTAACACGTATATGGGGAATTATAAACTACTAAGTGATGATGAATTACTTCTTTTAATAAAGAAAGGAGAAGTACATGCATTCAACGAAGTATATTTCCGGTATTTTACTACGCTTTACCGCTACGCCTATAATATTCTCAGAAGTGAAGAAGAATGCAGTGATGCCATACAGGAAGTTTTTGTGTGGATATGCAAATATTCTGGCAGGATGAATTCAATGATACATTGCTGGACCTCAATAAATGGAACACTGTTTATTATTCCAATATCGACTTTCTGAAGAAAGATAATCTGCAGGCGATGCTGGGAGAAAGTCTGCCCGAAGCTGCCTACACATTCACGGGACATTCTATTCACCTGTTCACCAACGATTCCCTGCCGGCAAAAGCCTTTTACCCGGGCAATGGCAGAAAAATTTCCTCTATCCAGACGTATGACTGGAGAACCAATGAAAACAAGCTCGATAACAGCCGCGGAGGATACTTTGAGGTAAGGGTAAGGCGGAGTTATACCGGGCATCCCCAAGGGCTTAATACTGCCTTCTGGTTGGATTCTCCTGGTCCTGACCTGAAATATTACCTGCAGGAAGGAACTACCCTGGAAGGGACAACAGGTATAAGACCCAAGGGACAGGTGTTTGAAATCGATGTATTTGAAATACCTGGATGCCCAGTTTGCATTRCATGGACATGTTGATACCAATGGAAGATTTGTTCATAACTTGGCTACGCATATTGCGGAAGGCTTTATGCATGATAATAACTGGGTAGTGCATGGTATCCTCTGGACGCCCAATAGTATCAAACATTATATCAATGGTCAACTGATCAAAGCCTATACAAACAAACATCAGGTCTATTCTCCCAATCATTTCATGAATATGTTCCTGGGAAATTATGGTGGTGGCGGATCTGTAGATATGGAAGTGAATTATATCAGGGGTTACCAATGGCCATTGACGGGTAATAATGAATTGCCTAATCCAGGATTTGAAGCCAATAAAAATCTGCTTCCCTGGGAAGGTACTGCTACCTTATCTGCCGATATAAAACGGAGTGGTAAACAGGCGTTGTTACTGGCGCCAGGTCAGGAAATAGAGCAGTATGTTTATCTGAATAACAATGAGCCTTATCAACTGGCTTATTGGGAAAACGGCCGTGGTGAGTTGTATGCGTCCATCGAAAATGTGAAACTGGTAACAGGAGATCTGGAGAAGATAGCGGAGCAAACGACTGGGAGCAGCACCTCATTTGCACATAAAACGTTGGGCTTCCGTACAGGTAAAGAGTATGGAGATAATATGAAAACGGTACGTATTTACTTTAAAAATACGGGCAATAGCAATGTGGTGATCGATGATATCACTGTTACAAAAGGAAAATAGCAGTAACGTTATAAAACGGAAAGAGGGTGTCATTAATAATGACACCCTCTTTTTTCGTATCGTTGAAATAAGATTACTCAGCAGATTTTTCTTCTGTTGCAGTATCAGCAGCTTTAGTYTCAGTTGCTTCATCTGCTTTCTTCTTAGCACCACCGGCACGACGGGTTTTCTTAGCAGCTGCTTTTTCTTCTGATTTACCATAGATTTCGTTGAAATCTACCAGTTCAATCATTGCAACTTCCGCGTTATCCCCATGACGTTTACCCAGTTTAATGATACGGGTGTAACCACCAGGACGGGTAGCTATTTTCTCACTGATCGTGCTGAACAGTTCCTTGATAGCTTCTTTATCCTGCAGGTAGCTGAACACGATTCTACGATTGTGAGTAGTATCGCTTTTGCCTCTTGTCAGCAGCGGCTCAACGTACACGCGGAGGGCTTTCGCCTTTGCCAGTGTAGTGTTGATACGTTTGTGGCTGATCAGTTCGCAAGCCAGATTGGACATCAGGGCTTTACGATGAGAAGCAGTTCTGCTTAATTTGTTTAATTTAACTCCGTGACGCATGACATTTTTGTTTTGACCCTTACACCGTGTCAGGAATTGCAAGGTATTGTTTAGACATAGCTAATAGCAGTTAGCTAGTAGCCGATTGATATAAAAATTTTAGCCTTTGACCCTCTGCTTTGCAGCTAAGGATTAAAGGCTAAATACTTTTTACTATTCTTCTTCGAGTTTCAGTTTAGACAGATCCATACCAAAGTGCAGACCTCTTTCGCCTAATACCTGTTCAATTTCGCTGAGTGATTTCTGGCCGAAGTTTCTGAACTTCATCAGTTCTTCCTGTTCGTATTGTACCAGTTCGCTGAGGGAATTGATTTTAGCTGCTTTCAAACAGTTGAATGCACGTACGCTCAGATCGAGATCTTCGAGTGGTGTTTTCAGTATCTTACGCAGTTGCAGTGTTTGTTCGTCCACTACATCTTCTTTTTCAGTGTCTTTAGTATCAAAGCTGATGTTTTCATCAGTAATGATCATCAGGTGCTGAATCAGGATGCGGGAAGCTTGTTTTACTGCTTCTTCCGGGTGGATAGTACCGTCTGTGATCACCTCCATTACGAGTTTCTCATAGTCAGTTTTTTGCTCCACACGTGTATTTTCTATGCTGTACTTTACGTTTTTGATAGGCGTAAAGATAGAGTCGATCGCGATGTAGCCAAATATTGCATCTTTGGGTTTGTTTTCCTCAGCTGGAACATAACCACGGCCTTTACCGATAGTCAGTTCGATATCCAGCTTGGCAGAAGGATCCAAGGTGCAGATTAACAGCTCAGGGTTCATGATCTGGAAAGCGCTGGTGGCTTTTTCGATCATGTCTGCGCGGAATTCTGTTTTACCTTTGATCGACAGCGTGATCTTTTCGTTCGTTACATCACTCTCAGAGATCCTTTTGAAACGAACTTGTTTCAGATTCAGAATGATCTCAGTAACGTCTTCAGTAACACCTTTCAGTGTAGCGAACTCGTGATCTGCTCCTTCAATTTTAATACCCACAATGGCATAGCCCTCCAAAGAAGACAACAGTACGCGACGTAACGCATTACCGACTGTCACAGCATAACCTGGTTCTAATGGACGGAATTCGAATTGAGCTTCAAAGTCGGTAGACTTCTGCAATACGATCTTATCAGGTTTCTGGAAATTTAAAATTGCCATTGATGTGATAGATTTATTTGTTAAATATGAGGTTAGTCCATGACCTTTGGCCATGGACTAATTATTTATTACTTAGAGTACAATTCTACGATCAGTTGTTCCTTGATATTTTCAGGAACGCTCTCTCTCTCAGGATAAGCAATGAATATACCTTTCATTTCTTTTTCGCTCCAATCCAACCAGCTGAATTTTGGATTTTTTCCACGGATAACGCTGGTCAGTGCAGAATTGTTTGCAGTTTTATTTTTCAGGCTGATAACATCTCCTGGTTTCAGTTGGAAAGAAGGAGTGTTAACCACAACACCGTTAACAGTAACGTGTTTGTGAGAAACCAGCTGACGGGCAGCAGGACGGGAAGGTGCGATACCCAGACGGAACACAGTGTTATCCAGACGGGCTTCGAGCAATTTGATCAATACTTCACCGGCAACACCTTTTCTACGGGTAGCTTCGTCGAACAGGTTACGGAACTGACGCTCCAGCAAACCGTAAGTGTACTTCGCTTTTTGTTTTTCTCTCAGCTGCAGTGCGTATTCGCCTAATTGTTTGCGTTTACGGTTAGCACCGTGTTGACCCGGAGGGTTGCTGTTCTTACTTAAATACTTACCATTACCGAGAATGGGTTCACCAAAAATTCTGGAAATTTTGGTCTTTGGTCCTGTGTACCTTGCCATGTTTTAAATATACTTTAGATTTTTTAGTTAATGGTGCATGCTCTTCAAAAAATCTGAAAACCTGATCATACACCCATTTATCTAATAATAAATTACAACGTCCAGATACCAAACTTCTAATGAAATCTGGTATCTGGATATTGTAAATATATATTACTATACTCTTCTCTTCTTAGGAGGACGGCAACCGTTGTGAGGTAAAGGCGTAACGTCTTTAATCATATTCACCTCGATACCAGAGTTGGCGATAGCGCGGATAGCACTTTCACGACCAGCTCCCGGTCCTTTCACAAAAACATCTGCTCTTTTCAGACCTGAGTCCATAGCAACTTTAGCAGCATCCTGTGCAGCCAGCTGAGCTGCGTATGGAGTGTTCTTTTTAGAACCTCTGAAGCCCATTTTACCAGCAGAAGACCAGGAAATAACCTGACCATGCTTGTTGGTGATGCTAACAATGATGTTGTTAAAGCTAGCGGAGATATGAACGTCTCCGTAGTTATCTACTTTTACTACCCTCTTTTTATTAGCAGCAGTTTTTGTATTATTTGCTTTTGCCATAATGATTTAAATTCCAAATATGAAATTCCAGATCCCAAATTTACACGACTCACGGTCATTGAAACCCCTCTGATTCGGAATGTGGGATTTCAACCTGGGATTTTATTTATTATTTCTTAGTTGCTTTTTTCTTACCAGCCACTGTCTTACGTTTACCTTTACGGGTACGGCTGTTGGTACGTGTACGCTGACCTCTTACCGGTAAGCCTTTCCTGTGACGCAGACCGCGGTAGCAAGCGATATCCAGCAGACGCTTGATATTCATTTGTACTTCAGAACGCAGTTGACCCTCTACCTTAAACTCACCGTTGATAACGTTACGGATGGCAGCTTGTTCATCGTCATTCCAATCCCGCACCTTTTTATTGAAATCAATTTCCGCCTTGTTCAGGATATATTGGGCGGTAGAACGGCCTATACCAAAGATATAGGTGAGGCCAATTTCTCCTCTTTTATTTTTAGGAAGATCTATACCGGCTATACGTGCCATATTTCTATTTTAGATTTTATGATTCTGATTAAAAAATCAAATTCCGTTAGGGGAATCGATTAACCCTGGCGTTGTTTAAAACGAGGATTCTTTTTGTTGATTACCAACAAAACACCTTTTCTACGAACTATTTTACAATCCGCACTTCTTTTTTTGATTGCAGCTCTTACCTTCATGATTAATACTTTATAAAAGGTTATGATATTTATTAAATTGTACTTTCAATCCCCTCTACCCTGTTCCGTCCTATTTGTATCTGAAAATTATACGGCCTCTTGACAAATCGTATGGGCTCATCTCTACGCCAACCTTATCTCCTGGCAGAATGCGGATGTAGTGCATTCTCATTTTTCCAGAAATGGTGGCCAGGATCTCATGCCCGTTTTCCAATTTTACACGGAACATAGCGTTCGACAAGGCTTCTAATATAATTCCATCCTGTTTAATGAGTGCCTGTTTTGCCATAAAAATTTTTAGGACTGCAAAGATAGCATTTATCTTTTGAAATAGAAAAATTTACCGTGATTATTATTATTATTGCCAGTTTCTATACTAAAACCTGTCTTTTTTACCGTTAAAACCCCTCTTATGTTAGACAATTCCAAATGCTCAAACTAGTAATTCGAGTTCAATTCAGGGTTATTTTTCTCTTCTCTTTCTATGTCCACGTAGGTAGATAATACATCTGCCTTCCCTTTTCCAACAGCCACTGTATGTTCAAAGTGAACAGAAGGACTGCCGTCACGGGTAGCTACGGTCCAACCATCTTCCAGGTATTCAACGTCCTTGGAGCGGAGGTTGATCATAGGCTCAATGGCAATCACCAAACCGTCTTTCATTACCGGACCACTTCCCCTTTTACCGTAGTTAGGCACCTGAGGATCCTCGTGGAGGTTGCGGCCAAGGCCATGTCCCACCAATTCTCTTACAACGCCGTAACCACGCTCTTTTTCGGTATACTCCTGTATTGCGTAGGAGATGTCACCTATCCTGTTTCCCACAATGGCTTTTTCGATGCCTTTGTAAAGGGATGCTTTGGTAGCCGTCATCAACCGGAGCACATTTTCAGGAACATTACCAATAGCAAAAGTATAAGCACTATCAGAATGATAACCATTCATGTAAACGCCTACATCTACGGTGAGGATATCACCGTCTTTCAGCACATACTTATTGGGAATACCATGCACTACTTCTTCATTCACTGAAATGCAGCAGGCATTTGGGAAACCTTTGTAATTTTTGAAAGAAGGAGTTGCACCATTTTCCACGATAAACTTATCTGCAATTGCGTCTACATCCAGTGTGCTCATACCTGGCTTCAGGGTTCTGGCTACTTCTGCCAGCGCAGCACTCAGGAGCAGGGCACTTTTGCGCATCAGCTCTATTTCTTCCTTCGTCTTATAGTGAATCATACATTCAGCTTTTAGCTGTTAGCCATTAGCTTTAAGATTAGCAGGTAGCTTTTAAAACTCATAGCTAAATGCTAACGGCTAGTAGCTTCTAAATAATATAGCCACTAAAGCGGGAAAGCTTCTGTGGCTATTTTATTGTTATTGTAACACTTTCGTGTTCAATTACTTATGCGTTAGCCGGGGCAGTTCTGCCTTTGATACGGCCGGTGCTCATCAAACCATCGTAATGGCGCATGAGGAGCTGGCTTTCAATCTGTTGCAGTGTATCCAGGATAACTCCTACCATGATCAACAGAGACGTACCACCGAAGAAGGTAGCGAAGTTACTGTTAACCTTGAAGGCAGCAGCCAAACCTGGCATGATACCCACCAATGCCAGGAAAAATGCACCAGGCAAAGTGATACGGTCCATTACTGCGCCGATGTAATCAGCAGTAGCTTTACCAGGTTTAATGCCTGGAATGAAACCGTTATTACGTTTCATTTCATCCGCCATTTGAGTGGGGTTGAAGATCAACGCAGTATAGAAGTAGGTAAATACGATAACGAGCACAGCGTATATCAGGTTATACCAGCCATTAGTATGATCACTAAAGATGCGGATAAAGCCGGAAGCACTTTCAGAAGAAGTAGCAAAGCCTATCGCCGTAGCTGGGATGAACATGATAGCCTGGGCAAAGATGATTGGCATTACACCCGCAGCATTCACCTTCAGGGGAATGAACTGGCGTACACCACCATATTGTTTGTTGCCCACGATACGTTTAGCGTAGTTCACCGGTATTTTCCTGGTACCCTGAACGAGCAGGATCAGGCCTACCGTGATTAAGATAAAGACAGCTATTTCAATGAGGAAAAGGATGGGGCCACCCATTTCTCCACTCACCTTACTGGAGAATTCTGCGACTAAAGCCTGTGGCAAACGGGCAAGGATACCCATCATGATGATGATGGAAGTACCATTACCAATACCTTTATCTGTGATCTTTTCACCGAGCCACATTACAAACAGGGTACCTGCAGTAAGTACAACGGTAGTAGAGAGCCAGAAGAAGAAGGTGCCATATTCAGCAATAATAGCGCCACCGGATTGATTACGCAGATAAGCTACGTAAGCACTCGCCTGGAAACCTGTTACTATTACTGTGAGATAACGGGTAAACTGGTTAATCTTTTTGCGGCCGCTTTCACCTTCTTTCTGCAGTTTCTGGAAATACGGAACGGCTATCGTTAATAACTGGATAGCAATTGACGCAGAAATGTAGGGCATGATACCCAATGCAAATATGGAGGCCCTTGAAAACGATCCGCCCGCAAACATGTTCACCAAACCCAAGATACCCTGATTAGAATTTTTCTCAAAGTTGGTCAGCGCGTTTGCATCAATGCCAGGCAAAGCGATATAGGATCCTACACGGTAGATGAGGACCAGGAGCAGGGTGGTCAGGATGCGGTTACGCAAATCCTCAATACTCCAGATATTCTTAATCGTTTCGATAAATTTCTTCACAGGAAGATAAAGGTTTAATAGCGCTATTAAATATGAAAAGACGCACTACTCCGTAGGCGTCTCCTCAGTCAAAGTCTTATACCAGTTCTACTGATCCACCTGCTGTTTCGATGGCCTGTTTAGCTTTTTCGCTGATCGCGTTAACCTTAACAGTAACCTTGGTTTTGAGTTCTCCGTTAGCGAGAATCTTAACTTTAGCTGTTCTGTTAATCAGACCGTTCATGAACAGGTTTTCCAGATTAAACTCCTGGAGGCCATATTTCTCAACTAATTGATCCAGTTGGCCCAGGTTGAAGATTTTGTATTCTTCACGGTTATTGTTGATGAAACCGCGTTTAGGCATACGGCGTTGGATGGGCATCTGGCCACCTTCGAAGCCTCTTTTGCTGGAGTAACCAGCACGTTGCTGGATACCTTTGTTACCTTTTGTAGAGGTACCACCTTTACCGGAAGCCTCACCACGTCCCAGACGTTTTTCTTTATGTACAGCGCCTTGTGCAGGCTGTAATGAATGCAGATTCATATCTAATTGTTTTACTTGCGCGGAAATTAACCGCTCGCTTATTCTAAAATAAAAATGGTAAAGTCACAAATGTAAAGGTAAGATTATCAAAAGACAATCCCACAGCAGTGTTACTTAAATTAAGCGTTAACTGTTTCTACCGTTACAAGGTGATTAACTTTACGGACCATTCCCAGGATCTGAGGAGTTGCTTCTACTTCAACAGCAGCGTGCATCTTAGTCAGGCCCAGTGCCTTCAAGGTCAATTTCTGCCTTTCCGGACGGTCTATACCACTTTTCACTTGAGTGATCTTAATCTTTGCCATAAACCCCTATCCGCCAAGGCGGAGTAATTTAATTGTTAATGAATTATTTTCAAAATTTCCCCGGGGGAAAAAATACCTGTATCTCCGGAGGAGAAGTGGGTATTAATTATCCGTTGAAAACTTTCTTCAGGGAAACGCCTCTGGTTTTAGCGATGCTGATAGGCTCGCGTAACATGCCCAGTGCTTTGAAAGTAGCTTTCACCACGTTGTGTGGATTAGCAGAACCCAAAGATTTAGCCAGAACGTCCGTTACACCAGCGCTTTCCAGCACTGCGCGCATAGAACCTCCAGCGATCACACCAGTACCATGAGCAGCTGGTTTGATCAAAACTTTGGCAGCGCCTTCTTTAGCAAACTGATCGTGAGGAATGGTGCCGTGCATAACAGGAACCTTGATCAGGTTCTTTTTTGCATCGTCTATACCTTTAGTGATAGCCTGCTGCACTTCTTTCGCTTTACCAAGACCATGACCTACAACACCGTTTTCGTTACCTACTACTACCAGTGCGGAGAAACTAAATGTACGACCGCCTTTAGTTGTTTTAGTAACACGGTTGATCGCCACCACTTTTTCTTTCAGCTCCAGATCACCAGCCTTTACTTTATTGAATGAATTCTTTGCCATTTTATTTTATAAGAATTACTTGTTCAGAATTATAAGATTCGGACTTCGTGATTAAAACTGAAGACCGCCTTCTCTTGCTCCGTCAGCTACGCTTTTCACGCGGCCATGATATAAATAACCACTTCTATCGAAGATGCAGGTGGTCAGACCCAGTGCCAGTGCTTTAACAGCCAGCGCTTTACCTACCAGTGCAGATTTTTCGATTTTAGTTCCTTGCTGGGCTTTGATGTCCTTATCACGGGAAGAAGCTGAAGCCAGGGTAGTGCCATTGGTATCATCTATCAATTGCACATAGATATCGCTGTTGCTGCGAAATACAGATAATCTTGGTGCTTGTGCAGTACCGGAGATTTTCTTACGGATGCGATAGCGGATTTTCTGTCTCCTGTTAACTTTTGTGCTCATTTTGAGTTTTATTTTATTACCCCGATGCTGCCGGGATATCTGTTAAAATCAGCTAACCAGCTTTGTAAGCTGATTAGCCAATTAAAAATTTTATTTACCAGCTGATTTACCAGCTTTCTTACGTACCACTTCATCACTGTAGCGAACACCTTTACCTTTGTAAGGCTCTGGTTTACGCAGACCACGGATTTTAGCAGCCACCTGACCCAGTAATTGATTATCGATACCTTCCAGCATGATCTTAGGGTTCTGACCCTTTTCAGTCAGGGTAGCTACCTTCAGTTCTTTCGGAATTTCGAAAACGATATTGTGAGAATAACCTAATGCGAGATCAAGTAACTGACCGTTGTTAGTGGCTTTATAACCAACACCCACCAGTTCCAGTTGTTTCTTGAAGCCATCAGTTACGCCTTCTACCATGTTCGCCAGTAAAGCGCGGTATAAACCGTGAAGTGCTTTGTGACGGATCTGTTCAGTTGGGCGGATGATAGTCAGCACGCCTTCCTTTACCTCTATCTTCATATCCCTGTCGATGTTCTTTTTCAGTTCACCTTTTGGGCCCTTTACGGTTACTTCATTGGAGGGGGAAACAGAAACTGTAACACCACTAGCCAACTTGATAGGACTTTTACCTATACGAGACATAACTTTAATTTAAAGTTGTTTGATATTTGTGTACCGGTTATCCGTGTTCAGCGCCGTATAGAGAGCTTAATTGTCAGATAACTTAAGTGAATGACTGGTTGTGCAACAACCAATCATTCAATATATTAATATACGTAGCAAACTACTTCGCCACCTACGTTTTGAGCTTTTGCTTCTTTATCGGTCATTACACCTTTAGAAGTAGAGATGATCGCCACGCCTAAACCATTCTTCACACGCTTAAACTCTTCTGGTTTAGCGTACTGACGCAGACCTGGACGGCTAATGCGTTGTATTTCCTTGATAGCGGGCTCTTTAGAGATCGGATCGTACTTCAAAGCGATTTTGATAACGCCTTGTTTAGTATCTTCTTCGAATTTGTACTTCAGGATATAACCTTTGTCGTACAGAATTTCTGTAATACGTTTTTTCAGCTTGGAAGCCGGAATTTCCACAATCCTGTGGGTGGCCATTTGCGCGTTCCGGATACGTGTCAGGAAGTCTGCTATTGGATCAGTAACCATTGTTGAAATAGTTTGATAATGTTTACAATGCGATATCCAATCGTAATAAGATGGGAATCAAAATAACTTACATTCAGAGATTTACGGATCTGGTTATTTGTTCATGGAATAAATAACCAAATGCTGTCAATCTTTAATTACCAGCTGGCTTTTCTAACGCCAGGGATTTTACCTGCGAGTGCCAGGTCACGGAACATGTTCCTGCAAAGACCAAAGTGACGCATGTATCCTTTAGGACGACCGGTCAGCTGGCATCTGTTGTGCAGACGAACAGGAGAAGCATTTTTTGGAAGTTGGTCCAGTGCAGCGTAGTCACCGGCAGCTTTCAGAGCAGCACGCTTTTCAGCGAACTTTGCTACCATAGCTTCTCTTTTCCTTTGTCTGGCTTTTACGGATTCTTTTGCCATAATTAATTTATCGTTTCGATTTACTGATTATCTTTTTTCATACCCTTGAACGGCATACCCATTTCTTTCAGGAGCTCGTAAGCTTCTTCGTTGGTGTTTGCAGTTGTAACGAAAGTGATATCCATACCGGACATTTTCGTTACTTTATCGATATCGATTTCAGGGAAGATGATTTGTTCGGTGATACCCATAGTGTAGTTACCACGACCGTCAAAAGCTTTTTCGTTCACACCTTTGAAGTCACGTACACGTGGGAGGGATACAGCGATCAAACGATCCAGGAAGTCATACATATTGGTAGCGCGTAAAGTTACACGAGCACCGATAGGCATGTTCTTTCTCAGTTTGAAGTTGGAGATATCCTTCTTAGACATAGTAGCGATAGCTTTCTGACCAGCGATGCGGGTCATTTCGTCTACTGCGATGTCTACCAGTTTCTTATCACCTACTGCACCATTGATACCCTGGTTCAGGCAAATTTTTACCAGGCGAGGAACCTGCATTACACTTTTGTAGTTGAATTTCTTCATCAGTGCAGATTTAACTTCCTCGTGGTATTTAGTCTGCAGTCTCGGAGTATATTTTGTGTTTGACATTATTTAATTTCCTCCCCTGATTTTTTAGCGATACGAATTAATTTACCGTTTTCTCTCTTCCTGTTAACTTTGGTTGGAGCACCAGTTTTGGCGTCCCACAGCATCACGTTGGAGATAGCAATAGGAGCTTCCTGCTTAACAATACCACCTTTGGTATTCTGAGCGGTAGGCTTTGTGTGCTTGGTAATAATGTTAACGCCTTCTACAAGAATGCGGGCTTTATCAGGCTGAACTTCCAGCACTTTACGCGCTYTGGTCCTGTCCTTGTCATCACCGGCAATTACCGCAACCAGGTCGCCCTTCTTAATGTTGAATTTAGGCTTAAATCTAGTTTTCATTACTTTGATTTATTTATAAACGCCAAGCGAAACAGTTGTTTCGCTTGATTAATGTTTTTTCTCGTTTTGCAAACGGGCTGCAAAGATAAGAAATATTTATGAATTTTGGGATTCAGGAAATTTATCTGAAAAATCCTGAATCCCTCAATCGATAATATCTTATAATACCTCAGGAGCCAGGGAGATAATTTTCATATAACCCTTGTCTCTCAGCTCACGTGCAACCGGACCGAAAATACGGGTACCGCGAGGTTCGTCTGAGTTATTCAGCAGTACTACTGCGTTATCATCGAAACGGATATAAGAACCGTCTTTACGACGTAATTTGTTCTTAGTTCTTACGATTACAGCTTTAGTAACCATACCTTTCTTAACACCACCGCCTGGCATTGCATCCTTCACGGTTACTACAATCTTATCGCCTACGCCAGCGTAGTCCTGACCGGAGTTACCTAACACGCGGATGCAAAGTACTTCTTTGGCACCGCTGTTGTCAGCTACACTCAGTCTTGATTCTTGTTGTATCATCGAAATGAGATTTGATATTGTTTAGTCAGCGGCTGTAACCGGGATTGCCGGATACAGCTTGAAACAAATAAATAATTATTTTACTTTAGCGATTACTTCTACCAGTCTCCAGCACTTGTTCTTGCTCAAAGGACGAGTTTCCGCGATTTTCACGGTATCGCCAATGCTGCACTCGTTCTTATCGTCGTGTGCCATGAACTTGGTAGTTTTTTTCACGAATTTACCATAGATCGGGTGCTTTACCTTACGCTCCACCTTAACGGTGATGGTTTTATCCATTTTGTTGCTGGCAACCACACCAATCCTGGTTTTTCTTAATTTTCTTTCGGTCGTCATTGTTGAAAGTATTTAACCCTCCGTGAGGAGGTCATAAATTGTGTTATACTAATGCTATGTCAGCAGTCCCGGGGTTACCGGGACTGACGAATCAGAAGCCCAGTTGTCTTTTACGCAGTTCGGTGTTCATCCGAGCGATATCGCGTCTTACGGCGCGGATGCTCATTGGATTTTCGATTGGCGTAATTGCGTGACCAAAGGTCATTTTTTTCAAGCGGAGTTCTTCTGCAGAGATTTTCTCTTTCAGATCTTGTTCGCTCAGGCCTTTCAGTTCCAGCTTTTCTTTTGCCATTGTATTGAATTTGATTCGGTTAGCTGCCAGGGCAGGATTACCGGATTTTTAGTTATTGTGTACCTGTAATTAAGCTACGAAGTCGCGGCTGGTTACAAATTTTACTTTGATGGGCAGTTTCTGAGCTGCGAGTTCCATTGCTTCTTTTGCTACCTGTAAGGAAACGCCATCAGCTTCAAATAAAATTCTACCTGGCTTCACTACTGCTGCCCAATGGTCAGGAGCACCTTTACCTTTACCCATCCTCACTTCCAAAGGCTTAGCAGTGATAGGTTTGTCAGGGAATATGCGGATCCACACGTTACCTTCACGTTTCATGTGTCTTGTGAGTGCCACACGAGCAGCTTCGATCTGCCTGTCGGTGATCCACTTAGGTTCTAATGCTTTAAGACCGAAAGTACCAAAGGAGAGGGTAGCGCCTCTTTTAGCGTTCCCTTTGATGCGGCCTTTGTGCATCTTCCTGTGTTTCGTTCTTTTTGGCTGTAACATCGTCTATGTTGTTAATGTTAATAGTAATTGTTAATGTCTGCTCTACCGCCAGATACTATCTGCGGCCGCCGCCACGGTGTTCTCCACCGCCTCTTCTTTCGCCACCACCGCGGTTATCTCTACGTTCACCGTGATGTTCTCTGCGTTCACCACCATGACCAGTGCCACGGTTATCGCCTTCTTTACCGGTTAAAACGTTCGGGTTAAGATCGCGTTTACCCAGTACTTCACCTTTACAGATCCATACTTTGATACCGATTTTACCATAAACCGTTAAAGCGAACAGGGAAGCGTAATCAATGTCCATACGGAAAGTATGTAAAGGCACGCGACCTTGTTTCATTTCTTCGGAGCGGGCAATTTCAGCACCACCTAAACGGCCACTGATTTTAACCTTGATACCTTCTGCACCCATTCTCAGAGCAGTAGCAATTGCCATTTTGATAGCACGTTTGTAGTTAATACGGCTTTCAATTTGTTTTGCAATTGTTTCAGCAACGATGTTAGCATCCATTTCGGGACGACGGATTTCGAGGATGTTGATCTGAACATCTTCTTTACCTGTCAGCTTCTTCAGTTCTTCCTTGATGCGATCAACTTCGTTACCGCCTTTACCAATGATGATACCAGGCTTAGAAGTATGAACAGTGATGATTAACTTACCTAAAGTTCTTTCGATCACAACTCTTGAAATACCGCCTTTGTTGATACGGGCATTCAGATAAGTTCTGATCTTGTTATCTTCGATCAGTTTAACAGCAAAGTCTTTTTTGCTGCCATACCAATTAGAGTCCCATCCTCTGATGATACCTAACCTGTTACCAATAGGATTTGTTTTCTGACCCATGTTCTGGTTATTTGTCTATTAGTTTAATAGTTTTGTTTCTATCTCGTTTCCGATGTGCACTAATTATTGTGCTTTACCGTCAACTACAATCGTTACGTGGTTACTTCTCTTGCGGATACGGTAACCCCTTCCCTGTGGAGCTGGACGCATTCTTTTCAGTGTGCGGCCACCATCAACAAAAACGGTCTTTACGATCAGGTTAGCATCTTCTACCCTTGCACCTTCGTTTTTAACTTTCCAGTTAGCGATAGCAGATACCAGCAGTTTTTCTAAAGGTACGCTCGGGTGTTTCGGATGGAATTTCAAAATATTCAAAGCCTTTTCTACATCCAGACCGCGGATTAAGTCTGCCAGCAAACGCATTTTGCGGGGAGATGTAGGATTATTATTCAGCTTAGCTACTGCTTCCATTGTAATTAATTTCTTTTATTATTAAGTGTCTGATGCCTGATGTTTGATGTTATCGGTTTGAAACTGAATACTTCAAACCTCAAACCTCAGACTATAATTTACATTTTCTTGTTAACGTGTCCTCTGAAGTTACGTGTAGGAGCAAATTCGCCCAGTTTATGACCAACCATGAATTCTGTTACATAAACAGGAATAAATTTGTTGCCATTATGTACTGCGAACGTGTGACCAACGAAATCAGGTGTGATAGTAGAACGACGGCTCCAGGTCTTGATAACAGAACGCTTGGTACCGGTATTCATCTTCTCAACTTTTGTTTCTAATTTCAGGTCTACGTAAGGACCTTTTTTTATGGAACGAGCCATGTCTTACTGATTTATGATTTTTCAAACCCGAGATCCGGTACTGCTACCGGAGCCCGAATTCCGAAATATTATAATTTTTTACCGTTTTTTCTGCTAATGATCAGCTTATCAGAACTCTTATGCGGTTTTCTGGTTTTCAGACCTTTCGCATATTTACCAGTTCTTGATCTTGGATGGCCTCCGGAAGATTTACCTTCACCACCACCCATTGGGTGATCCACAGGGTTCATAGCCACACCACGGTTGCGGGGGCGGATACCTCTCCAACGGTTAGCACCTGCTTTACCGATGGATTGCAGTGCGTGGTCGGAGTTAGAAACAGTACCTACGGTTGCTTTACAAGTATTTAATACTTTGCGGAGCTCACCAGAAGGCATTTTCAGTACGGCATACTTTTCTTCCTTGTTGGATAACTGAGCATAAGCGCCGGCGCTTCTTGCGATCGCACCACCTTTACCAGGTTGCAGCTCAATGTTGTGTACAACAGTACCCAGTGGCATATTTTTCAATGGTAAAGCGTTACCTACTTCAGGAGCTACGTCAGCGCCGCTGATAACGGTACCACCAACTTGTAAGCCCTGTGGAGCAATGATATAACGTTTTTCACCATCAGCATAGTTTACCAGTGCGATGAATGCGCTACGGTTAGGATCATATTCGATCGTTTTAACTGTAGCAGGTACATTCTCTTTATCACGTTTGAAATCAATTACACGGTATTGTTTCTTGTGACCACCACCTATGTAACGCATGGACATTCTTCCTTGCGCATTTCTACCGCCGGTTCTTTTGATCGGTTCCAGCAGGCTTTTCTCAGGGGTATCCGATGTCAGCTCAGCGTAAGCGTTGCCTATTTTCCAGCGGGTACCGGCCGTCATTGGTTTGAACTTCTTCAGTGCCATTACTTCCTAAAAAGTTAAATGTTATTAAATATAAATCGTGATCTGTATATACATCCACATCCCGGCGGTTCAGGCCGGAACGGCACTACATGTTAGCATACAGATCTATAGTTTCACCAGTTGCAACGGTAATGATCGCCTTTTTGTAAGACGGTTTTTTACCTGCGATGAAACCGGCTTTAGTAAAGCGGAATTTAGCTTTACCTGGCATTACAGCAGTGTTTACATCTGCTACGGTTACACCGTAAAATTCTTCTACTGCTTTTTTGATCTCCAGTTTGTTGGCTTTTTTGTCAACGATGAAGTAGTAGCGGTTGAATTTTTCGGTTGCTTTATTAACCTTTTCGGATACCACCGGTTTGATTAAAACGTCAGAAAGTTTCATTTTCTTTATAGCATTTAGCTGTTGGCGTTAGCCGCGAGCTGTTATTTAATTGGTTTTTACATCCTAAGCTTCAGCTTCTGCAGGCTCTTCAGTGAAGATTTTAGCAGCGCTTTCTGTGAAAACGATGTAATTGCTGTTCATGATGTCGTAAGTGTTTACGTCGCTCAGTACAGTACCGTCTACAGTAGGGATGTTTCTCAAAGACAGATAAACATTGTCATTGTATTCAGGCGTGATGAACATAGTCTTTCTGCCTTCAACGTTGATGTTCAGGTTCTTCAGGAATCCAACGAATTGTTTTGTTTTAGGTGTTTCGAGCTGCAGATCTTCAACGATGATGATGCTGTTTTCTTTAGCTTTTACTGACAGGGCGGAGATCTTAGCGAGATCTTTCACTTTTCTGTTCAGTTTGAAACCCCAACCGTGCGGTTTTGGTCCAAAGATGGTACCACCACCTTTATACAATGGGTTACGGATGTTACCTTTACGGGCACCACCAGTACCTTTCTGTTTGTGCAGTTTGCGGGAAGCACCTTGTACTTCAGCTCTGGTTTTTACCTTGTGGGTACCCTGACGCTGAGCAGCGAGGTATTGTTTAACAGCCAGGTAAATTACGTGGTTGTTAGGTTCAACACCAAAGATCTCCTCTGGAAGTTCAATTGACCTTCCGGTTTTCTTACCTTCTATATTTAAAATATCGATTTGCATGTTACTTCTGGATTAAAACGATTGAACCAATGTGGCCGGGAACGGAACCACTTACCAGGATATAATTCTTTTCAGGGAATATTTTCACGATCTTCAGACCTTTCACTTTTATTCTTTCGTTACCTGTCTGGCCGGCCATACGCATACCCTTGAAAACGCGGGAAGGATAAGATGATCCACCAACAGAACCAGGAGCTCTGCTTCTATCGTGCTGACCGTGGGTAGCTTCACCCACACCGCTGAATCCGTGGCGTTTTACAACACCCTGGAAACCTTTACCTTTGGAAGTGCCTACAACGTCAATTGATTCGCCTTCTGCGAAGATTTCGCATGTGATAGATTCACCGAGGGCTTTCTGTACGTCCGGGTTGCGGAGTTCTTTTACAAAACGTTTGGGAGAGGTGCTTGCTTTCGCGAAGTGATTGCTTTCTGCTTTTGTAGTGTGCTTTTCTTTCTTCTCACCGAAAGAAACCTGAATTGCATTGTAACCATCTGTTTCCAGGGTTTTTACCTGGGTTACAACGTTGGGACCCGCTTCGATAATGGTAACAGCAGTTTGCTTACCATTAGCTTCGAAGATGCTGGTCATACCAATCTTTTTGCCAATAATACCTTTCATTTTTTATATGATTTTACCCAGCGCCTGGGGGATTTCGTGCTATCCCCAGGATGGGCGGTTTAAATACATTTATTGGGCGGCCGCCCAGAAGGCGCGACCTATGTTTGCTTGTTAAAATTGCTACCCTGCTGAAAATCAGCGAGGTAACCATAAATCAATAAAAGGCCGGCCTTTCGCCCGCCTTGCTGTTGTCCTATGCTTTAATTTCAACTTCCACTCCGGAAGGCAGATCGAGCTTACTCAGCGCGTCTACAGTTCTGGAAGAAGACGTGTAAATATCCAGTAAACGTTTGTGTGTACACAGTTGGAACTGCTCGCGCGCTTTCTTATTAACGTGCGGAGAACGTAATACTGTAAATATTTTCTTCTCGGTAGGTAAAGGAATTGGACCTGTTACCACGGCACCCGTGTTACGCACGGTTTTAACGATCTTCTCAGCAGACTTGTCTACCAGGTTATGATCGTAGGACTTCAGCTTGATTCTTATTCTCTGAGACATATGCAATGAACTTCTTCTTGTTTTTTCCCAATACAATTTGGGAGGGCAAAGGTAACCCGTTTTTTCTATTTGGCAAATAAATCTCTGGAAAAAATAAAAGATCCCGGGCAAAAGGCTAGCTCCGGCGGCAGTTGGAAGGGGGTGAAAACAAAATTATCGGGCAATAAGGCTTCAGAAAACATTCATTGTGTGTGTGTTAAGCCTTAAGGTAACTTCACATGCTCGTTTTGACAAATATAGGAAAACAAATTTCAAAACCAAAAAAAGGCAAATTTCTTTATAACTTTTTTCAGGGAGATAGGTAAAACCGGTTTTACCAGGGTAAAATCAATGACAGGAGGACAGTTACTGCACAATATCCGCAGGAATATTTTAGAGTGTTCCCATAACGGGTGAGGCATAGCCGGCAGGAAGGAGGATGCGGAAGGACTGCCAACTTTCTTCAGATCCCGGACTTTTATTAAACCTAAAGAGATCCAATGATATCTTCTGGCTCAGGCGGCATAATGCGGACCCACATCCAACACAAAGGGCTGTTCCTGCTTACCTGGAACAGCCCTTTGCTGAATAATTAAAGTGGTTTGAGTACATCTATGGTCGGGCGACCATCCGGTTAAAGCGGTAAACCACCGCCTAAACCACCCAATAATGATTGAATTAATCCTAAGATTAATGCCAGCAGTTGATTTAGTAAATCCATGGGAAAAGGTTTTTATAAGATATTGCCTACTCTTTTGTCTGGTTTTCGGCATTCCCCAGTTGTTATTCAGTTAACAGAACTAAAATTAAAAGCTATCATTCAATATGCAGCCGTTCATCTTGTTCATTCCAACAGCAGTCACCCTTACTGTTCATTCAGCTATCACAGCCAATTTCAGGGGAATCTGCGGGTAAAAAAGAGGCTGTTCGTGGTGAACAGCCTCCGATAATGTTTGTAAGGAAATAGCATAACTAAATACGAAATAATCCCTTACAGGAAATCTGCTTACAGACCGCCCAGCAGAGATTTCAGCAGGCCAAGAATTAACGCCAGCAATTGATTCACTAAATCCATGGGAAAAGGTTTTTATAAGATATTGCCTACTCTATTGTCTGGTTTTCGGCATTCCCAGTTGTTATTCAGTTAACAGGACTAAAATTAAAAGCTATCATTCAATATGCAGTCGTTCATTTTGTTCATTCCGGCAACATTCAACCGCGTTGTTCATTCAGCCACCACAAGCATTTAACAAGGAACATAGGCGCAAAAAAAAGGCTGTCCAGGGTATGAACAGCCAAAAGGATGATGAGTGTAAGGGAAATAGCATAACTTAAGTATGAAATGAATCCCTTACTAAAGGAAATCTTCTTACAGACCTCCCAGCAGAGATTTCAGCAATGCAACGATAGTCGCCAGCAATTGAGTCAGTAAATCCATAAGATAGTTTTTACTACGGGTGATACCWACTCTCTTGATTTGGTTTTCGGCAATCCCAGGGCACCTATTTTTTTAAGTGCATGTCGAAATTAAAGTCTATTCAGATAAATCCGTTCGTTCATTTTGTTCAGTTCGGAATCCTAATTTTGAGTTGTTCAATCCCCTTCCAGTGAGGGTTTCTTTAAATCAAAGAGAGCTTCAGTGGTATACCGAAGCTCTCTTTGTTAAAATAGACTGTAAAATACGCTAATGCTTTTGACTAGTGATTTCGTGGGCTACCAACAACAGCACCCTATCAGGTTTACATCAATGGCCACGGAAAGTATTATAAAATACCTGCCAAACCACTACAATGGATCCTCTGAAAGTTACCGCAGAGGGTAGCCGCTTGTGCTACTGCACAATCAGATACCTCCAAGGGCAGATACCAGCAATGCCAGTAACCCTGTCAGGAATGTGTTTAATGCATCGAGGATCATAAGGCGATGATTTTTGGATGATGTTTTTTAGCCTACTCTCTTATATGGTTTTCGGCAATCCCATTAGGAAATATCCTTGTGTAACAATGTAGAAAACTACAGTGCACCTGCTACGGTGTGCAAAAACTTAAGCACAGCCTGAAGAATAGTGTTCAACATACCGGAGTATTTATGGACGTAACGCTTACTCTATCCTGGGTTTTCAGCAATCCCCTGTCTGCGCTTATGCAGACAAGCTACTAAAATAACCAGTTCCTGCTGAAAAGCCTCCGTTCAATTAGTTCATTCCTGGTTTCCATATTCATTTTATTCAGCGCCTGTCCGTCCGGTTAGGATCACTAATAAAAATGGTTACGGCCGCAAAAATGCAGCCGTAACCATTGGTGAGTTGATATGTAAATTTATTTACCTCTTTCTTCTTTATAGATCGCTTTAGCTTTGGCAGATGGCAGATAAATCTGGAAACCTATGCCCAAACTGAGCCTGTTTGCGGTAGTTGAATTACCTCCACCCACAGTAAGATCATATTTAAACAATCCTTCCAAACCAATGTTGGGGGTAATAAAATAGGAGATACCGGGGCCTATACCCACATTAAAACCATTGGTAGAAGCACCACTCGCCGGATTCTGACCAGCAAAACCAGCATTTGCTTCCAGGAAGAAACGGGTTCTTTTGGAGAACTCCAGCTTTCTAACATTTTTGTCTTCCACAAAATAACGTGCAAAAGCTCCTACACCGTAGTTTGTGTTGGAAGCCCTGGTGTCAGTCGTTTTATTCTTTGTGGTATTTGCTCCAAAGGCAACATACCCGCCAATAGCCAGACCGTCTTTGATAAACCAACCAACTTTTGGAGTAAGATTGAAATTAAAAGCAGTGCTTTCCTTTTGAAAAACAACATTAAGATTGGTCAAATCCGCACCAACCATAATATTTCCTTTCTGAATTTGAGCGTTAGCAGCAGAACCAAACAATACAGCTGAAAGTGCAAGGGTTAAGAGACGAATTCTTTTCATAGTCTGATTTTTAGTTTTAACAATTTAACATGTTGAATGAATAAGAGATTTTCAGGCAAACGCTTCCATTTGCAACTGAGCTGTCGATAGCAGCCATCAAAAAAATAAAAGGCAGGGGGGATAATGGGGACGTAGTCTTGATCTTCGTTAAACAAACATCACACGACAATAGATTCTTGTCTATTACAAAACTACTGAAAATGAATATAATAAGAGTCTAATCTTACAAAAAAATCTTAAAAAAAATTCTTACCGCACAGTTCGAAAATTCCCTCAACATGAATACTTATCCTTATTCATTATTACTATAACATTTATAAGTTAAATGTTGTTGCATAAAAAACAGGTTCTTTCACGTCCGGGAAATCCGGTCGTGAACGTTATCAGCTGTGAAACAATACTAGCGGGATTTTAGCAGATCAGCGTGCGTACAAAAAGTTCCCTGTTTTTGTAAAAAACTTAGGAATCCGTCCATTTTACGTTGCATTTTTTCACCGGAAATACGCCTGATATAAGCCGGCAATGTATAAGCATTAATGTCTATCAGCTCCCAGGGATGGAAATAAAAAGAGAGATAATTATCTTTCTTCAATACCCTTCTGCTGAAATGCCGGGTTATCCACAGGGGCATATTTTTGACACTCAGCCAGAATATTGGATATCTTATGAGGGGAGATACGGAAGAAGGAATGATCCAGGTATCCTCTTCTTTGAAAACAGTTCTTGGCAGATGCCAGTTATTGTATCTGCCGGGAAGCCAGGTAGGATTCACAGAGGCATCATACAGGTAGCCGGCGGCCTTTAGGGCCTCCATATTCACTTTCCGCAAACGGGGCATTCTAAAGCCCTGTATATGTTGTCCGCTGATCTCCTGCAAGGCCAATCTGGAGCCTTCCAGATCGGCCTCTGAGAATGAGCTGTGATAATATGCGTGGGAGGCTATTTCATGCTTTGCCGCCATCTGCCGGATTAATTCAGGGTAATGCTGGGCCCAGTAAGCAGTCACGAAAAAGGTAGCGCGTACATTATATTTATCAAATAGTGCCAGTGTAGCCTGCAGTCCACTTCTGGAAACTTCCAGCTTCTCCTGTAATGATACCTGTTGACCGAATTCTTCGGGGATATCAAATTCTTCCACATCTACACTGATCAGTATCCTGTTCGTTTGTTCCATAAAAAACTAAGCGGCTTTAGAGCCGATGATGATCTTGCAATAATTCACCATCTCCTTCATCAATAGTTTGAAGCGGAACGATGAGAACTGTATGCCGGGACGGCAAGATACTGCGACTGCACCAATTTTAACATGTGGGCGGCGGCCTGCATGATATAGAAATTCGCTATCATACAAAAAGCCATCTATACGAGTTTTCAGCAATATGTTTCTGCCATACGCATTAAAGCCTTTGAGGCCAGCCTGGGCATCTTCCACCTTCAGGTCCAGTACTGTCCTGTTTAAAAACCGGCTGATACGGGTAATTGTACGGCGCTTGCGGGGTAACGCGCGAAGATAAGCAGCCCCTCTCTCTCCTGCTACTACATCCAGTCCCTGTTGCAGGCGGTCATAGGCTTCCTTCACGGCATATATGCCAAAGGGGAAATCCAGGTCTGTATACACCTGGTAAGCATGTTGAGAACGTTTTACACCCTCTCTTACTGCATATCCCTTACCACGGTTGCGGGTATAGCTAACGATGATAATATTAGGAATGGCAGCTTCGAGCCAGGCTATATGTTGTGCAGTGAAATTCCGCTCAGAACCATCATTCACAAGAATCAACTGAACAGGCACTTTTCCCATGATCGTTGTTACCTCGTGATAGTGCCTGATAAGTGATTCCACCCAGGGGCCCGAGGGATTCCAGCAGGGCAGAATCAAGTCAAGGCCGGGAGTAAGCGTTACCATTTCTCCCGTTGTCGAAATTACAGTTGTAGGAGGTGCTTGCAATAACTCTATTGACATAATTTCAATGCTATCAGTAAAAAATATAGGTCAGATGGATGACATTCAATACAATGACGCCAAAAGAAGAGCCTCCCCCTATCATGAGGTATAAAAAATAAAAAAGGTCCTGTAGAACAGGACCCTGGCAGTTAGCAAAAAGTAAATTGCAGTTGTAGGTTATTTCAACGTAAAATATCGAATATTCTTTTCATGGCAATAGCATGTTCATGTCAGTTGCCGGGATAAAAAGCAGAAAGGTTGTCCCGCTTTGGCAGGACAACCTTTCCGATATAAAAGAAGCTATGATTAAGCGTTTACTTTGCCTTTCACTTTAGCTACCACTTCTTCAGCCACGTTGTTCGGAGCTGGTGCATAGTGGGAGAATTCCATGATAGAGCTTGCGCGACCGGAAGACAGGGAACGCAGCTGAGTTACGTAACCGAACATTTCGCTCAACGGAACTTTAGCTTTAATTACCTGAACACCGTTTTTGGAGTCCATACCTTCCAGCATACCACGACGACGGTTCAGATCACCTGTAACATCACCCATGTATTGGTCTGGAGTCAGTACTTCCACTTTCATGATTGGCTCCAGCAATACTGGTTTAGCTTTGCGGGCAGCTTCACGGAAAGCAGATTTAGCGCACAATTCGAAAGACATCGCATCAGAATCCACCTGGTGGTAAGAACCGTCAAACAGACGTACTCTCAGGTTCACCAGCGGGAAGTTGGCGAGAACACCCTGGTTGAGGGACTGTTCAAAACCTTTCTGTACCGCAGGGATGAACTCTTTAGGGATGGAACCACCAAAGATATCATTTACGAACTGGAAGGATTTGCCTTCGTTTTCTTTCAACCATTCTGCGTCTGCAGGTCCGATTTCGATCTGGATATCAGCGAATTTACCACGACCACCGGTTTGTTTCTTGAATACCTCACGGTGTTCAACTTTGGTAGTCAGTGCTTCTTTGTAAGCAACTTGCGGAGCACCCTGGTTAACTTCTACCTTGAACTCGCGACGCATACGGTCAACGATGATTTCGAGGTGAAGCTCACCCATACCACTCAGGATGGTTTGGCCGGTTTCTTCGTCAGTTTTAGCTTTCAAGGTAGGATCTTCTTCTACCAGTTTAGAGATAGCCAGACCCATTTTATCAACGTCTGCCTGAGTTTTAGGCTCGATAGCGATGTGGATAACTGGTTCAGGGAATGTCATTGATTCCAGGATAATCGGTGCTTTTTCATCGCACAGGGTATCACCGGTTTTGATATCTTTAAAACCAACAGCAGCACCGATATCACCAGCTTCGATGAAATCGATAGGATTCTGCTTGTTAGCGTGCATCTGCATGATACGGCTGATACGCTCGTTTTTACCTGTACGGGTGTTCAATACATAAGAACCCGCATCCAGATGACCGGAATAAACCCGGAAGAACGCCAGACGACCTACGAAAGGATCGGTTGCAATTTTGAATGCCAGTGCAGACAATGGTGCTTTTGCATCTGGTTTACGTTCGATTTCTTCACCGGTGTCAGGGTTGGTACCTTTTACCGCTTCAACGTCCATTGGAGAAGGCAGGTAACGGCAAACCGCATCCAGCATCTTCTGTACGCCTTTGTTTTTGAAGGAAGAACCGCACATCATCGGGATGATAGCGATATCGATAGTAGCTTTACGGATAGCTTCGTGGATTTCGTCTTCAGAGATTGAATTAGGATCTTCGAAGAATTTTTCCATCAGGGTATCATCGTATTCAGCAACTGCTTCTACGAGTTTAGCTCTCCACTCTTCCGCTTCAGCCTGCATATCTTCCGGAATAGGAATTTCCTGGTAAGTAGCACCTTTTCCTTCTTCATCCCAGATAATACCTTTCATGGTAATCAGGTCCACAACACCCTTGAAGGAGTCTTCTGCACCGATTGGCAAAGTCAAAGGAACGGGGTTAGCACCCAGCATTTCTTTCACCTGTTTAACTACATTCAGGAAGTCAGCTCCTGAACGGTCCATTTTATTTACGAAACCGATACGTGGTACACGGTAGCGGTTAGCCTGACGCCAAACGGTTTCAGACTGAGGTTCAACACCGGATACAGCGCAGAACAATGCCACCAGACCATCCAGTACACGCAGGGAACGCTCTACCTCAACGGTAAAGTCCACGTGACCCGGGGTATCGATGATATTGAATTTATATTGTTTGGTATCAGGTTGGGCTTTACCTTGTAAGGTTGGAAAATTCCAGAAACAAGTGGTTGCCGCAGATGTGATGGTAATACCTCTCTCCTGCTCCTGTGCCATCCAGTCCATTGTAGCAGCACCCTCGTGCACTTCTCCAATTTTGTGGGATTTACCTGTATAATACAGGATACGTTCTGTGGTAGTGGTTTTACCCGCATCGATGTGCGCCGCAATACCAAAGTTCCTTTGAAATTTTAAGTCTGCCATAATATTAAAGTGACTAAATAATGCAATTTGGGGGGCAAAGGTAACTTATTTTTGACAATAAATAAAACGACCAGCTTTTCCAAATTGTTATTTCTTTTTAACAAGCACGGGCGTTCCATCACATTACAATTGTCTTTTATAAGTATCCTAACTAAAACCAGTTTTTAGTTGCTACCTACCACCTTTTTATCAAATACAACCAAAAGTTAAATTATAGTTTTCCGGTTGCTGTATTTGCATCAAATTCGTAGCAAATTGTTAAAAGGTTAGATTTCCCCCAGCACTAAAAAACAAGAAACGTAGCAAAATATTATTCGGTTTCCCCTAAAACACAGATTTATCATGAATGAAAAACTTTACACTATACCTGTTCAACAGGTAACCAGGTTATTTATTACCATAGCATTCCCGGCATAACGCTGTAGCATTATTCCAGCATCTTCATTTACTGATTAACCTTTCTATATGAGAACATTTGTACTCAGGTATTCCTGTGCGCTGTTGTTACTGACCTGTGTCTGTACTTCATCAAAAGCCCAGGTAATTCTGAACCGGCAGGTAGTAGCCAGTGCCGGCGGCAATGGTGTTGTTCAGAACATCCAGATCCAGTATACCGTAGGAGAAGCAATAGTATTGCCTATCACCAATGGCAAAACCCTACTTACGCAGGGATTTCAACAACCGGAAGAATTACCCAAACTCCCTCCCGGTGTAAGTCCTGTTAAGAGCTATATTTTATTCCCCAACCCGGCAGTTACCAATACCAAGATTCAATTTGATCTGTTGTCAAATGTGAATGTAACCATTGAGGTGATTAATCCGGCAGGACAAAGCATTTATCATCAGTATCTGCAAATGGGTGCGGGTAAGAATACCGTCATATTGCCCGTCAATCACTTTGCAGCAGGCATATACACGGTTATGTTAAATGTAAGTGGTAATGTCTTTTTTGAAAAGCTCATTGTGCAGTAATACGCTCCTGTAGCTCCCCATCACAACTTAATTGATGACACATGAAATACGGTTATACAATTATACTTCTTGCAGGTATTTTGACAGCTGGTATCCCTTTATCAGCACAAAAGATCACCCAAAAACCGCCTAACATAGGCGCCAGTTTTTTACTGGTTAATCCGGATGCCCGAAGCAGTGGAACCGGAGATGCCAGCATTGGACTAACGCCCGATGCTAATTCCCTGTTTTCCAATGCAGCTAAAATAGTTTTTGCCGGCGATTGGGGTGTAAGTGCCAATTACTCCCCCTGGATGTGGGAATTAAATAACAATAAGTCTAATATGGCTTATGTAGCTGCCTATAAAAACTGGAATGCATCTGAAGGCGTGGGTATTTCCATGAAATATTTCAATTACGGCGCTGTTACTTTCCGCGATGATAACGGAACAGTACTACAGGATTATAATCCCAAAGAATTTTCGATAGATGGTTCTTATGCCCGGAAACTGGGTAATCATATGTCGCTGGCATTGGGCATCAGATATGTGCGCAGTCAGCTGGGACAAGGCTCCTATAATAGTCTTCAGCAGAAACCTGCATCAGCCGTGGCCGGCGATCTGAGTTACTATTATCAAAACAGTGTAGACCGCCTCGATTTCGGCAACCGTTACTGTTTTGGTGTAAGTATTACCAATATCGGCACCAAACTTCAATACACCGACGATAACAACAGGAAGAGTTTTCTGCCCATGAACCTTCGTATCGGTGGCGGCTATACGTTTGTACATACCCAGGAGCATGAGTTCACCCTTTCCGTTGATATTAATAAATTACTGGTACCCACTCCCCCATTGTATGCACTGGATTCCAATGGCATAGAAACCAACCAGATTCTGAAAGGTAAAGATCCTAACCGGGGAGTAGTGGAAGCGATGTTTTCTTCTTTTGGAGATGCCCCTGATGGCTTCCATGAAGAGCTGAGAGAGTTTACCATTGGTTCCGGTATCGAATACGGATATCGCCAGGTATTTTTTGTGCGGGCAGGATATTTCTATGAACACCCCTATAAAGGTTACCGGCAGCATTTCTCGGCTGGAGTAGGTGTACGGGTATCTAACCTGGCACTGGACATTGCTTACCAGATGCCTACGGGAGAAAGCCTGGTGCAGAAAAGAACCCTGAAATTTTCACTGGTATATAACATCGGCGGAACACGCGATGAAGCTGTGCAACATTAGCATAACCTTCATCGGCTATTTACCGATTGCTGCAAATGATCAAACAGGAAAAGGAAAAACAGCTATCACCAACAGGTAAAACAACTTTTCATTCATGTATCTATAATTCTCAATCATATGAAATCACTGCTCATAACTTTATTCCTTGTCACTGCAGGAATGCAATCATTCACACATGCACAGGTCCGTCCGGCATCCAGGAATGAGACTGTTAACGATGGTCGCAATGCGATCGACTTTTTATTCCCTGATCTACAGGCGGATCTTGCAAAATTGCAGGCCAAAGAGATAAAGCCTCAACCAGATAAGGCGATCATATCTGCCCCTATTGAAAACCGGCTTTTCACGAATTACAAGGCGCCGGTTGTTCATAACAATTCGAATGCGCGTTTACTGAAAACCAGTGCTACTCCGTCTCCCATGGCTTCAGAGATATCTGCTACAGATGCAGCAAATAAACTGAAAGCTGCGCGGGCAACGCAGACGGTAAAACCAATTGTCATCCCCAATCAGGGCAGCGAAGTGAATAGCGCACCTGTAAAGAAAAAGAGCTAAGCCTGCTGTAACCTATTAAAATGATTATTATGAAAAAAATATTCTACCTGGCAATATTACTCTTAGCGGTATCATCCCAATATGTGCAGGCTCAGAGCGGGCTTGCCGGAACTAATTACCAGGCTGTGGCACGTAATGCGAATGGCACTGTTCTCGGTAATCAATCGCTAACCGTACGTTTTTCTGTACTGGGAGGCTCTGCTGCCGGACCTGTACAATACCAGGAAACACACAATGCTACCACCAATAATTTAGGTTTATTTACTTTACAAATAGGAAAGGGTACTCCATTGACAGGCACTTATAGTACTGTTCCCTGGGCGAATGCCAATCAATATCTGAAAGTAGAAATATCCATTAACGGAAGCAATTTCAGCGAGCTGGGTACTTCACAATTAATGAGTGTGCCGTATGCTTTATTTGCAGCAAACGGCAATCCAGGTCCAGCCGGACCTGCTGGTGCTAAAGGTGATCCTGGTGCAGTTGGACCAGTGGGGCCTATCGGACCTAACGGACCAATCGGGCCAGTAGGACCGGCGGGTACCAAAGGGGATCCGGGCGCGGCGGGACCAATTGGACCCATCGGACCAGTTGGACCTATTGGCGCCGCAGGACCTGCGGGCATTCAAGGCATCAAAGGAGACCCTGGTGCCGTTGGACCGGCAGGGGCGACAGGACCAGTAGGTCCGGCCGGACCTGCGGGAATACAGGGCATTAAAGGCGATCCAGGGGTAGCAGGACCTGCAGGTATACAAGGTGCTAAAGGTGATCCTGGTGTAGCCGGACCTGCGGGCATACAAGGTGCTAAAGGCGATCCTGGTATAGCCGGGCCTGCGGGCATACAAGGTGCCAAAGGTGATCCTGGTGTAGCTGGACCGGCAGGCATACAAGGCGCTAAAGGCGATCCTGGTGTAGCTGGACCTGCGGGCATACAAGGTGCCAAAGGTGATCCTGGTGTGGCTGGACCAGCGGGTGTAGCTGGACCGTTAGGACCAATGGGGCCTGCAGGACCTCAGGGTATACAAGGCCCTGCCGGCAATATCAACGGTATAGCTGCAGGAGGAGATCTCTCGGGTACCTATCCTAATCCCCTGATTGGAAACGGAAAAGTTACCCTGGCTAAAATAGCTCCTGGCGTTATACCTACTACCTTACCTCCTAACGGCCCCGCTGGCGGAGATCTGAGTGGTAGCTACCCGGCTCCTGTAGTAGCAGGCTTGCAAGGTAAACCTGTTAGTAATACAGCGCCGCTGGCCAACCAGATATTAAAATTTGATGGTGTACAATGGCTGGCAACTGCAGCACCAGGAGGCGGACTTACCCTTCCGTTTGTGGCTACAGAAAATAATCCCGCTACCCTTTTCAGCATCACTAATGATGGAGATGGCACTTCGATTGAAGGTGTCAGCAATTCTGTTTCTTCTTCTATTGTTCCGGTACGTGGTATCGTTACCTCCACCTCTCCCGGCGGTTTTTCCTCTGCAATAAGAGGAATCAACAGTGGTACCGGTGGATTAGGAATAGGCGTATGGGGCTCCCAGGCTGGTTCTGGCTGGGGCGTTTATGGTGTAACACCCAACGGACTTGGTGTATATGGTAACTCGAGTGCAGCAGGAACAGGCGTATATGCCAACAGCAATACCGGAACTGGTTTAATTGCGACCAGTAATAATGGCATACCAGCCACCATATCCGTTTTTAATAATGCGAATGCCAACAATGCACTCGCTGTCAGCACTTTAGGTAATGGCTCAGCGATTACTGCCACTGCTGGTGCCGGGTTCGGTATCGATGCCTCCAGCACGAATAACACAGGTGTACACGGTAGCACAGGCGTTCAAACGGCTGCTGGAGTAATTGGTGATAATACTGGTGCCGGGGAAGCCGTAGTTGGACGGACCACCTCTGATATAGCCGGTGCAGTAGTAGGACGCAATGATGGTGGCGGTTACGGCGTACGTGGCTTTGTGTCTACCAATACTACAGGTACCGCTATAGGCGTATTTGGCCAGATTGGGTTAAACGGTAGCAAGGGTGCCTCCGGACGTTTTGAAAACAACAATTCTGCTAACTCCTTTGATAATATGACAGCCTACACCAACTCCCTGGGTGACCCAGGTGTAGTGGGCATCGGAGCTGCCGGCGCATTTGAGGTAAATAATACCAACTCTGTGGCACCGGCTGTAAAGGCTAAAGTGAATACAATATTTGGCAACTTTGGTGCCGCGGGTGTTTTCTCTGAATCTGCCGGTACTGGCGGTTTTGCAGGATTATTTTATACTTCGAATACGACAGGCAGTGGCAATACATTGGTGTCTATCAATAACGGTAATGGTGATGCAATTGTGGCTAATGTTAAAAAGAATGGCAATGCCATAGAAGGCAATGTTAACGGTACGGGTAAAGCGATCTATGGCTGGATTCCTTCCTTCGGTACCGGTCAGGCAGCGGATTTTGAGAATTTCAATGATGCCAACACCAACAATGTAGTGACGGCTAAAACAATTGGTAATGGTACAGCGGGCTATTTTGAAGTGGACAATGTTTCGGGTACTTCTCCAGCGGTACATGGCAAGGTAAATTCACAGTTTTCCAACTTTGGTACTGCGGGCGTATATGGTGAAAATGCGGGTAGTGGTGGATTTGGCGGATTGTTCTATTCTTCCAGCGTAACTGGTAATGGACCTGCGCTCATCGCTATCGCCAAGGGAAATGGAAATGGTATTACCGCCAATGCTGCCAACCTGGGTGATGGCGTAGAAAGCACCGTTAATGGCTCTGGTAATGCCATTTACGGTTGGGTACCTAATTTTGGTACTGGTCGTGCTGCCAGATTCGTCAATTTCAATAACGCCAATACGACTGACGTACTACGGGTAGAATCACACAGTACCAGCAATCTTGCCGTATTCAGAAGCGGCGACCCGGCTCCTGTAAATGTGGCCAGGATCAACAGCGCCGGGCGTGGTTTCTTTAACGGTGGTACACAAACCGGAGGCGCGGATTTGGCGGAATCATTTGCTGTATCAGGCGCACGGGCTACCTATGAAGCCGGAGATGTACTGGTGATTTCGACTCATACTGACCGTATGGTGGAAAAATCAGCCGAGCCCTACTCTACCCTTGTGGCAGGGGTATTTGCCACCAAGCCAGGTGTATTGCTGACTGAACACGATATAGAAACAGATCTTTCTGCAGAAGTTCCGATGGGAGTAGTTGGCGTGATTCCTACTAAAGTATGTAATGAAAATGGCATTATTCACCGGGGTGATTTACTGGTGACTTCCAGTAAAGCCGGTTATGCCATGAAAGCAGATATTGATAAGGTGAAGCCAGGACAGGTAATTGGAAAGGCATTACAGGAGTTTAATGGTGAAGCAGGTAAGATTAACGTGCTGGTAAATGTGAAATAGTAATCCAGTGTTCCCTAAATATCCAGGTATTTTCAATTGGCAGGCATCCATTAAGGGTGCCTGTTTTTTTGTGAGATGTACTGAGTGGGGAACAGCTGATCAAATTGTTCCTTTAACAGCCATGCGTCATCTAATTGACAGGGCCTCCGTAATGAAAGTTCTTTTTGACGGATGGGGTTGAGTAAAGAGATGATGACCTGGTATCACGTTCCGGAAAGGTATAAACACAAAAAGGCAAACAGCTCCAAAGGAACTGTTTGCCGAATATATTGAGTTGCCTGTTAAGGCTATAACTAGATTCTGAAGTGAGAGAAAGCTTTGTTCGCTTCTGCCATACGATGCGTGTCTTCTTTCTTCTTGAACGCTGCGCCTTCACCTTTGCTTGCTGCTACGATTTCATTCGCCAGCTTGTCAGCCATGCTCTTACCGTTTCTTTCGCCGGCAAAGCGTACTAACCATTTGATGCTCAGGGAGATCTTTCTATCAGGACGAACTTCCGCAGGAATCTGGAAGGTAGCACCACCAATACGGCGGCTTCTAACTTCTACACCAGGAGTTACATTAGTTAATGCTTTTCTCCAAACCTCGTAACCGTTTTCACCGGTCATCGTGCTCACCTTATCCACAGCATCGTAGAAAATTTTATAGGCAATGCTCTTTTTTCCTTGTTCCATAACGTTATTAACAAAGCGGGTTACCAGCTTGTCATTAAACCTAGGATCTGGAGCCAGAGGCAATTTCTTTGCAGCTTGCTTTCTCATTTATTGAAAATTACGACTATTTATAATTGTTATTTCTTAGCCTTTTCCTTTTTAGTACCATATTTGGAACGGCTCTGCTTTCTGTCTTTCACACCTGCAGTATCCAAAGAACCGCGAACGATGTGGTAACGAACACCTGGTAAATCTTTTACCCTTCCACCACGGATCAGTACGATAGAGTGCTCCTGCAAGTTGTGACCTTCACCAGGGATATAGGCAATCACCTCAACTTTGTTGGTTAAACGCACTTTCGCTACTTTACGCAGAGCGGAGTTCGGTTTCTTAGGCGTGGTAGTGTATACACGAGTACAAACGCCACGACGCTGAGGGCAACTATCTAATGCCCTGGACTTAGACTTAGCCCGGATAATTTCTCTTCCTTTTCTTACTAATTGTTGTATAGTAGGCATTCTTTACCTAGTTTTTTTATGTCGGTTTACAATGACATCCAAATTCCTCACAAAGGGATTTTGGGACGGCAAAGGTAAAACTATATGTGTGAATAACAAAATTGTTTCGAAAATATTTTTACCGGAATGATCTTCTGTATAAACAGGGAAAGGTCTTATTATTCTGGTAGCAGCTCAGGATTACCAAAAACCGGATTGCAAAGGTATGATTTCCCTTAGAAACAACCATAAAAAAATAGGGTCTTTTTATTGACCCTATTCTTTCAATGATAATAATATATAAAGTACTTATTTCTTGTCGATTATGTAATTCCAATGGCGGGTATCTGTAGCCCGTCCAGTACGGATATCATCCAAACGACGGATCACTTCTGCTCCTATTTCATATTTGGTGGTATCCAGTTTGATTTGCGTATCCAGGTAATCCAGTTGTTCTACATAAGCTACACTGGAAGCTGTTCCTGTTCCAAAAACTTCTCTAAGGGTACCATCTTTATGGGCAGCCACTACTTCATCAATAGAAATAGGTCTCTCTTCCACTTTGAGGCCCATATCGATGAGAACATCCATTACGCTGGCCCTGGTAACCCCTTCCAGGATGGTTCCCTGTGTAAGGTCCGGGGTAATGGCAGTATTGCCTATGATCGCAAAAACGTTCATCGTACCGCATTCCTGGAGGTATTTATGTTCATATCCATCTACCCACAAAATCTGATCATACCCCTTTTTCTTAGCCTGCATAGTAGGATACATAGTACCACCATAGTTACCGGCAGCTTTGGCGTAACCCACACCGCCCGGAAAAGCACGTACATATTTGTCCTGCACCAGTAATTTAATAGGCTTATTAAAATAAGGACCAGAAGGAGAATTGATGATGGCAAATTTATAAGTATCAGAAGGACGTACCCCTATAAACTCATCTGCAGCAATCATAAAAGGACGCAGGTAGAGAGAACAGCCCGCTCCGGTAGGTACCCAGTCGCGGTCCATATCTATTAATATATCCAGACCGCCAATAAACAGCCACTCAGGTACCTGGGGCATTCCCATTCTTTCTGCGGAGGTGTTAAAGCGTTTGTAGTTATCATATGGCCTGAAGATCATTGGTTGGCCCTGAGGATCTTTATAGGCTTTGATGCCTTCGAAGATCGCCTGCCCATAGTGCCAGGCGGCGTTAGAAGGACTTACAGACAGGTTCTGAAAAGGCAGAATTTCGGCATTTCCCCACTCTTTACCATCAAAATCAGCCACTAACATGTGGTCGGCATACATTTTACCAAATGCCAGGTTGTTGAAATCCACTTCACTCAGCCTGCTATGCGTAGTTCCGGTGACTTTGATCTTCTTTAGCGCCTCTTCCTTAACTGTTGATTTATCTACCATCATGGTTAATCAATTTTATCTCAATATTTTTACATTTTTAATCGCTGTGTCGCCGAAACCTTTACGGTAAGGCAGTGCAAATAAACTGATTTTTCCCCACCCGGGGTTTTCATATTAAATTAAACGATAATAAATATGTCGCTTGAGCAATTCCAAATGGATCCTTACTTTCTGGCTAAAATCTTTACCCAGCCAATCATTCCCGGGAAAAGCATGCCGGCTGAGGTCGCGGAAAAAGTGGTGCCCAAAGTCAAATATTTAGGAGAAAATCAAAAAAACATTGCGCTCTTCATACAAAACGAAAACGAAGCGTACCTAAACGAAGAATTATTCAACCTCCTCACCAATATATTAAATGCCTGTAAACTAGGAATGCAGGATGTGTCGCTTTTTAACGTGTCGCACCACCCTTCTCTTACCTTTCCTGACTGGCAAACAGCAGTGAAGATAGAACGGAGCGTTGTATTTGGGATTGCACCGGAACAACTTGGACTCAGTGATATTCCGCTTTATCAACTGGTAACCGTAAATGGTACCACCCTCCTGTTTTCCGATGAATTAGCACTCATTGGCACCGACAAAGCGCTGAAAGCCAGACTATGGGCAGGATTAAAACAATTATTAGGTATTTAATACAATAAAACCGCATTCTCATCCGACTATATGAAATTGATATTTGCTACCAACAATCAAAACAAAGTAAAAGAGTTCCGGTCATTGCTGGGAGATCAGTTTGAGATCATCACCCTGCTGGAAGCCGGCATAGACATCGATATTCCGGAACCACACGATACACTGGAAGCCAATGCCACCGAGAAATCGGCTACCATTCACCAAATGACCGGACAAAACTGTTTTGCAGAAGACACCGGGCTGGAAATTGCCGCATTAAACGGAGCACCGGGTGTTTTATCCGCCCGCTATGCCGGTGAACAAAAGGAAGCAGCCGATAATATTGTAAAAGTATTACAGGAACTGGAAGGCCAAAGTGACCGCAGCGCACAATTCCGCACAGTGATTTCCCTGATACTGGATGGTAAAGAACATCAGTTTGAAGGCGTGAGCAAAGGCCATATCACTACGGAAACGAAAGGTGCAAAAGGATTTGGCTATGATCCCATTTTTGTTCCCGAAGGAGAAACAAGGGCTTTTGCAGAAATGGACCTGACGGAAAAGAATAAATACAGCCACCGGGCCAGGGCCTTTGAAAAATTTGTGGCCTTCCTGAAACAAACAACAAACGTTTAGCATCTCCCTAAAAAATAATAATGGCAAGGATTAAGATAGATTTACCGGAAGTATTCCCTTTTATTATACAAATACCTGTACGTATACAGGACATTAATTATGGTAATCATGTAGGCAACGATGCTATACTGTCTATCATGCACGAATCAAGGATTCAGTTCCTCAACAGTATCGGCTACAAAGAACTGGATCATGAAGCCGGTAAAGGTTTGATTATGGCAGATGTGGCAGTAGCTTACAAAGGAGAAGCATTTCATGGAGATATTTTTGAAGTAGCGATAGCTGCAGGAGAATTCAATGCCTTTGGCTTTGAGTTGTTTTATCGCATCACTACTAACAGGAATGCACAAACGATCACGATTGCCGAAGCCAAAACCGGCATGATTTGTTTTGATTACCATCTTCGCAAAATAATGAAGTTACCGGCCGACATGAAGGCCAGCCTGGAAACAGGAAAATAAATACAACATATGATGGATACAACAACATTAGCCACATCTGTGGAGCAAGTGATTACAGCACGTCGTACGGTGAAACCCACCAGCATGAACGGCAGGAAGATAGCAGATGAAACCATTCAGCAATTATTGCAACTGGCCGACTGGGCTCCCACCCACGGCTATACGGAGCCCTGGTATTTTGTAGTATACAGCGGAGATAAAGTGCGGCAGTTTTGTTCGGATCATGCCGACCTGTATAAGCAATACACTCCGGCAGACAAATATATTCCGGGCAATTACGACAAACTGAAAAACCAGGGCAACCTCGCTTCACACGTACTGGCCATTTGCATGAAACGGGGCAACAACCCAAAGATTCCGGCATTGGAAGAAATTGCGGCAGTATCCTGCGCAGTAGAAAATATCTGGCTGGGAGCTACTGCACTTAACCTTGCAGGCTACTGGGGTTCCGGTGGTATGACCTACCACCCTGCTATGCAGGATTACCTGGGTTTGGGAGATGAAGACCTGGTACTGGGTTTCTTTTACCTCGGTTATACAGACGAGCCTGCGCAACCAGGAAGAAGGGTAAAACCATCTTCAGAGAAGTTCATTTGGAAGTAAGCAGAAAGCTATAGAAGCATTTGATGAACAGTATATCGCTAACATCATACGCTTCTATAGCTTTATGCTTTATGCTTTATGCCTTCAGCTTTACGCTTCCGCTAATAGATAGCCTCTTGCCTCCGCTTCGAAGCTGCTTATCTGTGTGGCCACCCAGTGTTCATCTTTATGTAATTCTGCTGCCATAATCCTGGCTACGGCAGGGGCTATACGTAGTGCCTCCTTTGCATCGAGGAAAAGAAGCCGGGTACGGCGGGCCAGAAAATCTTCAATATTACGGGCCATTTCTTCTTTCACAGCCCATACTACCTGTGCTTTAATGATGTGATAGTCCCGGCTCAGTTCTTCCTGCAGATCCGGCTGACGGGCTACCATCTGATGAATATGTAATACATCACTGCCGTAAAAATACCAGGGATCATCCCAGTTCACATTATCTGTAGCGCCATGGATTTTGAGATGAGGTGTAGCGGTGGCCGTTTCTTTCCAGCGCAATACTTCTTCCAGCTTATGCACTACATCTTCCGCCATGCGACGGTAGGTAGTCCATTTGCCACCGATAATAGTGATGAGTCCTGATTTAGCGACAATAATTTTATGGCTGCGGGAAATTTCCTTGGTTTTATGTCCTTCTGCTTTAGCAGCCGCCAGTGGGCGAAGACCGGCCCATACACTGCGTACATCGGAGCGCTGAGGTGGCCGGGAAAGATACTGCCCGGCAGTACTGAGGATAAAGGCAATTTCATTTTCCAGCGCTCTTGGCTCCAGGCTGATATGATTAACTGGTGTATCCGTAGTGCCTACCACTACTTTATTATGCCAGGGCACTACGAACAATACTCTGCCATCGCTGGTAGCAGGAATCATCAGGGCGTTATGACCGGGAAGAAACTCACTGTCGAGCACCAGGTGCACGCCCTGACTGGCCGCAATAGACTTAGGTGCCTGCGGGTTATCCATCTCCAGAATATCATCCGCAAAAACACCTGTAGCATTAATCACCGCCCTTGTATTAATATAGATCTCATCTCCACCATCCAGTGTATCCTTTACCGTTAGACCGCTGATATTTCCTTCAGAATCCTTACTCAGGCTGGTCACCCGCATGTAATTCAATACAGTACCTCCTTTATCGGCAATGGTTTGCGCCAGGTTGATCGCCAGGCGGCTATCGTCAAACTGGCCATCGTGATACAGTACGCCGCCAGCAAGTTTATCCTGCTTGAGGGTAGATAAGCGCTTCAACGTTTCTGACCTGGAAATATGTACCGACTTACCCAGACTGAGTCGTCCTGCCAGCCAATCGTACATTTTGAGGCCGATGGTATATTTTAAATTCTCCCAGAAATTAAAAGTAGGAATTACAAATGCCAGGTTACGTACCAGGTGGGGAGCATTAGCCGCCAGCAATCCACGTTCCACGCTGGCTTCCCTTACCAGGGACACATCTCCCTGTGCCAGGTAACGCACCCCTCCATGCACCAATTTGGTGCTTTTACTGGATGTCGATTTTGCGAAATCCACCTGCTCCAGCAGCAAGGTCCTGTAGCCTCTTGTTACCGCTTCCAGAGCGGCTCCCAACCCCGTGGCTCCACCACCAATCACGACTATGTCCCAGGGTTCGAGATCCTTTCTAAGTGCAGTAACGAGCATTTCTCTGTTCATAAGCGAGTTTTCATTGGTCTGGCAATTACTTACAAAATACAGCGGAATTATATACCGAGCAAAAGTTAAACAGCCGATTCCAGAAAACTTAACGGTCTAGCCGGTTAAAAGTTTTAAATTCAGGAACATTTAGGCTTGAAAAAATGTTCCTCCAAAAGGATTACCCATTTCTGCCGGCGCAGGAAATTATATGCAGTTGCTTATGTTCATGAAGGTTAAACCATTTTTGCTACAAATCATATTGCTGGTGGCTATTATCAGCAGCAGCTTCTCCACAGCTGCGCAGAAAAAAGTTCCGGACACCATTCACATGGTGCCCATAGACAGCGCCACTATCCGGAAAAACATTGCTGCCCTGGCTAAAGATACCAACCGGATAAAAAAATCCGATACGGCTGTAGCCATCCTGATTAATCGTATTGAAAACTATACCCTGATGCTGAATGACCTGATGAGTTCACTCAGACGTGGGTTTGATACCGCCAGCATCAGCGCTGGTCTTCCGCTGACAGATACCTCTATTGCCCTCGTTAAATACAACATTGCCAGTCTGGGGCGCACCCCCAACATCAACGATATTTATACCAACAAAGTAATGCTGGAACAGTTGCAGCGCAGACTCACCTCCTGGCAAAACAGCCTTTTCTCTTACAATGATAAACTGGTCAATATCAACGACACTATTCATTCCCTCCGGAATGATACCGCCATGCGAAATATACCTGCAGAAGATGAACTGTACGGCTTTTACCTGGGGCAGATGACCAACCTCATACTTAAGTTCCGCGCAGTAGACAGTGCAGATAAGTACAACCTGATTAAAATAGGACTATTGCAAAATAGAGTCGCCAACCGGTACATAGATGTTTCCAATTTATACGAGGACATGGACTACCGGCTGCAACAATATTCTGCCAACATGTTTACCCGCGATTACCGCTACCTCTGGAAGCCGCACCGGGACAGTATTAATCCACTTGAATTTTTCCCGGTACTAAAAGACTCCCTGCGCAAAAGCACTAAAGTACTGGGGATATTTTTCTCTATCCAATGGCCGGTATTTTTTGTGTGGCTACTACTGGCGGTATTGCTTTCCTGGTGGATTTATAACAACATCAGAAGAATCCGGCAAAACCATACAGAACAGGAAGGAGAAACGATATTGCAGCATGCCAAATACGTATATCGCTTTCCGGTAGCCAGCATCGTTGTATTTATTACTACGTTGTCGTCAGTACTATCCGTGCGCTATCCTATTCTGTTTACAGAAATCACCTGGGGATTGGCCGTGATTGCGCTGACCATTATTTTCCGTTCTCATTTCCCTAAAACATTATTCAAAAACTGGCTGCTGCTGATAGGCTTATTATTCATTTATAGCCTCAATAACCTACTAATAGAAGTCACCTATGCAGAGCAATGGGGCCTGCTGATTGGCGCCATCCTGTCTATCGTACTTGCCAACAGGTTATTAAAAGAATCGTCACTCACCACGTTTGCACAACCTAAATATACCCGGCCGGTGCTGCAACTATTTTTGATTACCAGCGCGTTTTCCCTGTTGCTCGTTATTTTCGCCAGAGTGGGCACCGCCAAAATAGTGGGTTCCAGCGCGGTGGTCAACACCGTGATGGCGCTTAGTCTGTTTGCTCTCGTGAAAATATTGATGGAAGCAGTATACCTGCAGGTAGAAGCGAATAAAGATTCCAGCACCTTCATCTCCTTCATGGACTACCAGGATGTACAGCGAAAACTGAAAACATTCCTCAGCATACTTGCCGGCGTAGGCTGGCTGGTCATCGTTACCCGCAACGTTTATCTATACGATGCGATCTATGACGCCATCACCGGCTTTCTTTCTTCGCGGCATACCATCGGCAACTCCGACTTTACTTTCAGCAGTATTATCATCTTCATACTGGTGATATGGGTGGCCACCGTTGCTTCCCAGCTCATCGCCTATATGTTTGGTAATACCGGCCAAAGCGCTAACCCCTCCAAGAAAACAAAGTTTGGTTCCGCCCTGCTGCTGCTTCGTCTTGCTGTACTCGCCGGCGGCGTACTGCTGGCCTTTGCTGCCTCCGGCATTCCCATGGACAAGCTCACCATCGTGATCGGTGCATTGGGAGTAGGTATCGGCTTCGGCTTGCAGAATGTTGTCAACAACCTGGTATCCGGTATCATCCTCGCTTTTGAGAAGCCCCTCGAAGTAGGCGATGTGATAGAACTCGGCACCCGCTCCGGCGTAGTGAAGGAAATCGGCATCCGCTCCAGCAAAATCAGCGCCTACGACGGATCAGAAATCATTGTCCCCAATGGCGACCTCATCTCCCAGCAACTGATTAACTGGACAAGAACCAACCGGATCCGCCGCGTGACCTTCACCCTCGGCGTAGGATACGGCAGCGATGTAAAACAGGTAACCGACATTATACAATCCGCTTTTACAGACCGGAAAGGCATACTTACCGCCCCCTCCCCAGTGGTACAGCTATATGAATTTGGCGCCAGCTCCATCAATTTCCGGGTATATTTCTGGGTCGCCGACCTGGATGTTGCCGGCACCCAGCAAAGCGATGTCCTCACATTTATCTATGACGCACTCAACAAAGCAGGTATCGAATTACCTTATCCACAGCAGGATCTGCACGTTAGATCTATTGATGACGCCTTGCTGAAAAAGTGGGATAAACCCGCGCCTGACGGTACTGTTTAAAAAAAATTATAAAAAAACGTTGGATACATTTTGAATTTTCATTTTTAAGCCGTTATCTTTGCACTCCCGTTTTGGAGCAGCAGGCGCTACTGATAGTAGTTACAGCGGTCAAAGTGGAGATAAAAGGCGAGGTAGCTCAGGTGGTTAGAGCGTTGGATTCATAACCCAAAGGTCTCGGGTTCAACTCCCGATCTCGCTACAAATAACAAGCCGCAAACACTTACTAAAAAGGGTTTGCGGCTTTTTCATTTGAGCACGGTGGTGCAATATGAATGCTTATTTCTTAGCCTTTTAAGAAACATCTCAGCGAGGACTCTTCTCTTCAGGCCAGGCAAACCCTACTCCTCCATGCAGGTATCTCTCCGTTTCTTGTAAATAAAATGTATTTACTCCCTGAAGCCCGACTCCAGCATAGTAAAAAAACTTATCTACATGTTCCTGGTATTCACCAAACTCGCGATAGTCCCTATGTAAGGCAATCACTTCTTCCAAATCCGCATTATGAATACGGAGAGCCTCTGTACAAGCTTCTTCCAGCGATAGATGATATTCCCGTTGCAGCACAAAGATCAGGTTAAACACTTCTGTTCCCTTTGCCATTTCCTTTGGCAGAGAATGAATATCGTTTTGCCATGCAACAACTCTGACAATCAGAGATATGATCTTTAGTATGATGGGATGCTCAATGATATGGTTCGGCAGAACAAGGCCTGATTCAATCTCACCAAAGATCAGATACGGACGCATAAGAACGGAAAACTCACGAATGACTTGGAAAAGGCTAAGAGAAGGAGGCAGATTGGTTACTTTAAAAGAATATTCTAATTCAATCCCATATCTGAAGGATTGATAAAAATAGTAGATGAAACGCTCCATCCATATTTCAGGCATGAAAGCACGGAATTCGTTTCTGAGGATCGCCAGATGTTGATAAAGTGCATTTTCATCTGGTCCTGGTTCATCACCTTTAAGAATAGCTGTACAACGGATCCGCTGTTGTTGGATTTCCTGAAGTGAGGAATCTTCCAATTGATCGTCGAGAACAACATATTGGAGCATGAACCTATTGCAGGGAATAGCTTGCTCATACGTCAGGTCGGGCCACATACAGGCTGTACAGGCATGCAATCGCATCTTCTTGTATTTCACCTTTTGTTCGTCCGTCAGAAAGGTGTAATCATTATCGATCCAGGAATCCATATCCCTCCCCATTTGCGCTATATGCGAATTCACAAGATTGGGCCATGGATAATAATTTAAAGGAAGATAGTTACTGGATTTGAATTCTTCAGGTCGCATATTATAGTTTATGTTTAGCGATAAATGTTCTGTCTTATACCTGGGCGCTACTTTTGAAAATGATTAATCAAAAGCTTGTGGAAGAAGCAGATTTCCATCCGTTTAATGTCATGCTGAAATAGTGCGCCATGTTTCAAAATCTGGCAAAAAATGTTGAATACCTTTTACTACTTTATAATAAATGGCGTCTGTTGCCTATAATGACTGTACATCATTGAAGCATATCATCATGCTGTATTTTTCCTTAATATTTATTTAGGACGTTGCTTCAAAAATAGAGAGGCATGCTGCAGTAAACATACAGTTGGTTCATTTATAATACATTAAAAATCACTGTCGATTATTCCCCTGCATTTCAGACAAAACGAAGTCACGGGTTCCCAGTGCCTCCTGTTGCCCCTACGAAATTAGAAAAGGCTTTCAGCAATGCTGGAAGCCTTTTCTATATTACTTTCATTGCTACTTTACTTATGAAAGAACCTAAAGGAAGATATGTTACTAGGGATGCCATTTCTTTTCTTTCCAAGGAGTTCAATTATCGTAATGAAGATTGGATGCAGGATTGGGAATACATCGTTGGTGACTACAAAGATCTCAACCGGTTTAAAAACAATCTGACTAGCGTCAATGATTCTGAAGTTTGAATCATGCTTGCTTCTCCTCTTTTTTGGAATCGATCAGTAATTCGCAAATACTTACGTCCAACGCTATAGCAATCTCTCTTAACAGCTTTAGCGTTGGTTGAAAATCATTATTACATATCCTCCTAATAGCGCTAGGCGCTTTTCCCACCATCGCCACCAAATCTAGGCATTACGACAAATTATATGTCGCAATTAGCTTGATTACGACACATATTTGGTATTTCCCGACCATACATTTCGGGATTTTATTGGTGAAAATACAGGTAGAGAAATCGAACTATCTTTGAATGTTATACAATACGCAATACACTCCCATTAGCTAATGCTCCAATCTCTCCCGGAAACACGTTCCCCGAATTATGTTATATTTATAGTAATCAAAATAATCTTCTATGGCAAAACAAATGTCTATCCTTCCCTTTACGGGAAAACTCGGTCCTCTCATTGGGTATAAGCGCAATGGCAACTACTTCCTGCGCTCCATGCCTGAAAGCGTGCAGCAAACGGCTGCTACCCGCCGCGCATCCCGGCGCTTTGGCATCGCCAGCAGGAAAGGCGCTTTTATCCGTCATGCTTTCTACCCCCACCTGGATATCCATTGTGATGGCGGCCACATCAATAGGCTAAACAAGCTACTCATTGCTGCCGGCGATAATTATGCGGCACTAACAGGCTTCCGCTTCAATCAGCCTACCGGAGTAGATCGTTTCTTTCCAGTGGCTCCCCGGCTTCTCCCTAACGGAGTATTAAATATTCCCGCACAAACCATCGCCGGGTATGAAGGTATTGCTGCGCTGGAAATAAAAGTGATCGCAACGCGCATTGATTTTAAATCACGTCAGGTGGTGGGTAGCGAAACGGTTACGCTAATGATAGCCCCCGATACCACTTTCCAGGAAACAAATGTTTCGCTGGAGGTACCCGGTCAGGGCTCACTGGTAGTAGTTTTCCAGGTAAGAGCCATGTACAAAGACGGCCCATCGGGCAGCAGAAAATATATGGTGGCAGATATTATTGCCGTGGCAGCGCCACAGGTACCCAAATATGCTAATAAGCGTACTTACCCAAAGCGGACGATATTGCTTCCCAAACTTACCTATACATACACATATCCAGCTGTCATTCAACTGGAATAAAGCGATCTTGCCGCCGGAGATATTTTGATAAATAAACCTTTTATGCCTGCTTCCTTTGAATAGTATATCTCTTTTCCGCAGCTACAGCCTGGTACTGAAGCAGCCCTGCTATGGCCGGTTCTGCCCTACATTCATCTGTTGATTCAATTTCATCCCGGTTATACATCCGAACCTCATCCCCGCATCAAGTCCACCTCTACTGCATGGCTACTATAGGTACTAAGCGAGTGCTAAGCATAGCTTACCCATCTTCTGAGCGGAGTTGAGCCTACCTGCTTGTCCTCGCCTCTTTAATGCATAGCCATGATTATTTCCTCTCCTTCCTCGGATCAATCAACAACTCACACATACTAACGTCAAGGGCAATGGCAATATCACGCAGCACTTTTAATGTGGGTTGAAAATTATTATTACACATACGCGTAACGGCACTGGGGGTTTTGCCTATCATCTCAGCGAGGTCTTTTTGCTTAATATCCTTATCAGCTAGTACTGCCTTTATTCTATTAATTTTTAATTTCCCTTCCATAAAAATGATAATTATCCTCTCAAATCTAACCCAAATAAGAGAAGAAAAAACTACAACTTGTTATCAATCAATACGTACTAGTTACATAAATTGATTTTTACGTACTATTTATTACTAATTAAGTAATTATTAATACTTTTTACTTATCTTCATTTAGTAAAAATAATTTTCAAAAAATGCCAGGACAATTCACACATGATACTTCCTAAAAGCAATTGTAATTTGAGCGTGTTTGCTCTACTCTTGACACCGAAAACTATAGCCTTTCAAGCCCCCCTTCTTCTTTCGTTTCTTCTTAACCCTACAATTATTAAATGATGCAAAAAGATATTGTAATTCCAGTTTCGACAAACAATTCAAATGCAGCGTTAGCGCTTCATACCCTATTCAGCCAATTACCAGTAATATTCAGGGAGCATGTATGTGAAGAATGTAATTGGAGCACCCCAACATTCTATAGAAAAATAAGAATAAAAGATGTTGTAAATCCCAAAAACCCGAAGCAGGTAATATCCGCTATCAGCAAGGCAGAGAAAGAAAAGATTATAGAAATAGCAGGGAAACTGTTTGAACAAATGGGATTACATATTAGCAGATATGATCTCAAAAAAACTATCAATAATAATTAACCGTTTTAAAACTATTCTTCATGACTGACAAGGAATTTCTTACAAAAGCCTGCGCAGACATAGAGACAAGAAACCTTTTTCTGAAAAAGGAAATTTCCAAAACTGAAAAGGAAATAAAAAAGCTGCGAAAAGAAGTAGCTCACCTGAAAAAAACAGGCGGGTTAAAATGCTCTTTATAATTGGCTCGATTTAAATATAGGTATTTCAATTTGGCCATAACCATATCTAAACAACAAGTTATGGCCAAATTGAATCCGCTATCCCGGGAATTCTTCCTTCAATTTTTTCAAAATCTCCTCAAACAATTTAATGTTATTGAATGCAATTGGCTGCTCAGGCAATTTATTCACAGGCAGCTGCATTAACGCGTGAGTAAAGCTTTCCGGGTTTTTTATTCCTGCTTTCTCCCTGACCGATAACCAGGCAAGTATTTCGTAGGTAAAAACAAATTCTTTTACGAAGCTGAATTCCAGGGGAGTTTCTTCACTAAAATCAGCCTGACTCAAATGGTAATCACACATTTCGGATACTATTTTATCCACTTCAGCCAAATCGGTCGTGTTCCATTTATCTAATGCCTGTTGATAAACGCCAAGTGTGCTGGGATACTTATAACTGCTATAGTCTGCTGTTATATTGAATGCCTTATTGGCGATTTCTGTAATAAACCAGGCGGCCTTCGCGTAGTTCAATCCTCCTTTAAGAAATTTAGTACTAAGACCTTTGTTGATAATATCGATTATTTCATGGCTTTTATCATACCATTTTGCCTGCAGACAATTGGCAAGAAACATGGCCAGATCAGTAAACAACAATTTGGGTGGGTTACCTGGATACCCCAGGGCAAAGATATCTGCAATGACACTTACATAATAACTGCTGGCAAAGAAAACAGGTTCGGTGGAAAGATCATTTTCTGACAATGCCCGGTAAACAAATTTATTGCCGTACCAGTTGTTCAATGTTTTTAAATCAACCATGACGGCTTTTTGCACTTTCGATTCTTTCAGTATCGTTTCAATCTGATTAGATGGTTCTTTAAAATGGAAATCTTCTGCATTTGGTTTACTGAACCATTCTTTTAATTCGCTGACAACCTCTTGTACCTTTTGTTCTGTTAATGCCATATAATGATATTTTGAAATTATTTTTTCTCAAAAATGATACTAATTATTCTTCCGGTTCTGGTGTCGGTGCATCCCATGGGGAAACTTCCGGCTCTCCTACTACGCCGGTAGTTCTGTCTACTGGCACGCGATGCACTTCGTAATCAACATTAGGTGCATTTTCTATCCATCTCTGTGCCTGCCTTGCCTGCTGTGGCAGTTCAGGTGGATTAGGAGGAACCCCATAGCCACGTTCACCGTTGGCAGCCCTTCTAAGCCTGTCTTCCACATATACTTCACCACCTTGTTGCTGTGCTTCACTTAATCGGGAAGTATTCGCTTTTACTTCAATGGCTTTAACATGCCCATTCGTTGGATTTCTTCCAATGATATCTACACCATGACCGGAATTATTTTGTACCTGTAATATTTCAGTGTAGCCGTCGGCAATCAATCTGTCCACTACTGCTGCTTCCCCTATATCTCCTATTGCTGAATTTCTGAGTGGTGCAGGATCTTCAAATGCTTCTCCATCAGGACGGGCAGTTGCTTCATTTTCAGGTGGGGGCCCATCATTTACAGGTGTTTCTCCCTCATTGTTTCGTCCGCTTTGCTCTTCATTTCCGCCTTTATTACCCTTTTTGGCTTCCTCCGCAGATTTATGCGCAGGTGTAAACCACATCGCAATACCAATATAGTCCATGGCAGTACCCTGTCCGGTAAATATTCTTTTGGCCGATTCGGCAGTACCGGTTTCCATACCTACTACTCCTTTGCCGAAATCGCCAACGCCGGCTGATCCGGTTTCGCCGTAGGTTTGTGCTACCTGTTGTACGCCTGTAGTGGCTCTTAAACCAGCGCCTAGTCCGGTGGTCCATGAACTTACGAAATTTTTCAACAAGTTACCCGGCAACGATTTGACCAACTGTAAAGCACTGCGCCCCAATCCGCCGATGCCTCCTTCCGCCAGTGCAGCCATGCCACCTTCCATAAAGGCTACACCACCTCCTACTGCGGCGCCTACCATTGCACCTTCCAGTACGCCGCCAATAAAATTAGCTGCACCCAGCGATATCGCCTGCCACCAGCTTTTGACATTGGGTGCATACGAAATCTGTTCACCAAAAATATTACAAACCATTTTATGCTCTCCAGTAACAGTAGGTGTTTCAAGGATTTTGAAATCCGCCTTTTCACCTATCCAGATACGCGCCATAGCGGCTCTTTGTCCGCAGATAAGACTGCCCACCACTGCTCCAAGTACAGCACCGGCAGCACCGGCCAAAGCACCGATGGCAATCAGCGCAGCACCTCCTGTGGCTACTACCGCCACCACTACGATGGCGGCTATCAGGGCCATCAGCCACATCATTTTTTTACAGGCAAAATCAACAAAGCTTTGTGTGCTTTTATCATTTATGGTGATATATTTATTGCCATCTTTTTTCTTGGTTACCAGCTGAGTACTCTGCATAGGCGCAGGCATCAGGCCCCCACTGCATTGCCAGAACTCTTTTTCTGTAGTTATTTTTGCCCCCATCGCAATAGGTTTAGATATGGATGATTGATCTAAGTTTATATTAATTGGCAGCCTTCATGGTATATTCCATTTTTGAGAAAATAAACTGTGGGTGAGCTATTTCCTCTTTCAACAGATAAGCTTCTTTTAGCCTGCCCGTTTGCGGGTCAATATTATATTTACCCAGTTCCGTAAGATGTGGCTTAATATGGCTGGTATCAACATTCTGAAAAGCGCTGTATGCTTTCTTTATCCAGTTGTTGTCCAGGCGTGTAACGGGATAGCCTGTTACATCTATTATTACAGAAGACAGGTTGGTCATTGCCGGTAGCGTAACATTAGACTTGATGTTATAACTCCAGTCTACCTGGGCCTGCTGAAAATGATTCCACCTGGTTTCTACGGGCGTATCACCGGGCAGTTTCCGGCCATATACATGATGAAAGTAGATGCTGAAAAATTCATTGTTTTGAACGGCTGTCACTATCTTTTCCGAAGAAGTAAAGATCTCGTCATTGAGTATAATGATACCCTTTACAGCCTCTACCTGGTTTTCTATTGCCTGCATTTCTGCTTTGGTAGAAGCCCATTTGCGCTTAATCAGTTCTTCATTCAATACCTTTTTTACTCGTCCGCTTCTATCTATCAGTACATGTATTTCATTGTACATCCTGGCAAAAGCCTGGTTCATGCGTGCGAGATCTTTCAGTGCAGGGTTATTGGTTGCCAGCAGTTCATTATCCAGTGTTATCAGCTCTATTTCGATCAGATCTTCCTCTACTTTTATTACCTGTAGATTCCACCTGATTTCAGTAGTGGTTTTAATAGGCATGGAACCTGCCAATACATCTGCTTTGATCGTAAGTGTGTATTTCTCAGAAAATGGCTTTCTAAAGAAAAGTTGTTTCTCCGGGTTGTTATTACCAAACATGGGCTGGACTTATATTAGTTGATGAAAACGTTTCCTCCGTCCAGTTTACTTTCACCCTGGATATGGTTGTTTTGTCCGTTCACCTTATTAGAGGTGCCGGTGATAGTATTGTCTTTTCCATGAATACTATTTGTATCGCTTTTGATATCGATCTTGTTGCCTGATGTGTCAATCACTACATGCGTAGGATCGGCGCCTGTACCAATTTTAATAGAGTTGGAGCCGTTAATGACAATATCTTTTGAGTTAATGACCAGTTTCTCCGGGGCATTAATCGTCACGTGCTTATTGCCATGCATAATCACCTGGTTACCGCTGGGATCATTAATGGTAACGCTACCGGCGGCATCGTTCATTAAGAAGGAAATACCGCTTCTGGTTTTCAGCGCTTTTACATCATTGCCGGCATTGCCGAAGCTACTTTTGGCTTTGCCGTTATAGGTCGTTCCCATTACCATAGGTAGTTCCGGGTTACCTCCTTCAAAATCCACTATCACTTCTTCCCCTTTTTCCGGGACCATGTAAAAGCCTTTATCTCCACCGCCGTGGGGAGAAATGATCTGCAACCAGGGTGTGCTACCCTGTTGCTGCCATTTGAATTTTACTTTTATGCGACCGAGTCCTTTCGGATCGTGGTTATCTACCACTGTAGCACTTTGAGCTTCACAATGAGGAAAATTTTCAATATCAACGGACGGAGCGGCTACTTCTGCCGGGATGCCGGTAAATTCATTATGATATTGTCCATTGCCATTGCAATAATGTGTGATGGCTGTAATGAAAAATTCGCCGTGATCTTCTTCATTATATACATTTTCTTTTACAGAAACGGTATCGCCTATACGTATCGCAGTATTTTTACTATTGCCTTTCAGGTGTACCATATCTGCCAGCCGTCCTTTTTTCTGCCGTGTGAGTAACTTGTCCAGCTCTGCTTTGGCATTCGTAGTGAACGCATAGGTCATTTTAAAAAGAGAAGGCTTATTATATAGTTTTTCACTGAGTGATTGTACCTGCTGGGTATATGCATCCATATTTCCGGAGGCCTGTTCCTGCGTAGTTTTTTGCACTACCTGGTGTTCGCGGTAGTCGTAGCCGTTGAAGAGCTGGTTATTTGATTTCACCTTTAGTTGCAATTCAAATTCCAGCAGGTCTACCATATGTACCAGGTTTATTTTTTTTCCTGTGTACTGGCCAAATACGATTTGTTGTCCATTGTAAAAGAACCATTCTCCAAAACGCTGTGAGAGGCGGTGCAGAAAGTCAAAATTTGATTCTTTATACTGCACTATATATTTGAGATTAGTAGTTGTTTCAGGCGCCACTTTGGGAGAAGCCGTATACGGCAAACAGGGCTTCAGTGCGGTTTGAGCAATGGCAGACAGCGATTGTGCTTCAAAACATTGTATGTGGGGATCATTGTCCAGGAGGACCGATGGGCCTGATCCGCGAATGATGCAAAATCCGTGGGTACCATCATAATCTTTGCCGGCACTGATAGACATTACAATACCATTGAAGATCATCGCTTCCATCTCAGTACCCTGCTGAACCGCATTGATAACGATGTTGACTTCTTTGCCAAGAAAGGCTTTGCTGGCGGAGAGAATATTCTTGCCTATTTTTAATAACCAGTCATAACCTATTTTCAATTCAAAGTCATGATGACTATCGAGTGTTTGCTCAAGGCGAAGCGATATGAACTGCTGAAACTGCTGGCCAGCAATAGAGACGGTAGTTAACGTATGGAGTGACATTATCCTGGGTTTTTAATAAAGAATGGCAATTTACTTCCGGGTAACAGGAAAATCAATAAGGCTAATTTAATATATTCTTCAATACAAAAATCCATTAATATCCGGTAAAAATATACTTATGTGGGTATAACCGGAACGCCTATACATAGTAATTAAAATAAATACATTTCAATTTTCATTCCTTTATTCCTGCATTCCAGATAATAATGAAATCACCAATTCCAAATGCTTCCAGATCTTCCTGCACAAGGGCTGAAATAAGACAAAAAAAATCCCATAGAATATAACTTTCTATGGGATTTTCCTACCTGTTTCCAGGTATAATTCTGCAGTACATAATAATATAATAATATAGCCGGCAGTCCTCACTAAAATCCGCTACTTCATTTTTCCTGCCCAGGCTTTGAGACGATTAATCGCATCATACAACACGCCGGCTTCTCCTCTGAAATCGCCGGAGCCGGATGCTTTTCCGGTACGCACATCGTACCATTCATTAAATCCTTTGTTACTGATCACACGGTCCAGCATCGGGCTCATTTCCGCATAGGCCTCCAGCGGCATACCATTGATGGTCAATGCGGAGATCATACGTCCACCGAACCAGGTCCAGTCGCCCGCATTCTGATAAACATAGGCGGCCATGTTAGGGAATACTTCTACCGGGTACGGCGGATATACTGTCATACCTATAGTAGCGAACGGCTCTTTTTCCGCTGCGGCCAGGAACTGCTGGTTGATCTCCCGGATCTCTTTCTTATCATGTAATCCGGCCAGGATAGCGCAGGCGGTGCCACCGGTATAAAGTATACGGCGCTCGTTGAAGTCGGGTGCAAACGGGCTGCCATTCAAATAAATATGCGGGATATATTTTCCGGCTCCGGCATCCCATAAATGTTTGCGGATATTTTTTCTGAGAGAAGCAGCCACATTCTTCCAATTGTCCTTTGCACTATAAGACGCAGGTTTTATCGCCAGGAAATCGTTGACAGCCGATAGGAACATGGCATTGTCGTAGATATCGATACTCCATTTGGTTTTATCATTCAATGCAACGCCCCATCCACTCTCCGGTTGTACATCGCCCCAATCTATGGTGGTAGCACCTTTAACAAGACCATATTCCTTGGACCAACGTTCTGTCATTACAAAATGCAACGCAGCCTCCATTCTTTGCAGCACCGTTTGATTGCCTATCTTTTCCTGGAGAATACTTTTATCTCCCGTCACATCGATATACTGTTTAACTGCTTGTATCAGGGATGATTCCTGATCCGTTTCTACGGTGTTCTTGTGGCTGGCCCAGCCAGGAGCCAGTTCAGAATAAGCATACTTATAACCGATGTTGGCTTGTTTCTCATTGATAGCGCCATCAGGAATATTACCATCTGCACCCTGTAACTTGAAGAAGAGAAGCAGTGCCTCTTTTACATCCTGACTGCTGCGCACTTTCAGAGATCCTTTGATAAAGGTGTTGAAGTCTCTGATCCATATCTCGCCATAACCGGTACCTGCATTGAAGCCGGTCAGTACTTTTAACGCCCACGCCTGTACGGTATCCAAACGGTGGTCGGCCAATATCTGTTTAGCTAATGTAGCATTACTGATCTGTGCTGTTTCCACCCGGCCGGGATAGGATAGCAACTTCAATTCTCCTTTCTGCGCGTGTGCTGCCATGGCCAATATGAGGCATGGTAGTATAAATAGTCGTTTCATTTGTGGTTTACTTGTCGTGTGTATAAAAAGTAAATTCTTCCATAGTCATAAACACATTCTTGCCCCAGTTTGTTAGTAATTTAAACCGGTAATACCGGAATGAGGCTGTACCGGAAGGTACAGGGAACACTTCTCCCGCTTTAGCATAAGTTACGTCATCATCCGAATTTTGCCCTACAGGTAACCCGGATGGTTTGATGGACTCATAAGCATCGATTTTTGTCCAGCTACCCCAGCTACCATCTGCTGCAGGCTGATTGCTACCGTATAATTCAAAGGTCTTCACGCTTTCCTTTTCATATAGACGATCATTGGCCTGCCATACTTTAAAGCGACTGAGTGCTGTCGTTTTACCGCAATCAATGGTGAACCAACAGGGGATGATTGACTGTGAGGCAAAACCAGGTGGGTTGTAATTTTCATCCCACAGGTAATTGATTAACCAACCATAGCCGCCGTCCTTTACATCAGTGGGCAATTCAAGTACTTTAAAACCTGCTTTGGGCAGCTCCCTTTCAAATGCCGGCAAAGTGATGGTACCTGCTTTGGGATAAAAATATTCAAATGCGGTGGAGTCAGGCTTGTATCTTGAATTGTAGGTCAGTGGAGTGCTTTCTTTATAATCCGGGAGTACGGTACGTATTTCTGTGGAAGGCACTGTTATTTTACGGGCTGTTCCATCGGCACCGGTATAGCTCACCTCAATACCTTGTTCTCCCGCAGCCGGTGCGCCCCAGTTTAGTATCACCTGGTTACCATCAGCAGATTGGGTCAGGGACTGCAAGGTCCGGTTCGTGAGCGTGCCAACATAGTTCTGGCCTATGGCTACCCCGAAAGCATTCACCATCACCGACCGGTGGTTTTCCTTGTCATAAGTGTAAATGATAAAATTATAATCGCCCTCCTTCAGACCAGGCACCACTACATCAATTGTGTCGATCCCGGTTGTTCGTTTTACAGCACGTTCCAGGGAGTCGCTGTTATTGTTCCAGAAAACTTTTAGTTGTGTCACTAACGGATCATTACCCAGTATAACAGACAACTGGATCCGGTTGAGGCCCGAGCGTACCAACACGGAATCTGCCCTACCCGGATAAGTGATCTCACCGCCTTTCATATAGTCTCTGTAGGCATCGCTCCTGGTTTTGGTGCAGGATACTATAAAGCCAGTGATGGCGAGTATCCATAAAAAAGTGAAAAGTTTAATATCCTTCATGTTGTTTATTTCTTGGTTGACAGATAATTTATTTTGTATCTCCCCACATCATGACCTCATAAAAATTCACGTATGTACCGTTAGACCAGTTCTTCAGCGTTTTAAACCGGATATAACGCACTTTGGGCGAATTCAGCGGGAATGTGACGGTCCACCCGGCTAACGCGGCATCTATATCCGCCTGTGAAAGCTGCCCTTCCGGTAAGCCGGATGGCTTCACCTGGGTGGTGGTGGCCAGTAGTGTCCAGCTGGCATCAAAACTTCCGTTAGGGTTAGGTTTATTGGATCCCCATATTTCCACCACCCGCGGGTTATGCAGCGTGTAATAAAATCCGGGGCGCATGAACCATACCAGCCGGCTCAGTTTAGCGGTTACGCCCATATCATAGGTAAACCACTGCGGCATCCTGGCTGCGTCTCCGGAATGATAATAACCACTGGTAGTGTTGCCATCAAAAAGACCTGCTACATTGCCGCCATAACCTAAAGGCGCATCACCAGGCAATGTCACGTCTTTCATTTTTGTCCGGTCCAGTAGTTCTTCAAATAACGGTGTCAGTTTCACCTGCAGGGTATCGGATAAATTACCCCACCGGTCCCGGATGTATACGCCGAATTGCGTTTGTACATCCTTCATATTCCGGGTAGAGAAATTTCCTTCTTTGAGGTTAGTATACTGAGTAGTCACCGGAGAGAACTGGCCAAGAGAGTCATTCGCCAGCACCACCAGTGCCAGGTCATCTTCCCCTCCATTGGTATATTTTACATTTACACCGCCAAAATCAGGCACTATTGTCAATGATCTCCTCACTATCCAGATGGGTGGTTCCAGCGGGTGTACAGTCACTTCAACGGCGGAGGAAACGTTTTCACTTTTATCCACCACATACAACAATACTTTGTAGGTACTGGTATCTCCAAACCCTTCCACCAATAAGCTGTTGTTGTAGCGGCTTACTTTAGTTTCGTGTTTTGTCCCCTTTGTGGTCTGGTACTGGGCTTTTACACACAACAGATCCGCGTCGCCCGGTAAGGTATAGCTGATCTTCGCTGCGCCGTTGAGATTCGTTACGGTTACATTACCAACGATTCCCGGAGGTGTGCTGTCTTGTTGAACAGACCTGGGCTCCTCTTTTTTACAGGAGCAGATGGCCAGCAGGGATATTAATATGCTATTGAAATAAGTTCGTTTGTTCATATCAGTGCATTTACGCAGGTACAAATATTTTAACAGAATGAAGCGCTATTACCAACCGGGGTTTTGCACGAGGTTGGGGTTTATTTGCAGATTGTCTTCCTTGATCGGCCAGAAATAATCGCGGGGCGCCACAAACTGCATATTGAACAAGAACACCTTGCGATTATAATCTTCATAAGTTGATTGCAGGATATTCCATCCATAGATAGGACTGTTCAGTACTTGCGGTGCTGTTTTCCACCTGCGCAGATCCCAGAAACGACTGCCTTCAAATGCCATTTCTATACTGCGCTCCTGCCGGATAATGTCGCGGAGTCCGGGTACGGACGCATACTTCGATGGATTGTTGGAATAAGTAGTCCATGACGTTTCTATCGACTGTAGCCCTGCTCTTTCACGGATCTGGTTCAGATAAGTCAGTGCTTCAGCAGAACCTCCGGTTTCATTCAGTGCTTCGGCATACAGGAGATAAAGGTCTGACAAGCGCATAACAGGCCAGGGGTATGCTTCCGTTTCTAATGAAGTATTAGTAAAGACCAGGTTCCAGCTCACGATTTTTTTGGTATAGTAGCCGGTGATAGAATACAACCGGCTTTGTTTTTTCCCGGAATATTGTTCCAGCTTACTTTGAATATTGTAGTTGTTGTTTTTCATGAACCATTTGGAACCATCAAATGCCATATCGGCGTAGAACCGTGGTTCTCTTTCAAAATGTAGTCCCACTGTTCTGTATCCTTCCTGCATCCCGGTATCCTTTGCGGCCACAGTACGCAGCTTAAAGCGGTTCGCATAGTCCCACGTTTTATCTTCCTCGATCGGTACACCATGCTGTGTATAAAACATTTCGGCTATTTTCAAAGGTGGCGCCAGTTTTCCTTTCAGGGTAAGGTTAATTGCATTGGGATCTAATTGCGGACAGGCATATGTTTGCAGCCAGTAGGTAGGGTTACCGTCTGTTGTCAGTCCCCATATCAGTTCGCTGTTCCATTTCTCACACACAGCATTGCGAATATTCATTTCTATTTGTGTAGCATGATCTACCTCGAAGATGGAAGGATTGAAGTGATATAATTTCACGCCTGCTGCCTGTGCAAGATCGATGGCTTTTTTACAGGCCTCCCGTGCCCTCGTCCATTTGGAGGCATCATATTGCGGGTTAAAAAGCACCTGCCCATTTTTATTTTTCATGCCCGAAAAATCATTATTACCATTGAACAGCGGGCTGGCAGCTGTTACCAGTACCCTGGCTTTGATGGCCAGCGCAGCAACTTTCGTGATACGTCCGAGTTCTGTAGTGGCGCTGGTAATAGACAATGGCAGCCCGGTATTTTCACCCGCAGCTGCTTCATCCAACAGGCCGGCGATATAATTCACCACAGAATCAACCGGTTGACGAAACACCCGCACTTCTTCCGGAGATGCCGTAATGGGCAGGTTTTTATCCACCACCGGAATAGGGCCGTACATCCTGAATAAATACCAATGGAAATATGCCTTCAGGAATTTCGCTTCGGCAGTCCATCGGTCTCTTTCATAAGGTTGCAGGTCTATTACTTTACTGACATTTTCCAGGAAAATATTACAGGTTCTGATACCCTGCCACAGCGACTTTCCATCAAAATTATCCCAATAGTTCAGGTATGGATTGGCGCTGTTCTGATTACCTCGGGCAATGTTATAAGGATCGAGGTAAAAATAATCCTCGCTCATGGGCCAGTAGGTCCATGCCTCGTCACAACCGCTGAACGCGGGATTCCTATCCGGGTCGCCTTCTCTTGGCAGATAAGCATAACAGGTAAATAAATATTTCTCCGCTTCCACACGGTTGGCAAAAGCATGCTCAATCGTTGGTACGTTATCGGGTACGATATCAAGAAATCCTTTTTTACACGAAGTAAAAAGCATCACCAAAGCGCTCAGCGCTCCCACAACGATACGTTGGCTCCGCATACATTTCACTGATGTTAAACAAGTATATAATAATTGCATAGTTGTAGATTTTATCCGGATACTATAACTGAATGTTGATGCCTATATTAAACACACGTTGAACGGGATAGCCCAATGCGTTGCCACCTTGCTCCGGATCCCACAATTTAAATGCGCTGATCAGGAACAGGTTGGTACCGTTGGCATAGATTCTCAGCCCGGATATGTGATATCTTTTCATTCCTTTCTCGCCGATATTAAAGCCGATTTCTGCACTCTTCATCCGGAGAAAAGCGCCATTCCGCAGCCACCAATTGGAGGGTTGGTTGTTGTTTTCATTTTGCGTAAGCCCCAGTCTCGGCCAGAAGGCATACAGGTTACGGTTGTCTTCTGACCAGTGATTCTGGGCAATAACATTGAGCAGTCCATGTTGATTACCACCGTCCACAACAAAAGGAGAGATAGCAGCAGGATCTATAAAAAAGGAAGATCTGGCGGAGCCTTGAAAAAAGGTACTGATATCAAAATTTTTATACCCAAAAGAGAATCCGAATCCATAGATGATCTCCGGCGTAGTAGGGTATCCCAGTGCATTCACCATGTCCAGTTTGGAGATTTGTCCATCGCCATTCAGGTCTCGGTATTTGATGTCTCCGCCCTTTACTTCTCCGAAATTTTGACGGGGTGAGTTCTTTACATCTTCTTCATCGACAAACAATCTTTCTGCAACAAGTCCATATACCTGGCCCAGCGAATGACCTACGCGGGAAAGATATTGCATGTTATCGGCGTATTGTGGTTCTTCGTTCACCAACAGTTTGCTGGCGGCGTAGGTGAATGTTCCGCGTACCTGTAACCAGGTTTTTCCGAAGTTCTTGTTGTAGTCCATGGATAAATCTATACCGCGGCCTTCTGCTACGCCTACATTGGCGCTGATGGGCGCGGTAAGCCCCATGGTAGATGGAATATAAGCCCGCGACATCAGGATATTGCTGCGGCGTTCTTTATAGGCATCTACGGTCACCGTCAGCGCATTCCACAACCCGAGGTCCAGACCGATGTTAGTCTTTTGGGATTTCTCCCAGGTGATGTTATTATTCGGATACCTGGAAATAGAAACGCCCGATTTTACATATCCATAGTTTTCGCCAAAGAAGGAGCTGAAGTTGCCGTCATTCAGGTCCACGTTAGACAGGTAGAAGAAACGGTCGTTGGCATTCCCGATCTGGTCATTACCTACGAGGCCATAGGTAGCACGGAATTTCAGCTGCGATATTACATCGGTTAATCCTGCCAGGAACTTTTCATTACCTGCATTCCAGGCTACACCGATAGAGGGGAAAAAGCCGTAACGGTTATTACTTGCAAAACGTTCCGATCCGTTGTATCCGAAGTTTCCTTCCAACAGGTAGCGGTTATCATAGCCATAGGTGAATCTTCCGGAAACACCCTGGTTGCGGAAGGGAAGCGACAGTTGCAGATCACCTGCATTTCCGTTCAGATAATTCCGGCGGATACCAATCAATAAGCCACCGATGTTATGTACACGGTTAAACGTACGGTTGTAGTTCACCRCCGCTTCCATGTAGGTGGTAGTATTCACGATCTTATCGCCGGGTGTATAATTGAGATATTCCGTAGCAGTTTTTTCATTTAACAGCGACAGCGAATATTTATCCGGATCCTTTACCGTAGGACTGGCAGCGTAGAAGAACGGATTATACTGCCGGATCAGATTAAAGTAGGAATAGCGTTTGGTATACGCCATGACCCTGGCGGAAAGGCCTTGGGTAATAGCGCTCAGGTCTTGTTTTACTTCCAGTTGTACATTCAATGTAGAGGTGTTGTATTGTTGAAACCCTGACACCATAGATGCGTAAGGATTACTGTACACCTCACCATTGGAACCGCGGGAAGTATTTCCGAACAAAGGATGTTTTACACTGGGTAGATCACTTGCCGGAAAGGTAGCCGGAAACAACACCGGGTTGGCATTCAATGCACTTTTGAAGATAGCAGCGCCGCCGCCAACAGGGCCATTGTAGTCATCAAAATTTCCGGTAGTTCTGATGATGGCTTCTGTGCTGGATGTTAACTTTAGATTCACGTTAGAGCGAATCTCATAACTCCTTAACTTGATATTGTTATTGAAGTTATTATCACTTTGTGTTCTCAGGATACCATTATCCTGGTTCATGGTAGCACCTACATAGTACTGTGCTTTCTGTCCGCCACCGGAGAGGTTGAGGTTTAGGCGCTGGTTATTCGTAAATTTTTTGATCAGCGTTCCAAGCCAGTCGTTACTGGGATACAGGTAAGGATTGTCACCTGCTTTGGTATGATCAATCTTGTTCTGGCTGTAGGGCAGTGGCGCCAGTCTGTTTCGCGTGATGGCTGCTTCGTTGGCCAGTTCCATGTAAGAGATATTATCCGCCAGCTCAATGTTCCGGGTGTTGGAGGAGAAAGAGTTTTCAAGGCGAATATTCATTTTCGTTACGCCGGATTTACCTGTTTTGGTAACAACCAGTATGACGCCATTGGCTCCCCGTGCACCGTACAGAGATGCAGCCGCGGCATCTTTCAGGACGGAGAAGCCGGCGATATCATCCGGCTGCAAACGCGCCAGTTCAGTGGAGGTGGATTCCATTCCATCGATTAGTATTAAGGGGTCCAGTTTACCTGAGCCAAAAGAGGTGATACCACGGATAAAGAAGGAAGCATTATCTGCTCCCGGTTCACCACTCCGTTGGTACGATACCAATCCGGATATACGTCCTGCGAGCATAGTGGTCAGATTGCTGGTAGGCCCTTTAATCTCTTTGGGATTTATGGCAGTGATAGAACTGACCATGCTTTGTTTCTTTTGCTGGCCGTAGGCGACCACTACTACGTCGTTCAGGTCGTTCCGGTTATCCAGTAATGTTACGAGGATGGTGCGCCGTCCGTTCACCGGGATCTCCTGCGGCTGGTATCCCAGAGAGGAGAATGTCAATGTATCCGAAGCGGTTGTTAGTTTGATGGAATACTCTCCGGAGGAGGTGGTGACGGTGCCGGCAAGCCGATGTTTCACCTTTACGGTTACTCCTGGTATGGCTTGTCCTTTTGTGTCCAGCACTTTACCTGTTACGGTGAATAGTGTCTGACCAAATGAGGCATTTCCTGTAAACAGGAACAATAGAAAGCACAGATATTTCTGTCGCAGGATAGTTGGGACGCGTGTTTTCATAACAGTGCAGACAAATGAGTAATTAGATTTCGGTTTGTATATACATAAGTACATATTAAAATGATAGCGTCAAACTTTTTTGAAATAAAAATTTCCGGGTCATCTGTCTTAATTAACAACAAATGATTTATATATTATTTTATTAAAATATTTATTTGTATTTCCTTTAAATACCCATTGCTCTTATCAAGTGAAGTTGCCTTGTGGACATCAAAAGTCTTCAAAAAATGCTGCTATTTACTAACTTGCAGGGCTTCTATGTTACTACATATATGAATTTAGCAATCGATCATCAAAGCGGGACGCCACTACACATACAGGTGGAAAATCTTTTACGGGAACTGATAAAACAGCCGGAATACCAGGCTGGCAAGCTGTTACCCAATGAAATGGAACTGGCCAGGAAGCTGGCTATTTCGCGTCCTACGTTACGCCAGGCCATCAATAAGCTGGTGTATGAAGAATTACTGGTGCGGAAAAAAAGAGTGGGTACCAAAGTTGCCCATCAGAAAATGAGCTCCAAATCCATGAACTGGATGAGCTTTACGCAGGAAATGCAAGCCAGGGGAGTCACTATAAAGAATTACGAATTGCATATCAGCTGGGTGTATCCCGATGAGCAGGTCGCGAATTTCTTCGATATCAAAACAGATAAAAAGGTGATGAAGCTGGAGCGTTTGCGGGGCAATCCCCATGAGCCATTTGTTTACTTCGTTTCCTATTTTCACCCCAGGGTCGGCCTCACCGGCGACGAAGATTTTAAGCAACCCCTGTATGAAATGCTGCAGCAGGACCATTATGTGGTGGCCACTTTGTCAAAGGAGGAGATCAGCGCCAGGACTGCCGATAAATTCATTGCTGCTAAACTGGAGATTAATGCGGACAGCCCGATCCTGTTCAGGAAAAGGTATGTATTTGATCAGGCAGAGCGGTCCATTGAGTACAATCTGGGCTATTACAAAGCAGAGAGCTTCGTCTACACTGTTGAGAGCAGGCGCACCCCTTGATTATTTTTCCATTTCACTATTTAAGGAACAAAACCTGTCTTTTTATATACATTTATTATGTATATACATACTAACATAAAAATTGAACTCAGCGAGGCAATTAACAAGGTAATTTCACAGGGGTTAGTAACCAGGATATTCCATCCTCAAGTTGCTTAACATGCCAAATGGTTACGCCAACGGTGAATTCTTCCGTCTTCTCTCCTTCGAACATAAAAGGAGGTATCCACATCAGCTCTATTTCCCCGTCTCCGTCCCAACCTGCCTCCAGGAACATTTCATTTGCAATTTTCGTATAGTCCTCTGCGTTCGTCAAACACTCTTCAGGCCTGATTGTAAAATTCAGGTTGTCAATCCATTCATACATCACTACGTTAAAGGTTCTTAATTCTTCCGGTGGATAGTTAATAATCTTCTTTTTATCTCTTCCAAAACTCATGTGCTGTCGTATTTTATTTCTTACAACTTTTTTAGGGTTCTTAAAGTGCGTATGGTATCAGGTGGTTAAAAGGTAACGCATTTTTAAATCCCTGTCTATCGAATTTCTGTATTTGTATCGAGTATTTCTTTACTAAGCAGATCAGTTTCGGTGATGATAAATTCAATTGGCCACAAACATATCTAAACAATAAGTTATGGCCAGGTTGAATGAATAAGCGGAAGGTTTGTTCTTGGCTTACAAGGCCTGCTCTTTGTTGGCATAATCATTAAGAAAAGCGGGAATCATGGTCATTAATAAATCTGTTCTTCTCGTCAATGCGGTATGCATGGTTCCTGGCAATATCGCCAGTTGTGATTCCGGCATAGATAACTCACCGACACCACCGCCACCCAGTAACTTATACAATTCCACAACATGTTCCGGTTGAACAATATCTGCATCACCGGCGATAATCAACGCAGGCGCCTGAATGTTTCGAATATCATCTGCTGACCAGTCCTGAACTTTTTGATTGAACGTTGTCACTTTAGCCAGGTGTTTAGGCCAGTCCTGCGGCCTTGGGGCGGTGCTGAAATATTCAGCTTCATAGACAGTACCTTCCATGGCTTCCGCAGTAAGCAGCTTTTCCAGTTCTGCGAGAACAGGATGGCGCCCGCTGCTGTTATAGATAACCGAAGCCAGTATTAACTTGCCAACAAGGGTAGGTTGGCGCATGGCTACCAGCAGTGCTACACCTGCTCCGGTGCTGTATCCAAAAATATCCGTTTGTTCTATATTTAAAACTTTCAGTAACTCAATAATGTCATCTGCAAATTGTTCATAAGAAAGCGGACGTTCCGGAATATCAGCGGTATGTCCGTAGCCCTGAAATTCAACGGCTATGACCTGATGGTCTGCTGCCAGCAAAGGAATTAAGTCCCCGAATGCAGTACTGACTCCAGACACCGCTCCAGGCAGGAGTAGCAGCGGCTTTCCGATTCCATGCACTTCATAGTACATCTTCAGTCCGTTGACATTCGCATAGTTTCCGTTGATTGCTGTAGTGATCATGGGTTTTATTGTTTGCGTTGATGCGAAGTTCGCAAGCTGTAGGCAAACAATTCTTGGTGTACACCAACATCAGAATTTCACATGGTTAAATAACTTGCTAAAGTTCGTTGGGTCTATACCTAAATAAGAAGCAATGTATTTGTGGGGCACCAGGTGCAGCAACTGCGGGCTTTTCCGGCAAAATGCCTTATATCGTTCTTCTATGGTCATGGCGCGCAGATCAATGTGAAGGTCGATCATGCCAGCTAACATGGATTCGCTCATCCGCCTGAAGAGTCGTTCTATTTGCTGGGATTGATCCACTAGTTTTTGCAGATCCTCATAGCTGAGGGACTCCAACTCACTGTCAGTTAAACAGGTTAAATGGTATTTAGAAGGTACCTGGAATGAAAAGGATTCAGCGATGGCGCATAAGTTGGGAAAGTAGTTAAAGGCAATGACGTAGGCTTTGTCGGTCGTATCTAAGTAAGCCATCTGAACACCGCTTTTTACAAAGTAAAGCTCTCTTTGGATCTGGCCGGGTACGATAATGAACTCTCCTTTCTTAAACGAACGGGGTTTAAGGTTTTCCGTCAGCAAACGATAGTCTGCCATGCTGATATCGTGAAATTGTTTGAAGTATTGGTAGCGCTCCATAAGATCAAAGCAAGGTCCAAATATAGACAAAGTTCTGTCGGTCATGGCTGCAGCCGGATCAGCGTTTCGAAGCCTGCACCAACTTACCATGTAAAAAATCCACTTTTTATCAGCGGTAAGTCAACCACTCTACCCCTAGCATTCCCCTATGTTTCTCCACGTGGAAAGTATCTCCGTTTTCAAACCGGGCATAGTCCGGTTCCGTCATAATTTTAGCATAAAAGGGACCATTGGTTTTCAGCAATAGAAAATAATATGGAGGGCGACCTGCTGATTTTCCTTTCTTATCCAATATTATAAATACAGTACTGTCCAGGGTAATTCTTTTGTATTTCCAGCTATGCTGATAACTATTATACATCTTCTGATTGACTTCTATCCACTGTGCAGGTGCAGACACACTATCTACATGAATAAGATCAAAATAGTAAGCATCTCCCCCGGGGCCTCCATCTTCGGCCAGGGTGGTTACAGCATACTTCTTTGCCAAAAAATACTTCTCCACCACAGGCTTCGAAAGGTCAAATACATAATTTAATGTGACCAGAAAAAACAATACATAACAAGTCAACCCACTCCAAAAAATCCCTTTACTCATCACTGTAATACCATCTCCGGCAAATAAAAAAGTATACACGATGGCGGGCAAAAAAATGCTGACGGCAAGCGACAAAAGAGAAGAATCATAGATGGATAAAACATGAAACAATATGAATCCGTACAGGCACGGCGTGAACAGGTCCAGCCAGAAATTGTACATATTATCCGGTATTGGCTTACTGAAATAAAAAAGAAGATGCCTTGCAACGGAAATAAGGAAAAAAAATATAAGGAGAAATCCGAACCGGGATGACAACGGATCTGTATATAACAAACATACGCCCAATAGAATTCTTACTATCGCTAGCAGGATGCTGCCATTCGCGCTTACGCCAGTTGGGTTTACAAATTCTCTATTTTTCCAGTTACTCATATCAGGTAGGTTTCCTTGCAATCTTTTTATCAATTGCAGGAAGTAGCGGTTACATTAATAATATTATCCTTTCGTAATACAATTTACCATTTTTGTCTGATTACGGAATTACAAAATGCGGATAGGCCGTTATCCGGGTTATGGCAAAAGAACCCAGATAGGACATTAATAGCATTATTCTGGACATATGCGTATAAGTTAAAGTAGTTGCTACATCAAAAAAGCATCATTCTTTTACAACCTCCCCAGGCAGAAAATATGATTTGAAGATGATGAAATATTCGAGGATGATAAAAGAGTGCAGCCACTTTGCAGTGCTTGAAAAGATTGAACACAATATGCTGTTTCGAATATAATCATCTACCAAAAAAATTTGTAGTATTTTCAGTTACCATTCTAACCTCATTTAAAAACTCCAACGTATGAAATTAACCCTCCTCAACTTCCATAACACATTGACATCATTGCTATTCTGCTCCTTAATACTGCTAACAAGTAGCATTACAAAAGCCCAAAAACAAAATAACCGGCATATACAATCTGTATACTGGAAAATAGAAGCACCCCATTCCGGTAAAGTTTCCTACCTGCTTGGAAGCTGCCACCCATTTCGCAAAAGTTGGGTAGATAGTCACCCGGAATTTTATCAGCATATTGAACTTGCTAACATATTCATCTGTGAATCCATCTCAGATAGCACACTTGCAAATCAAATGGATAGCATCAATGCGAATAAATCCAGGAAAACGGCTGAACAGATATTTGGGAGGGCGACAAGCTTTGTCGACAAGCATTTTCTGGACATGGGTTGGAAAGAAAAACCTTCAGACTTAATGAATAAAATGAATACTGCCAACGAACAAAACCTGATGATTATGCGCATGTCATCACAACTGTCATTTCAACTGATGAATACAATAGGAATAGCATCAGAAAAGGTCGGTATGGACAAGGCATTGCTAAACCGTGCTGTTGAAAACAAAAAAAAGGTAGTTGCACTTGATTATGCAGCTATATTATCAGATATCCACTTTACAGAAGGTAATAGTTCCATTAGTAATCAAATAATACGGTCAGTATATTGGCTGGATACACCTGTTCTCAGTCCGGAAGATAGTAGGGCTAAGTTAGAGGATCTTGCCACTCTCAACCTGTATAAATCCGGACTGAAAGATTATGAGAAACAAAGAACTTACCGCGATAATGATCCCCATCAAGTGATAACCAGAAATGCCGCGTGGATCCCACAATTGGTTTCCCTGTTAGAGCAGGACAATTGCTTTATAGCTGTAGGCGCCGGGCATTTCTTTGTCGACAAAAACAAAGGCATCATCGAAGTCTTACGTAAAAAAGGGTTTACTATAACGCCTGTTACACTCGGGCAATAAACGTATACAAATAGCGGTAATCAGATAAGTGGAAAGTTGATAGTAAAAGTGGTTCCAACATTAACAGTAGAAGACACTGCAATTTTTATATTATGATACTGGGCAATAGTGCTTGCAATAGAGAGCCCCAGTCCATAACCTTCCCCTTCCGTTCTTGCTACTTTCTTAAACCGGTGGAAGATGGTGCCTATTTCCTGTTCGCTGATGCCTATACCGGTATCACTAATGATAAGCTGATAGGATTCACCAGGAATCATTTGATCGTTCACCACAATTTTCCCACCGGATGTATTATACTTTATGGCATTATTCAACAGGTTATACAGTAGTTGAAATATCAGGTCATGATTCAGGTGATGCAGTACAACTATATGGGAGATATTGTTGGTGAATGATAATTGCTTTTCTTCTAACCGGTGCTCCAGCTCCTCCATCACTTCTGTTATCAGCGAAGCAGGCGTCAGCTGATCATTTTTTGGAAACTGGTCATTCTCAATCCGGGAGATGAGTAGCAATGAATGAACTATTTTCTTCAGCCGGTTCAATGTTTTCATCATGCCGATGATCTTTTTCTGCAGCTCTTCATCGGGAGAATCTTCCACCATCAGGTTCTCCATTTTATTTTGGAGTATGGTGATAGGTGTCATCAGCTCATGGGAAGCATTGGCTGTAAACTCCCGTTCTTTTTCAAAGGCTTCGTTGATTTTTCCCATCAGTTCAATCAATGAATCGTCGAGGTACCTGAAATCTTTGGTAGTGGTATGAATGGGAGGAATATGCTCTTTAAACGGAAATTTTCTGTTCACTAATTTCGTCCTGATGATTACACCAAGCGGGCGAAGTAATAGCCTGGTAAATATAAGATCTACCAGGGTGGTGAGTACTATCAGCCCGAACAATACATACAGGGCCACCTTTTGCAGGGGACGGTTATACTGGCTGATGGTAGCTGTCTTCTTTCCCACTTCCAGCATATACCTTTTATGTTGGTAGTCAAAAACATGGCTTAACACGCGATAAGTGAGTGTATCACTTTCCACTACTCGTTGTAAGGTAGCGATGGTATCGGGTAGCGAATCTTTACCGGCAGGTTCCATCGAAATATATTCTTCTTTCAGCATGGTATAGCTACCATAGCTTTCTTCCCCCTGCAAATAAGCTTCAATTCCATTTTTCCATACTACCTCTAAGACCTTTTTCTTTTGTTCTTTCAGGTAATAGTCGTTGTACCTGAAAGCGATATCTTCTACCAGGACTGGCAGCAGCAGTACGAACAGAATAGCTATGGCCATCTTCGACAGCGTGATAAAAAGTGTAAGTTTGGTAAACAGTTTCACGCTCAGAGCTTTATTTTATAACCTACATGTCTGATAGTCTGGAGCCATTCAACGGATGCAAAGGCCGATAATTTTTTCCGTATATTTTTGATATGCACATCTATATAATTGGAGTCGTAGTCGTCATCTGCCAAATCTCCCCAGATATGCTCGCTCAGCTGCATTCTTGTGAGGGGTCTGTTTTTATGTAACAGCATGTAACTAAGCAGGTCAAATTCTCGTCTCGATAAAGAGATTTCCTGTTTTTCAAAAAAGATGCTTCGTTTTTGCAGGTCTACTGTAAAATCTTCGAGGAGTATTTCATTATCCGTTAGCCCGAACTTACGTCTCGAAATGGCTTGCATTCTGGCCAGTAACTCCAGCAGGGAAAAGGGTTTGGGCAGATAATCATCTGCTCCAGCCTGCAGCCCTTTTATGCGGTCTTCCAACTGTCCGCGTGCAGTGAGAATAATATAAGATGTCTGTGGATAGTCTTTCCGCGCCTCCTGCAGCAATACCAGTCCATCTTTATCAGGAAGCCCAAGATCCAGCAGGATGAAATCATACTGATACTCTTCCATTTTTTCCAGTCCCAACCTGGCGGTATGAGCCAGGTCACAACGGTAGTGTGCTTTTTCCAGGAACACCTGCATTTCTGTGGCCATGGCCTTTTCATCTTCTATGATCAGTACTTTCATTTGACTAAAACTGGTAATAGAAACTACAATTGAAAAAAGAGTTGGTATTGCCCGCGCCGCTGAGTGCTTTGTCACTCAACACTGACAGCTGATAAGCCACTTCTATCATATAATGCGCCCTGTTATAGGCCAGTGGTACCCGCATACCGTAAGAAAGGAGATCAAACCGGGAGGCTTCTTCTGTCACCATTTCAGAAGTACCCGGAATGCCGGGCAATACGGGCAGCGGCAACCCCAGGAACTTTCTTTCTTTGACATACGTCTGATAAAAATGCTGGGAGCCCCCTACCGCTTCCACAGAAGGCGTCAGGGTGATCAGATCTTTCCCTTTGGAAAAGCTACCCAATTGGATTTGTTTCTCTGTACTCAGCGTTACAAAAAGGTCCTGCTGTTTTCCGAATGCATAATCTACGTTCAGGCCGGAAGTCATCCAGTAGTGGTACTTCAGTGCGGCGGTGGCATTATCCGTATTTGCCGCCTGGAGAAACGGGGAGTTGGCGGGAAAGAAAGTATGGCTATAACTGATATCTCCTGTTAACTTCTTTCCCATCTTAAATCCCCAACCAACACCGGCACTGGTGGCGGAAACAATGCTTCCTGAATCATTCAGTAAACGGTATCCCACTCCTGAAAAATAGATCCCGGAACGGAACTGTAAAGTGGCGCTGGCCGCAGCGTAAGGCATCGGTTTGATCGCCGTCTGCCCATAATAATTAGCATTATTGGAATATAGTAAACCCATTGTCAGCGTTACCTTCTTGCTTACAGCTGTGGTATCAGCGGGTATATGCGTGGTGTCTGTCTGCGCCTGCGCTGCAGTGGCATAGCATAGCCATACAACCGATAATATCAGTATATATTTCATATGGTCATCTTTAGCCCGGTCAGAATATTTTTCCCGGGATGATTTTCGGCTTAATGATCCGGATTGGCTTAATGGGCAATGGAGAGGGAATAGCCATCGGTTTAATTAAACGCCTCGATTTTGGCACTTCTTTTATCTCTGGTAAATGCTCCTGCAATTTTTCAACTGGCTTTTCAATTGGTTTATCGGACGTAGTCCTGACAGGTTGCAGTGTATCAGCAGTAGGTATATTCCCATAACCGGCATGTGGTTTAGCCAGCAGCAGTGCCGGCACAACAACGAGCGCAGATAAAAGGAATTTAATCATCATGATAAAAGTAGCAGATTTTTGCTTCAAATAGTAGCAAAAATCTGCTTTTTCAGTTAAATCTACAAGATGCCCAGGGCGGCACCTCCTCCTATACGGGTATTAATACGGATGGGTGCAGATTGTATATTCAGGGTATGGTTCAATGTGCTATTAATGCCGGTGGCGGGTTTAATAGTATTACTCACCTTGTTTTCCAACTTCAAACCTGCGGTTCCGGCAGTCTGCAAGGTATTCCCCACGGTATTTTCTACCGCTATAGCAGCACCGGTAGCCTGATGCGCAGTAATATTTCCGGCACTTTCTACACTTGTTATACTAGCGCTACCAGCGGAACTGATCTGCGCGTCATTGCTGCCCGCAGTAGTGTTGTTGCCGGAATTCACTATAACTGCAGAAGAGCTGCTAGTTGTACTACCGGCGCCCAGACTGGTATTTCCTGCGCTGGCCTGACTATTTACATTTGTAGTAGTTTTCACTGATGCCTGCTGTGCAAAGGCAGCACCTGAGAATAATAAGGCGATGGCCATTAATCCATTTGCTTTCATGATCCTGGTTTTAGGTTGTTCAATATTTTAATGTCAGAACAAAACTAATATGGGAAGATGAAGCGAAAATGAAGAACGGCGAAAAAGAATCAGGAGGGGTGACTGGTTAGCTATTCCATATGCTCCACCCGAGGTTAGTCTGAATTCTGGTATTGAGGTGAGACTTTTTTAAAGTAAAAAACCGGGGCACGATATGCAGTGCCCCGGTTTATAATAATACAGTAGTCGTCATTTAGCAAGCTAAGAAGCCTTTAACGCGTCTTTTATCCTTTCTTCTGTTTTACTTTCACTTGGCCGGGGCGCATCATTATCAAATACCTTTCCTTCTTTATCGATGATCATATAATGCGGAACACCTTTGATATTAAACAGTTGCGCCAGGCGCCCTTTCGCACCATTATCAGAAAGCAGGTGAATTCCGATTATTTTATCATCATCAATAGCTTTTTTCCAGGCATTGGTATTTTCATCTATGCTGATATAAAGAAATACCACGTCTTTGTTGTCTTCAAACTTCTTATGTAATGCAGGAGCCGCTTCCTTCATCTCCGCTCGGCAGGGTGTACACCAGCTGGCCCAGAAATCAATATATATCACCTTGCCTTTAAAATCGGTCAATGACACATCTTTCCCATCTACGTCCTTTAGGGTGAAAGGCGGTGGTACTTTGCCTACACCAACAGCTGCCAGTCTCCCATAGAGTGCTTTCAGCTCATCCCGTTCTTTATCATTCTTACAGTAGTTTTCCAGGTAATCGTCCAGCAATTCTTTTCTCTTTGTAACATCAGGGGAATTCTGGAGCACATTTGCGATGGCAGATGGCAATGTTTTGGCCATAACCTCCGGATACTTTTTATACTTCTCCTTTTGGATTTCGTATATGCTTAGCAGCTTGTCGCTTCTTTCCAGTGGCTCATCATAGATCCCTTTATCCATGCGGGTTTTATCCAGTAATAAAGCGGGATAGGAATAATTAAGCAGTTTAATATAATTAGGATTAATCAACCACTTGTTATCCAGTTTAACTAAATTAATATATGACCAGTAGTCAGCCGGCAGCCAATCAGATTTCTTTTTTTGTTTGACCATTTGCAAAAGGCCCGGCACACTAATTAACCCGGAAAGTTTATATGCATAAATATTTGCTGCTGCATAAGTATAAAAATAAGGGGGCAACACCTTCTTGTTTTTTTGTAAAACAATCAGTTGTTTGGCGTATACATTCTTATAGAATGCAGCAAAAGTATTGCCCGTAGTGGTGCTATCCAGCTTATTCCAATCAGTTGCATAAATATTGTTCAACTGATTTAATATGGTAGAACTTTTTGCACCTCCTCCGCTGAATGTCAATGTAGAATCCGGATTTACGGCATCATAGCTCAACTCCAGTACGTCTCCCGGTTCCATAAAAACCGCCGCTCTTGTATGCGTGGTATAGAACAACAGTTCCTGAGGATTATTCAGCTGAAACTCGAACCTGACCATATGATCACTGCCAGGCTTTGCTGTTTGTGATATTTCAACAGCTGGATATACCGTTTGATCAAATCCCCGGATGCCCCATGCGGCGGTATCTTTTTCCAGACCGTTCACTTTTGCAACGATCACCGTGTTTTTTTGTGCCTGCAATCCTATTGTAATAGCACAAAGGAGGCATATAAAAAATAGTCTCATTTTATTCTTGGTTTATTATTTAAAAAATAGGGTTATGGATTTTGTGTCATATCCGGGTTACTGTTAGATATGTATAGCGGAATCCGAAGCGTTAATCGCTCTGGTCGCAGGCTATAAGTGTCTGTCACTGTTCCGTTCATATCATATATTGTGTGCGTAGTACCCACTGTCGATTTATAAACAGGATCCACCGAAAGGCGGCGCATGTCAAACCATCGGTATCCCTGCACAGGGAATTCGCGGATCCTTTCGTTCAGGATGAATTTTGTCAGCGCGACCTTATCAGTGGCTACAGTAAACGGTATCGCCACTTCTGATTCAGGCATTCTCTTCTCCCGGAAAGCTTCCATATCTGCCACCGCACCAGGCAGGTCGTTCCCGCGTGATTTACATTCTGCTCTCAACAAACAGATGTCGGGAATAGTGATACCAATATTGGTGAAGGCCCCGTTACCCCAGGCTCTGAGCATACCATCAGGATATACATTTGTAAAATCGCCAAATGGGTTGGGGGTTAAAAAACCCCGTCTGTAATCACCGGGCAGATACAAATTAACAGCCCGGGAACTCAGCACAATAGAAGAAAATACGAACCCGAAGTAGTTATATGTTTGCCGCAGATAAAGTACTTCCTGGTCGATATTAAGATTCCCCCTGGAAGGCCCTGTAACCGGGCTTACGGGGGTAAAAGCGCCGCCGGGTGCAAACTCTTTCTGGTAATCATACAACCCAACAGGAATACTGGCGCCGGGCAAATCATTTATCGCCGCATTAAGCTGAATCAGGGCTTTATCAAATTGCCCCATGAATACATATACTTTACCTAGTAATCCTTCTGCGGCCGGCCGGGACATTCTGATGCGGTTGGTGAGCCCGGTTGGTAAATTCGGCAGGGCGTTAGAGAGATCACTGATAATGAGCTCATAGATTTCCTTTACCGTAGCACGTGTAAATTTTGTTTGTGTTACATCAGCGGCCAGCAGTTTGGGGATAGCCAGATCCGTAGCCGCTGTCGCTTCGTTATATGGCTTACCATAAAAATTCACCATCATAAAGTTACACCAGGCACGGCATGCAAGGGCTTCTGCGCGGATAGACTGCTTTTGTGCATCGCTTCCTCCTTTGGAATCCATCACTTCATTTATCACCTTATTGTATTGATACATCAGGCGCATTAACATCGTCCATTCGGTCTGAGAAGCATCCGGAAGATAAACGTCATCTTCCCACTTGAAAGACTTCTGGAACTCCGGTGTCATTTCTCCGGCAACATAAGGTGCAATGCCCACCAATTCATCGCCCGATACTAATTGAGGTTGTAAGATGACTGAGATATTCGAGTTCAGCAACTGATCATAGTCGGATGTTTTTTCAGCAATCAGCACTCCCTTTGGATTTATTTCCAGGAAATCTTTTTTACACCCGCCCCCTATTGCAATAACCAGTAAAACTATAAAAGGATAAATGATTTTTTTATTCAGCATCAGCATTTCCTTATTTTTTAGAATGTTAAATGAGCGCCAATAGTGATGGCACCTTGATTCACCGGCATACCACTACGAACGCCAAATCTTGCATCCTGAAATTCCGGATCAATATTATCGTGATTGGCTTTCCACAACATCAGGTTGGATACCTGTACACGAAACGTCAGTTGTTCTGCGTGGATCTTTTTGACAACGACAGGTGGTAGGGAATATGACAGTGAAATATCGCGAATCTTAGCATAGGAAGCATCTACCACGTTGAGATCACCAAGTACGTAATAATCAGTATTGCGCCTGGTAGTGTTTTCTGCTGTGGTTATAAAAGATGGAATATTGGTATGGGCCTCATCGCCTGGTTGTTTCCAGCGATTGGCAAAATCTGCATGCAGATTACCGGAGGAGAAGTCCTGGTTATTGATGAAGCTATAACCGGTATAGGTACGGTTTACATTCCTGAACATTTTGTGCCCTACATTATAGATAATATTTACGTTCAGCATAAAAGATTTATAGCTGAAAAGGTTGGACACGCCACCACTCCAGGGTTGCTGATAAACGCCCATATAAACCACATCATCTGCTTTCACCGCGGTAGGATTTTTTGTGACTGTTTTATCTGTCAGTTTTACCAGCGGATCTCCCATATTATCCAACCCAGCAAAATTATATGCCCAGAGAGCGAAGGCGGGATATCCTTCGAGGTAATTTGCGCTGTTGATCACCTGGCCACCAGTCGTATAAGGGAATTGCTGTACTAATTTATCTATCTTATTCTTATTGTATGACATAGTCAGCATGGTGATCCACCTGAAATTTTTGGTCATGATATTACCAGAAGAAAGTGTAAGCTCAATTCCTTTATTAGTAAGATCTCCGGTATTCCCAAATATGCTGGTATATCCAGTGAGTGGATTTACCGGCATGCTACCGAGCAGGTTAGTCGTTTTTTTCCGGTATACATCCACCGATCCTGTAAGGCGTTGACCGAAAAATGCAAAGTCAACCCCAATATTAAAGGTTTTGGTGCTCTCCCATGTCAAATTAGGATTGGCCGGGGATGACACATACAGGCTTTTCCCACCAGGAGCATTGGGAGCATTAGCAGCAGACAAAATATCATAGGAAGAAGCACTGCCAGGAGTTGGGGAAATGCCTGTAATACCATAAGTAGCTCTTAATGCCAGGTTGTTAACTCCTTTTACCGCATCAAAGAATGGTTCATTACAAATATCCCATTTGAGCCCTACACTCCATACTGGTTTACTTTGGGCAGATTTATTTTTCCCAAACAAGTTACTCTGATCCTTGCGCCAGGCGGTATTCAACGAATATTTGCGGTTGAAAGTATATGCAGCATTCAGATACCAGGAAGTAAAGCGAGACACCGTTTCTGACTGGGAGAAAATCGTATCTGCTAAAAAAGAACCATTGGAGGAATTTGCCATTACCGGATTTTTAACCCCGGTAGCCGCTAATGCCTGGTAATTAACCAGTGCATATGTTTGCAGCCGCTCATCGTAACCATATTGCCGGTTGTTATTAGAAATAACTTTCTGTTCCTGTGCTTCCTGCCCCGCCAGCGCTGTCAACTGATGACGGCTGTTTTTCCAGCTACGGTCAAACACCAGCTGATTCCTGATTATCCAGTTGTCCTGATTAGTGCCGACTACATTATACTGTCCACCGGTTGTAGGCAGATTATATACAGGAATAGCGGCAGCAGTTGGTGCTACCGTAAAGTTAACCACCTTCACCCGTTGCTGATAGTTGGTATTATCATCATAAACAACAGTCCGGTTATTCCCCTTTATATAACCATACATGCCCTCAAACCGAAAACCATGTGTCAGATTAATGGTAATACCTGTATTGATCCGTGCGAGCAATGCATTCCCTTTTGTATAACCGGTGCTGACATTATCGACCGGATTAAAGTCGAGATTAATCCTGCTTCTGACTTCCATATCCGCCCTGGATTCATTGCTCAGGTACCCCATGTATGGCATGGAAATACTTTTACCGGAAGCATCGGTGAATAACTGGTAAGGCAAAAAGCGGGCGTCCGGAGATATAGCACGCCGGGCAGCAACTACCTGGTTGGTAATATCTGTCAGCAGGAAAACCTTCAGGTTTTTATTAAAGTTAAAGTCCTGACGGGCATTTAATTTATAGGTATTGTTGCTATTACCAGGGGTATTGTCTGTTGTACCAGTGTAGGCCATAGATCCGTAAAACGTGTACTTCTCTGAGCCCCCTGATACGGATACGGTATGATTCGTTAGCCTGGCCGGCCGGTACCAGATATCCTTTATCTGATCGAGGTTATTGATACCGGATAAACTATCCAGCCTGGCATTACCCTGTGCCGCAGAAAGCACTCCCCTATACATATCATACAGTATTTGCCTGTCTGGAGAAAGCCCTGTATGATTTCCTGCACCAGGAGTGTATGTACTGGCAATACTATATGGCTGATTAACCGGATCAAAAGTTTCCTTAGCAGCCTGTATGTATTGCTGACTATTTAATACAGGGAAATAACTGAAATCCGGTTTTCCCTGAAAGCTCACAAAGCCATCATATGCCACACTTAATTTGTTGCGTGCATATCCTTTTTTAGTGGTGATCACAACAACGCCATTAGATGCCCTGGCACCCCAGATCGAAGCAGCCGTAGCATCTTTCAACACACTGATATCCGCTACATCCTGCGGATTAATGAAAGTTACATTGTTCACCGGCATACCATCCACTACGTACAATGGATTCTTATCTGCTTTGATGGTGCTGAGTCCACGTATCTGGAATGTGGTACCGTCAGTAGCAGCGCTGGGGGAGTTATTGACCACGAAACCAGGCACAAGTCCTTCTATCCTTTGCAGGATATTCATACTGGTGCTGCGATCTCTCACCACACTCATTTCCGGGTTTGAAAAAGCGCCTGCACTTCTTTCTTTTGAAATCTGCTGATAGCCGGTATTCACCGTAATTGTTTCCAATTGTGTAGGATCTGGTTCCAGCCGGATCACAGGACCATCAGCCGTATTGAGCAGCACCAGCGCTGCGTTTACCTGCTTATCAGCTGCGATAAGGGAGAGTGCTCCTAAAGCGTTTACCTTAAAAAACAGACCGGTAAATCCCACGTAAGAGATCATCAGTATATCATTTTCCTTCACGGTGATGGTGAATTGACCATTTACATCCGTTATGGCACCCTTGTTAGACCCCTGTACGCGAACAGATACTCCAGAAAGTGCAATACCATCGGGACCGCGGATGGTTCCTTTAATGGGCGGTACGGAAAGCGAAGATGGCAACACATTCACCTGTTCAGGAGGTATGTTTTTTCTACTGATGATAATGGAGGTATTCTTTATGGTAAACCCCAGCGCCTGATCCTTAAAGATTTCTTTCAGGAATACTTCTAAAGATTGGTTGTTGGCTGAAATGGTTACGGAATGGGCAGTTTTCAATGCCTCTTCATCATAAAAGGCAACGAAGCCTGTTTGCCGCTCTACCGCTTCCAATACTCTTTCCAATTTCATTTTATTCCCTGTAAAAGTTATCTTCTGAGAAAAACTCCTGGCTGAAATATGCAGGCAAAAGACAAGGGAAATAAATGCGGTCAATTTCATAACTCGCAAAGTTTGGTTGATTAACCGGCAGTTTGTGAACACAAAGCTTCCCCGGTTACAAAAAGCATTTAATTGCATACTTTTGCATCAGTTTGTTGGTTGATAATAAGGCAATCCTGTATTGAAGTGCAAGTTGTTTTTGAAATCAGCCAGCGTTTTATACCGGGAGTGCTAGTAACACTTCCGGTTTTTTTTCTGCTGTTTTTCAGATGTCATTTCATCTAATCATAGTCAGATCATTTAATAGTGATTTACTTATCTTAATGGTGGTTTATTCTATTGTTAATACTTTTCCGGTTAATTGATACCGGATATTGAATTGTGAAAGCACATCCAGTATCTGTGACAACTGCAGGTCTCTTCCTAATTTTCCATGAAATTTTCTTTCAGGTACCGGGCCGTTATATACTATTTCCAGGTCATACCACCTCGATAGCTGCCTCATAAACGTGGYGGTCCCTTCTCCTTCCATATCGAAGATGCCTTTTTTCCAGGCAACGACTTTCTCTATATCCGCCGGTTGTATACTAATAGTTGTATTGGAGGCATTGATCGTGTGCACTGCCGCTTCTTCTCCCGGTTTCAGTATGCTTGCCCTGTTCCCTCTGACTATTTTCACGCTCCCTGCCAGCAGTGTGGTTTTAATAACCGGTTCATCCCCATAGGCATTAATGTTAAAATCTGTTCCCAATACCTGTATTTCGGTTTCCCGGTTGATACCTACGTAAAAGGGGGCCTGTGCATTTTCAGCCACTTCAAAGTAGGCTTCCCCGGTAACGGTCACTCTTCTTTCCCGGCCACCAAAAGCAGTAGGATACCTAACAGAGGAAGCAGCATTTAACCAAACCTTTGTACCATCCGGCAAAACTACTTTGAACTGCCGGCCCCGTGGAGTAGATATCATATTCAAAGTGGCTTCTCCCGTTTTTCGTCCACTGGAAGCATAAGTCAATGCATCTTGCTGCAACATTATCTTTGCGCCGTTCTGATTGGCCACCAGCCCATCTTTCACACTATCCAGCACTATAGCGGATCCATCTGAAAGTGTTAGTATCGCTCCATTTCTTCCCGGCGCAATGTCGGATGGCCTGGCAACAGGTGGCAAGGCAACCAGGTGCTTCTGCCGGCCAGCAGGTATCAGGAAATATATTCCGGCGGCCAGTACCAGCAGCACTACCGCAGCCGCCCATATCCGCTTATACAGTGGACGTATCAATGGCACAGCAGGCAATTCTTTATTCAATACCTCTAATTTTTGCTGCAAAGCCAATAGGCTTTTCTCTCTGCGGTTCACATCTTCCTGGCCGATCAGGGATTGTGCTTCGGCTTTTTCTGCTATAACCCTTTCCAGTATGTCATAATTAGCCTTGTCTTCCAGCATAATTATAAAAGCCTCTTCCTCCCGGGGAGTCAAAGCATCAGTCAGCCAGGCATCAATCAGTTCAATAAATGGCGTGTTCATGAACATACTTCTTTTATGGATCGGACACATATGTGTAGATGTAAGACGTAAAATGGAAATGATACTCCCGAAAAAACAGCTATTTTTTTAAAAAAAGCAGGCTTATAGCCCCCAATAAGACTTCCAGAAGATATCCTTTTCGATGAAGATAATCCCGGATATGGTTCAACGCAAGCGTAATGAGGTTAGCCACTGTTTTTTTTGAAAGCTGCATTTGTGTTGCAATCTGGTCGTGCGTAAGCCCGTTTGTCCGGCTCAGGGAAAAGACAGTTTGTTGTTTTACCGGTAAACTACTCAGCGCTTCCTGTATCAGGGTAGCTGCTTCCTTACCACGCAATAATTCTTCCTGGGGAGAAGATTGGGTTATTTCGATTTCGGAGTTGATATTCCGGATCAGCATATGGCGCTTTCCCTGGCGCAATGTATTGATGATTTCATTACGCACCATCGCCATAAAATAAGCCCTGAAATCCTTCCATTCAGTAATACTTTCTTTTTTAAGCCATAGCTTCACAAATACTTCCTGTATGGTATCTTCTGCCAGAGCAGGAGATTTCAGGAACGCCAGCGCAAGTGAGTACACTTCATTCCAGTAATGCCTGTATAATTGCGCATAAGCTACGTCATCACCCTCCGCAATAGCATTCAGGAACTCCTTCTCGTTATATGAAGAAATATCCGGCAAGTAAAAATTATTTTAGTAATGATAAGACCTATGCATGTCCTCAGCCCGGCAAAACCGGAACAATCAATTGATTGATTTTGGTCCGCAATATAATAATATCGTTCCCATAAAGCTAATAGGGTAAGTCCTATCTGTTTGTTCTATGCAAAAAAACAGGCGCCGGATGCCTGTTTTCAATTTGGCCATAAATATGCCAGGATGGCCCATGTATGGCCAAATGAACGCTGCGTTTCTGCGCATTTTGTATGGATACTATTTTTTCATGCTGCTGATCTGTCCTCTTATTTCTCCGTCAGGATAAGCGGCAGTATGAATATTAACATAGTATTTCCCGGCTATCAAATCAGCGCCCTGACTTTGCGTAATCACCGCAGAACCGGAAACACTACCATAAGTGGTTGCAGTAAAGCCCGTAATCCCTACTACTACCGCAGCACTTTGCCCTGCCACTGCCGGGCCATGCAAGTGCATGCCACCAGGTGCACCACTGATACCTGTCCATGTAACGGTGTAATTCACCTGGTACGAAGAAGGGTCATAAGTCCCTGTAAGTGTTCCAGAACCGGTAGTTGAATTAGGAGGGGTTTCCTGTGCGCTATTAAGGGTTGCACTAAGGGTGTAAGATGTTCCCGCAGGAGGTGGATTAGTACCGCCACCACCATATCCGTTACCTTTACTACAAGCGGCCAGCCATGCAGCAATTACCACTAAACTGTATGCCAGCAACCGTGTCCTGTAAAGACGGAAAAAAGATACTTTTTTCATAACAGTTGTTTATAGGTACTACGTATAATTACCTTTAATCGTTGCTTGCGGCATTAAAACACAGAGCACTCTCATCCTATACGATAAATTACTGCCCGTCTCCCACGGCGACTACGGCTTCCTGCACTCCAACGCGTACTCCTGGGGCGTTTTTCCCATAATCATCCGGAAATCTTTTATAAAATGTGCCTGATCGAAGTATCCAAGATCGATTGCCAGCTGGGCCCAGTTCACTTCACTACTGCCGGCAATACGTTCTACGATATCATGAAACCTGAAAATTTTAATCACCCATTTAGGATTGATACCGGCATACTTACTGAATAGTCGTTCCAACGTACGGATGGTCAGGTGGAAATGTGCCGCCAGCCGGGTAGTAGAAATCATCGTTCTATCGGCTAATGCAGTAGCGGCGATCTGTTGTACCAGTACCATTTTTTCTTCTTTTTTCGGGAGAAGGGAATGCAGCAGGGCTTCTATTGCTTCAAGCACAGGCCCGTGTTCACCGGACACAGGAACGTGTATAGGTGGCGTTGTAATACCCAGTAAAGCATATGCGTCGATTTCGTGATGTGCAATCGTTAATACTGACTTTTTGAGAAAAGGATAAAAGCCGCCCGGTTTAAACTTCACGCCTGCTACCCTGCCTGTTCCGGAGATGTGCTGGATAAATCGTTGCTTTTTAACGCCGTGTACAATGGCTTCATTGAGCTGAAACGCCAGCTGTACAGACAAGGTGGGCAGTACCTCCTGCACATGGGTATATCCTGCCGGCAATGACCACTCCACTATCCAGTAGTGCTCTACAAAGTCGGCCAGCCATGCCGTAGGGAAATACCTGTTTAACTGAAAGAAAGGGGTTCCTTTCTCCCGGTTCAGGATTCCTGTGGCAACGTCTTGCTTCTTTTCAAATGCAGGCATCCTGCATATTGTCGCCTTTTTACAATACARCCAAACTTTAATGGAGGAAATTTGGTAAAAAAAGTATGGAAGACTTCAAAGCAAGGGTAGCAGGGTTTCACCACCTGGTTGGGCAAGGTAAATTTATGGAAGCGCTGGAACAGTATTATGATGAAAACATAAGTTCGGCGGATAATGACGGTCCGGCTATCAATGGCCTGGAAGCATTGCGCAAGGCGGCTGCCGGTTTTTTAGGCAATACCACTGATATGAAAATGGTGCTGGAAAACAGTATCGTCATCGATAATTACTCCGTAGCGCAATGGCATTACCAGTTTACCAATAGTAAAATAGGTGCAGTCGATTACCGGCAGATTTCAGTAGCTCACTGGAAAGCGGGAAAGATCATTAAAGAGCAGCATTTACATAACGTAGTATACCAGGGATAAAAGCCTGTTACAAAAAAGGGAAGCACCGGAAAACGCCGGGTGCTTCCCTTTTGCTATTATGCAGGGTCTACTTATGCTAAAATTTCACGGTAATATTTCCGGTCACCCTTGTGGTGTTCTGCGCCGCCAGGCGGTTAGACCAGTATTTTTCGTTAGTGAGATTATCCACTTTTACCCCAATCCTATATTTTTTCCGGTCGTAGAATACGGATGCATCCATAACGGTATAAGAAGGTATGGTGAATGCAAAGGTGCTGGTATTGGTCTGGAAAGACTGGCTGCCATAGTTTCCACCAAAGGCAAGCCCCAGGCCTTTTACAGCGCCTTTCACCAATCGGTAACTAATCCACAGGTTAGCCATGGTAGCTGGTCCCGCAGCGCTGGGACGTAATCCCTGTAATTTAGGCGATGCCTTATCCATCTTACTTTCGTTGTAGGTATATCCGGCGATGATGTTAAGCCCGGCTAAAGGATTGACAATTACTTCCGCTTCAAATCCTTTGCTCACCTGGGTTCCATCCTGAAGTTGATAACCGCCATGTGCCGGATCATCATAGGTGGAGTTGGTTACGGAGATATTATAATAACTAAAAGTAGCGTTCAGCTTTTCATTGAAAAGATCCAGTTTGGCGCCCCCTTCGATCTGGTTGGCCTGCTGTGGTTTGAAAGTATTGCCATTAAAATCGGTACCACTCTGGTTTTGAAACCCATTCATATAGTTGGCAAATAAAGACAAGCGGCTTTTGATGATCTGGTATACTGCACCAAACTTGGGCGACAGGGCCGTTTGGTTGAATGCTCCAGCCGTAGAATCCTTGCCAGGATAATAAGCACCCAGGTTATGGTAATCATCTAACCGTAAGCTGGCCATTACCAGCAGTTGCTCTGTAATATTGATCACATCAGAAAAATAAGCACTGTAGGTATTTTCCCGGTTACTGTCGAAAATGGCAAACGGTACTTTATTGAACAGCGGCCCTACTTTATCGCGGTTAAAGCCGTTATAGCCAGGAGGCGGCGTTCTGAAATTCACTGCAGGCATATTGATGGTCGCATCATTGCGGGAGGCTCTCAGGCGGTAAAAATCCGCACCAACTACCAACCGGTTACGCATGTTACCGATAGGAAAGTCGCCTATAAAGTTTTGTTGAATGTCTAGCCCATGGTAGGGATAGGTTTGTGAAGTAACTGCCTGGCTGAGGGTACTATCGCTCACTACGTTCAACTGGGTAGTATAGCCTTCTGAAGAAGAGCGTGTCCAGGAAGCAACGGTTTGTGAAGTCCATTTATCAGACAGTTTATATTTTATCTGGGCAAATATGTTCAACTGCTGACTGGTGTAATAGATAGAGTTATCCGCAAAAGACATATTGTAAGGCACGCCCATGTCTTCCACACTGTGTGCTTTCCCTTTGGCGTAGGTGTTCATTCTGACCGGGGAGGTGGCTTTATAGCCGCTCATTTCCGCATCGAGCAGGAAGGTAAGGCGGTCGTTTGCCTTATAGGAAAAGCTGGGCGCCAGCAAAAAGTTTTTACTGAAGCCGGCGTCCTGGAAGCTACGTTCTGTATGTGCAGCGCCATTAAAGCGGAATAAGGCCGTTTTCTTCTCATTCAAAGGAGTATTCACATCCAGCGTTAGGCGGTTCAGATCCCTGCTGCCGCCTGAATAGGATACTTCTCCTTTAAAACTTTCAAAGGGCTTTTTAGTGACCCGGTTAAATAATCCACCGTAAGAGGATAAAGTACTGCCGAATAAGGTGGCAGAGGGGCCTTTGATCACTTCAATCCGTTCCAGGTTGGCCGGATCTACGTTGGTATACACAAAACTACCTACCCCATTACGTACCAGGTTAGCGGTGGTGAATCCCCTGGAGATGGCCGAGCTTCTGCCCTGGTTGTATACAATGGGGATACCGGCTCCGGGAATATTCTTAAAAGCACTGTTATAGTCGGTGATCACCTGTTCTTTCATCAGCTCTTTTCCTACTACGCTGTACACCTGGGGATTCTCCAGGTTTTTCAGGGGGAGTTTGGATACGTCCTCACTTTCCTTTTTGGCAAAACGGTTGCCGCCGCTGGTAATCACTACTTCTTCCAGTTTTTGGGAAGAAGTTTGCAGAACGATCTGTAGCACTACATTTTTACCGTTTTCCACGGTAACGGGTTGCCGGATCGTTTCGAATCCTACCATAGAAACTTCCAGCTGATAATGTCCATTGGCAACGTTCTTAAAAAGGAATTCTCCGCTTTGATTGGTAACGGTTCCTTTCGAAATTCCTTTCAGCAGCACCGTTACATTACTGGCCGGATGGCCGTCTGATGTAGTAATTACGCCCTGTACGCTATTGTTAGTCCCTTCGTCAGGGATACCACCATAGGTAAAAAAGGGAAGTATAAAGAAGGCAAGAAGAAGATATACCCTTATCATTTTTGGTCTTTGTTTAGCATTTTCGCAGGTGCAAAGAGAGGCTATAAAAGGCAAAAGCAGCTACGCAATCGGGAAAACAATTTACGCAATAAGGAATTATTTATTTATCTACAAAGGCAACCATTTTGACCATTCGCTAAAAGGGCAGTCATGGCTATTTAAAGCCATGACTATCAACACATTAACATGCCAATCCCTGTACCTATTAAAGGCGGTGCGCAACAAGGTATAAGCGTTTAACAAATGCTATGAGAGGTTTACCTGGATTTACAGGTGGGCAGGACTAAAATGACCACGTAAAATTTTTACAGCGGTTCCGATCTGGTTTTTAACCGTTTGAATACTGGTATTCATTTCTTCGGCTATTTCCTTATGACTCTTCTGGTCATAATGCCTCAGGCGGAAAGCGGTGGATGATTTAGGCGGTACTTTCTTTTTCAGGGCAGTATTTACCTGGAAATAAATTTCTTTGCTTTCCAGTGGATCACTTGGCAGAAAGGCCTCGTCCGGAATGATGCTGGTAAATTTCTTCTCCCGCGTAATTTTATTGAGACAGCGATTACGCACGCTGGCATACAGGTAACACTTCATGATAGAAGCCCTGTCGCGGTTCTGATAATTAGCGTCAATTTTCAGAAACAATTTCTTCTGCCAGAAATCGATGAAAAACTCCTGAATAAGATCTTCTGCCTTATCTTCGTCTTTGAGCATGTCTACGGCGAGCATCATCAGAATACGGTGATACTTAGTGTACACTGTCGTAAAAGCTTCGGCACTACCATCTTTTAGCAGTTCCAGGAGGACTGCATCTTGGTTGTTTTGTTGCATTCTCATTTCCTTTTTGAGAGACTGGTTTAGGAAAAAATTACATGATTTTTTAAGCTGTCCGGTTTTAGAAAATTACTTTTCTACTGGTTTAACACGGTGGTTGAAAGTGGTTTATTTCACATCCCTTTTTTAAAACTTAACTTAAAAGTAATGCTATAAAATGAGCCAACTGGTTAAGCAGTTGTTAAGCACGAATGTTTAAAAAATGGTAAGAATCACGCCCATGGCCGATCAGGGAAAGAATGCATTTGTTAACAAACCGAACACACGTAACCAAATGGTTACATTAAAAACACTCCTTAAAAAGCAGTAAAATCCTTTAAATAAAAAAACGGAGATAAGTAGTATACCTACCTATCTCCGTTTTTATTTTATAAATTAAAACTTATGGTTTTAAAAAATCTCCATCTACTATTAACAGCTTCACGCCTTCATCAGCAACCGAACGATGAGAACTTAATTCATCTGATACCACATAACTCATACCTGCTGACAACTCAAAACATTCTCCATTCTCCATCTCACTGATGAACGCTCCCTGTAAACAGTGAACAATATGTCCTTTCCGGCACCAGTGATCTGCCAGGTAACCAGGCGAATACTCTACGATCCTTATCCTCAGCCCCGGCAGCTGCAATGTTTGCCACCACGAGGTGCCCGTTTCTCCCGGATGAATTGTTTTTTCGATGGCAGACCAGTCTATTGTCTGGAAAGGAATATTTGCACTCATATAAATCAGGTTTAACGTAAACGGGTATACGCTTCTACAATTTCGTGATTTACATTCAGGCTATCAATTTTTTCTATGCCTCGTTGTATCAGTGTATCATTTTGCAAAGTGACGGTGAAAGAAAAGTGTTTATCTTCCCAACCACGGTAACTGCAATACTGCAGATGTTCTTCATACTTATCTCCCGTTAAGGTATAAGTGCCCGCACCCGAACTAAAGGCCGCCGTAGCGCTGTCACTTCCTTTCGACAGGTCGTGTGAAAAAAAGGAGAAATGACTTCCGTTAAACATTTTAATCATTTCGTTTGGCTTACCTGGTACAGGATAAGTGGTGCTGGTGTCACCATTTTTTATCATCTTGCTATAGGCTAATTTCCAGGTACCTGTGAGTGGCAGTGCTTCAGCAACTGTTACAGGGGCTTTTTTTTCTCCGCAGGAAGCAAGAGCAAATGCAATAATACCAATGGCAACTGGTAATCGTAGATTCATAACAGTTAGTATTTAAGTGAAAAGGTGATTATATCAAGGGCACAACCGGGATTTCATCCCGCTGGAATACAAGGTTAATCAAAACATTTTATATTTAAAATACAGGGGCAAAACAAAGGGAACAACATCCGGCTGAATGTTGTTCCCTCCGGTAAATACCACCCATCACATTTAACCAACAAAAGAGCACTGCCATTGAAATATTTTGCCAACGAACCCTTATGTTTACAACCTCAAAATTATACTATGTCCCCTGTCTGTATAAGCCGGCTACTCACCGGTCTCCTGTTGCTCGCATTACCCTGCAGCAGCCAGCAACAAATCCCTGCAAAAAATATTTCGGCCGTCAGATCTATTGATCCTGCTGATACTGATTTCTCCGACCTGCAAAGCATCAAAGAGGCCATAGGCAATTCCCGGATTGTGCTGCTGGGAGAGCAAACACATGGCGAAGGATCAACTTATCTAGCAAAAACGAGAATCATAAAATATCTGCATGAAAAGCTGGGTTTCAATGTACTCGCATTTGAAAGTGGCTTTTATGATGTAGCCCGCATCTGGGAAAATACACTCAACAATGGCAGCTTTAAAAAAGAAATTCCCGGTAGCTTATTCTACATGTATGCCGGCAGCAAACAAATGATTCCTTTATTCGATTACATCCAGTCAAAAGTGCATCAACCCGATCAATTGACGGTAACAGGATTTGAAAGTCAGCACTCCGGCGAAAAAGCAAAGACGCTGCTGTTTCCTGATTTCGAAAAATTCCTGCAAAACAAATACCCTTTCCTGCTCGGCCCTGACTGGGAAGTATTCAAAAAACTTTCCGTAGCGACTATGGCTTCCCGGGCCTACCGTCCCTCCGAAGAAGAGAAGAAAACATTTTTCAGCAAACTGGCGGAACTGAAAAAGACATTATCACCTGATGATGTGACACCTGAAAATCACTTCATTGCCTCCGGCGGATTCTGGTATCGCGTAGTGTGCAGCATTGAATCCGAAGCCACCCGCTATTGGGAAATGGTGCAAGGCAATGAAATGAGTGTACGTGATCTGCAAATGGCGGAAAACATAATATGGCTGGCGGAAAAAGTATATCCCGGCCAAAAGATCATTGTATGGGCGCATAACCTGCACGTATCTAAAGGCACCAGCGACCTTAAAGCGGAGAATCCCGGGCTGACCGGTTTCTACGCATCCTATGTGCCACTGGGTGTTGCTGTCCATCAGCATTTTGGCAAGCAAGCCTATACGATTGGTTTTACCGGGGCTGCAGGTACCTTTATAGATTTCAATGATGGCAAACTGCAAACCATTCCTACGGTAACGCCGGAAAGTATAGAAGGCCAGCTTTCAAAAACCGGCTACAAGTATAGCTTCACTAATTATCAAACGATGAAAGGTAAGGTAGGTAATCCAACAACTGGTATGATCATGGATTATATACCGAGTACTGGTATGTGGCCCAATGTATTTGATGGGTTGTTTTTTATTAAAAATCCTACACCGGTGGATAGGTAATAAATGTTACTGAAAACCGTCTTCTTCGGTTAATGATATTCGATATAAAGGCCACTCTTCACGCGCGGCCTTTATATTTAAATCTTGAAAACTTTTCAGTTTATATCTATGAGCATATAAGCCCACCCGTCTTTTTCAACAAATAAACTTCTTCATTCAGACTTCTAATTTCTCTGGCCAATTTTGGAATTTCCTGTTTCAGGAATAGACATTTACTTTCCAAATCAGCAATTGCCAATATCAGTAGTTCTTTTTCAGTCATAAAAAACCGGTTTAATGAGGTTACTTATTATTACTTATTTCCTGAACTGCGTATGGCTCTAAACGTTGCTCAAGCAACGCATGTAGCTTCTTAATTATTTTTTTTATGGTTTCTTTTTCCGCATTACTGATGGCAGATATTACCCGCTTTTTGTTCCCCGGATCTACAGTATCCTTCGTCCTTATTTTTCGGTAAAAGGTAGGAGTACTCCAATTGCACTCCTCACATACACACTCTCTGAATATTATTGGTAGCGCACTAAGGAACGTATGCATACCCAATACCGTATTTGATTGACTGGTAAGTATGCTCTCCTGAATGTTTTTTTCCATGATAATAGTATTAAAGGGGTTAAAAGAAATGTAATGAAAGAAGCGTACGCAGTAATACGCCATGATCTATTAAGCCGGCCACTCACGTTATATAATACGTAGTGAAGGATTAATTTAATTCTTCGTAAAAATAAGTAAAATATCGCCATGCTTACTAATTAGTAAGCGGTATTTTTGAATTTTCTTTGATGCTTTGCGTTAATCAACATGCTGCATCAATGATTAATGAAAACGATAAGAAGATTATCAGGAGGTTTGGTGAGCACCTGGCTAAATTAAGAAATGAGAAAGATTTAAGCCAGCGGCAATTATCACACAGGTGCAGGGTAGATTACAGTAAGATAAGTGCAATGGAAATGGGGAAAGTGAATGTTACTTTAATTACACTAACAGAATTGGCGAAGGGGTTAGAAGTCGACCTTTCTGTATTATTGAATTTTGATGTTGAATAATTGCTCAGAAACATAAAAAAAGGCTGACCCTCTCAGGTCAGCCTTTTTCAATTATAACTTAATCACCTTTATCACTTCACTCTTCCCTCTTCCTTCCAACGTTAGCAGATACATCCCTCTCCTCAGATTCCCTAGATTTTTATTCATCCTGAACGTCCCTGGCGCTATCTTCCATTGTTGTATCACCTTGCCTGTTATATCTACCAAAGTGGCAGTGTGATAAGCCTCCTGGAACTCAATGGTGAGTTGCGTAGCAAAAGGATTTGGATAAACCCGTGTTTTTGATACAGTAATTGTTTTCATAGTTGCTGCCACAGCCGATGACATACCAGATAATGGTTGTATCGGTGTACAATTATCAATGATAAACCAATTGTATTTAAACGTGCCGGCTCTCACGAGAATACCGGTGTAGGTCAATGCTGGCAATGTAACGGTGTCGCTGATGGTTTGCCAGGTCCCCCCGGTATTAGGCAGATTAACTACACCGAAAACCACGCCTCCATTACCAATACCAACTTGTGCAGGTGCAGTGGTGGATACACGAATACGCAAGGTATACCTACCGGCGGTTGGCACAATCAGGTTGTTATACGCAAACCAATCGCTCACTTTTAAACTTGTAAAATTCTGTCCGCCGCCAACATCAGTACTGGTTTCCAGTACAGGTCCGGAGATGCGGGCAGACGCACTTTCTGCTTCGTATTTATTATTCACCGAACAGTTGTATTGTGCAATATGGATAGTGGCGGTTTTGCTGATGTTCCCCACGGCAACGGTTACTGTATAAGTGCCTATTATAGTATCTGCCGTAAACAATCCACCTGCACTGATAACATTACCCGTTCCGGTTACGGACCAAACTGGTGCAGCTAATGTTACTTCGTTGCTGTCTGCATCATATCCTTTGGCGGTGAACTGCTGCGCTGATCCGGCTGGCAACGATACATCACCCGGTGTCAGCTCAATCCTGGCCAATGGCGGAGGTGGCGGTGCTACACAATCATCAATACTGAACCAGTTGAATTTAAAGGTACCTGATACTACATGAATACCGGTATAAGATAATGCCGGCAGTGTGATGGTATCTTTAATTGTTTTCCAAACACCACCGGTAGAAGGAATGTTGATGGTGCCAAACGTCTGACCACCATGGCCTACCGATGCCTGCGATGGCGCAGTGGACAATACTCTCAGGCTAATATTATACCTGCGGGCTACCGGCACATTCAGCGTACTGTAGGCAAACCAATGCCCTACATAAAGGTTTTTATAATTCTGACCGCCGCCCTCATCTGTACAAGCCTCCAATACCGGACCGGAAGAAATAGAAGATGCGGATTCTGCTTCATACTTACCATTCACCGTGCAACCGTATACCAGTGATATGTTGGCGGTATCTCTTATGGAACCGGCGGCTAATGTTACCTGGTAATTACCAGGCGTGTCACCTGCCGTTAAAATGCCGTTGGCATTAATACTATTACCAGTACCGGTTACTGCCCATATTTTGGAAGATGGCAACGGCATGATGCTATCTGTCTGATCATATCCTTTAGCGGTGAATGTATAACTGGCAGCCACGGGAATGGTAACGGTATCAGGGGATATCCTGATACGCGTGAGTACAGGCAGTGGCAATACCTTCACCGTTGCAGTGCCTGTAACACCACAGTCCCTGACCTGAATGGTGAAGTATCCGCTGGTATCTGCGGCGGTAAATAAACCAGTCTGGCTGATCATCGTAAAACTATTATTCACTTTCCATTCTGGCGTAATAGCCATCTTATCTCCAAACTGATCAAGTCCGTTGGCCGCAAACTGCTTTGTGGCGAGTGCCGTTACAGATACAGAATCCGGTGCAACGGTAATGGAGTTAAGTGCCACTGCATTTGCAGGAATGAACTTCAGCCAGTTGAAATTCCAGCCGGAAGTATTGGCGTAGATCCGGATCGTTTGCCGTCCTTTTTTTAGTTTGAAGGCGGGAGAAGAGATGGTACTCCAATTCTGCCAGCCACCGGATACAGGCAGGTTCATGGTCACCAGGCTGGTGGTATCCAGTTGAACAGATATGTTCGATACTGTACTAACAGCCACCCTAAACTGGATCCGGTACATGGCGCTATCCGGTACATCAATATCATATTCCATCCAGGTGCCTTTTCCAATATAACTCACGTTTACCACGCCACTGGTATCTCCTACCGGTTCTGTACAACAGGTATTGCTGTTATCAAAAGCTTCCGCTTCTATCCTGGCCGGTATTGGTTTATAGTTGGTGGGACGGATATTAGCGTAGGTAGTAGTAAACCTGGTAACGCTATCTACAGTAGCCGTTGCCGTTATAGTGCCGGAAGACTGGAAGGTCGCCAGGCCACCAGTGGTGATAGTATTGCCGGTACCAGTGATAGTCCATACAGGGCTGATGGTTATCGGACGGCCATTCTGATCATTGGCGGTAGCGGTGTACTGAATGGACTTGCCTGGAAGCAATACCTGGTTGGCAGGAGCCACCAGGATAGTATCCAATACCGGTGTACCCAACCCTTTCTGGTAAATTCTTACATAATCTACATTCATACTATCCGGCCAGTCGGCCTCCGTAATGTTACCGCCCATTCCCCCGCCTATCGCCAGGTTCAGGATTACATGAAATTTCTGATCAAAGGGCCAGTCTTTCCAGTCTGTTTGCGGATTCGCATATGCATACACGCGGCTGCTGTCATAAGTGAAGATCAATGAATCCGCTGACCACTCCATCGCATATACGTGGTAGGCAGTATTTACATCCGGGATCACACGGGAGGCGCTCAGATGTCCACCATTTGTCCAGTTATTATTTTGCGTATGCACCGTGGATAATACGGTACGAAGATTATTACCTACATGTTCCATGATATCCAGTTCACCGCTGCGGGGCCATGCACCATATACACTGGCAGTAGGCATGAGCCAGATGGCTGGCCAGGAGCCTCTGGCTTTGGGCAGTTTGGCCCGCACTTCTACTTTACCATAGGTAAAATCCATCTTGCCCTGGGAAATCAATCTGCCGGAAGACCACGGCTCCGTGGTGTTTCCATTCGGAAAATCTTTTTTTCCGGTGATCACCAGGTCGCCATTCCTCACGCGGATGTTGTCGTGCGTGGTATCCGTGTATACCTGTTGTTCTCCATTAATCCATCCTTTGGGGCGTGGGTCCACTGTCCATTTGGTGCGATCAGGCAATCCACTGGTATTGAATTCATCACCGAAGATCATGGTCCACGCCGGGTTCCCTTCAAACACGGCATTTCCTTTAGCCGTATAAAAAGCGGTATTGGCAGTATCCAGCTCCGTACCTGCAACAGATAACTGCAAGGTTCTCTTGGAATAGTTAGCGGCCGAATTACCCGCCAGTACAATGTTAGCGATAGTATCATTTACCCGTTGAACACTGTCGATCGTAACGCCGGGTGGAAGATTCGCAGCATTCCAGGACCCTTTATTCAGAGTTGGCTTAAACGCAGCACCATTCAGCTTTGCAGGAATGATGGCACCGTTTTCCTGTCCCATCAGGATACGTGTATTCGTTAACGTGATCCCAACCGGATTAGGTGCCTGTACCAGGTCGAAATATAAAATGCCATTGGCTTTTTTGCCATCGATAAATTGTACAGAAATATTGTTCAGATCTGTTCTGTTCTTTACACTTTGGAAATTGAAAGTGGCTTCTTCCCACTGATTGATGTTAGTGACTTTGTACGTGAAAAATACGGCCTTCGTGTAGTCACTGCCAGGCTGCAGTTTGAACATAATTTCTTCTTTCACATTGCTGTATACCAGCATTTTGAAAGTACTGTTGGACGAAAGGTCGAAAGTGGAAGTGAGCGGACAACTGGCGCTCATGTACTCAAAACAGGAAGTGTCCTTCGTGAATTTTGCTACATAGGGACTGGGATTTACAGAGGAGGGAGCTGGATTGGCCACGTGAAATAGTACCGACCCTGTGGCTCCCGCCCCTGCGTAATACGACCATCTGCCGGAGCAGGGGCCATGGCCTTCCATGTCGTCCAGTAGCAGGTACTGGGCATGGAGGATATTGCACAGCAATACGCTGCACAATACGAGCAGTAAAGTTTTTTTCATAACGGGTATTGTTTTATCGCGGAATAAAAATCACTAGAGATTCGGATTAATAACAGCATCTACACCCGGAATAGGCATCCAGTATTTTTGTTTGGTAATTGCGCCACTCAACGGCAAGTCATTGGGATCTTTATTCGCATTGGCCGCTTCCACCTTTTCTAACCGGATAAGATCAAACCAACGATTCCATTCTCCGGCTAATTCCCAGGCTCTTTCATTAACTACCGCTTCGGCAAAATCAGGACCTGATAAACCTGCAGTGAGTTTTCCGAGACCAGCCCGCAAACGTACAGCATCAATGGCGGCATAGGCTTCTTCATTGGGTGTGCCGGCAGCACGTGCCTGTGCTTCCGCATAGGTGAGCAACACCTGCGCATAGCGTAACATGATCACCGGGTTGTTGGACATGTACGTGTCTTTCTGTCCTGTTTGGATGGTGAATTTTTTATAATAGGGATGTTTGGTAGTTACATTTTTCCAGGAAATAGTATCCCCTTTTATCACAAACTGTGTGGAGAAGGTGGCATCTTTCCGCGTACCTGCGGGGAAGTTATTAAAGAAGTTAATTTCCGGGAAGAAGTCGGACCAGCCGCCTTCGTTTTCCGGCATGGTAGACAGGCCATAGAAAGAATTATAAGTAGACCACTGCCCACGTGTAAACAGTACGAACACATCTTCCGAAGTACCTCCTGCAAAAATTTTCAGGTACCCATCCTGGTAAAGATCAAACTTATACACACCTTTATTATCGATCACTTCTTTTGCTTTTGCGGCCGCTAATGCATATTTCGATACATCTTTCAACGGCCAGCCGCCTTCGGTCAGGTATACGTCTGCCAGCAAAGCTTTCACCGAACCTTTGTTAGGTCTTCCCGGATCACGTTTGGCATTAGGCACCCAGGCTTCCGCTTTAAGCAAATCTGATTCTATCAGTTGATATACTACCGCCGGCGTGCTCTTTTTCAGGGTCAGCAAATCTGATGTGTATTTTTCAGATGGAATCACCGGTACTTCTCCCCAATATCTTGTTAACCAGTAGTAACAAAGGGCACGTAAAAAGTAAGCTTCTCCCACAATGGTTTGGATGGTGATTTCGTTGCCATCCAATACGGCGTTGTAGTTATTGATGATGTTGGTAGTAGATTGAATAGTTTTGTAACAGCCACGCCAGATAGGCACCGTGCGGCTATTGAGAGAAGAAACATTAAACCGGTCAAACTCCCGGAATTCTTCTTTGTTAGAACCCGGATGGGTAGTGAGATCATCTCCTCCCATGCACATAGCAATTTGTGACACTGTAGTAAAACCACTTTCCCAGGGCACCATCAGACTGCCATAAGCACCTGTGAGTGCGGCCTCCAAACCAGCCTGGCTGCTGAGACCTGCGTTTCCTGCTATCAAACCTTTTGGATCTTCCTCCAGCGCTTTACTACAACCTGTTAATATGATGATGAGTACGAGTGAATATATCTTTTTCATGTGGAACCGTTTGATAATGATTTAAAAACTAAGCGAAAAACCGCCCGTAATAGTTTTAGCATTAGGATAAGAGCCGTAGTCAATACCCTGGCGGAAATCTCCTGCAGAAGAATTGGCTTCCGGATCTATACCGCTATAATCTGTAATCGTCAGGAGGTTGGTGGCGCCAATGAAAACCTTGATGGCGGCAATGTTCCGGATAGCAGATTTAGGGAATTCGTAGGACACACTGATGTTCTTCAACCTTATAAAATCTGCTTTTTCCAGGAAACGGGTAGATTGTGTGAAGTTCCTGTTAGTGGTACTGAAAGCCGGAATATTAGATGTTTCATTTACACCCGGAATGTACCGGTTTTTGATCTGACGCAGGGTAGCTTCCCTGGCATCGCCGCCATAATACATAGTTGCGGCATTGTTATAGTTCAGGCGATCGAAACCAAACATGCCCTGGAAGAATATATTGAGGGAAAAATGTTTGTAAGAAACGGTGTTATTCCAACCTACAGAAGTTTTAGGGATACCGGTACCGATCACGCCATAATCATTGGCATCTATCACACCATCTGCTTTCAGGTCCAGATATCTGGAATCGCCCGGTTTAGCCCCAAATTTAGCCGCTTCTGTTGCTTCCGACGGTTTCCATGTCCCGAGGTAAGTAAGCCCCCAAATAGCCCCTAATGGCTGCCCGGGCATTACCACAAATTCAGATTGAGGCGACATACCGGAACCGATCTTACGGTTATTGGGATCAAACAGAATTGTTTTACCGGCGCCGATAGACACTACATTATTTTTAATGAAGGATACATTCACAGCGGTATTCCACTTCACAGATCTGTCATTAACTACATCTGCATCCACAGCTACTTCCCAGCCTTTATTCTGCACAGTGCCCACATTACGGGTAATCACATTTCCACCCAGGTAAATAGGCAGGGTTTCATTCAGCAACAGGTCACGGGTATTTTTTTCAAAGTAATCTGCGCTCACATTAATCCGTCCTTTTAAAAAGCCAATATCCAATCCAATGTTTTGTTGCTCAGTGGTTTCCCATTTCAGGTCAGGGTTACCGATATTGCCCAATACAATACCATTCTGGAAAGTGGAGTTGGTAAACGAGGCAATCCTGTTGGAGTAAGCGGAGAAGGTACTGTAAGGACCTACGCCTTCACTGCCCGTCAATCCCCAGCTGCCGCGCAATTTCAGGTTACTGAATAATTGCTGGTCTTTCATGAAAGGTTCTTCAGAAACGATCCAGCCTGCGGACACCGAAGGGAAATAACTGAATTTATTTTTTCCAACGAATTTAGAAGATCCATCCCTGCGAATGACAGCAGAGAGCAGGTACCTGTCTTTAAATCCATAATTGATGCGGCCCATTAAAGAAAAGATACTCCACTTGGAATAGCCGGAACCCGGACTGCTGGCTGTTCCCAATCCCAGGTTATTCCACTGAAAACTTTCATAGGTGAGATTAGACGCACCGGCAGACACATAATTATAAGTGGATTGCTGGTACTCCGCTACAGCGGTAACATCCAGGCTATGATCATTAAATATCTTCTTGTAGTTCAATGTGTTGGTGTTCTGTAAACGGATCTCTTTGTTAGATCTGATACCAGCGGTAGCTGTGCCGGAATTCACCACTTTCCCGGTAAAACTCTTATCATCATATCCCAGGTAGTTGGCGCCATATTGCAGGTTCAGTGAAAGTCCGGGTACAATGACGTCATCAAATTTAAATCCGCCGATCAGGTTTGCCAGCATCCTTTCCCGCACTGCCAGCTGTTCCGTAGTGATGGCCACCGGGTTAAAGAATACTGAACTTACAGGATCCGTGACGGTGTAGGTACCATCTGCTTTTCTTACCGGCACCGTAGGCGACCAGGTAATAGCCTGTGCAAGTGGGCTGTGGGGGCCATCTGCGGGAATATCTATATTCAGTGCATCACTGTAAGAACCTGTGATATTGAGCAGCGCGGTAATCTTGTTGGTGAGTTTTGAATTAATGTTGGACCGGATGGTGTAACGTTTAAAAGAAGAATTATTAATCACGCCATCCTGGTTGAGATAGTTACCGGAAATGAAATAGCCGGTTTTATCGTTACCGCCGGAAAGACTCAACATATACTCTTGTCCAAAGGCACGTCTGAATATTTCATCCTGCCAGTTGGTACCGCCTTTTGCAGCAATCTCTTTTAGTTGTGCATCAGAGAAAGGCAATGCGGTACCAATGGCGGCAGCATGCGCATTGGCGGTTTGCGCAAATTCTGACGCATCCAGCAGGTCTAATTTCTTAATCACTTCTGAGGAAGACAATCGGGTAGAAACATTCACTTTCAAACCGCCTTTACTGCCTTTCTTGGTGGTTACGATAATCACACCGTTAGAACCACGGCTGCCGTAAATAGCAGTAGCAGAGGCATCTTTGAGCACCTGTATTGATTCAATATCGTCCGGATTGATAGCAAAAAACTCTGCACCAACAAAGCCATCCACTACATACAGGGGGCTGTTATCGCCGTTAATGGAGTTGGTACCGCGAATACGGATCCTCACACTTCCACCGGGTGAACCGGCAGCATTGGTTACCTGTACCCCTGACGCCCTTCCCTGTAATACCTGATCCAGGCGATTAACGGGCTGCCCTTCAAAATCTTTGGTAGAGATAGAAGATATAGCACTGGTAACGGACCTTTTCTTCTGTTCTCCATACCCTACTACTACCAGTTCCGTCATCTTTGATGCGGCCGGTTGCAACGTAATATCCAGGTATTGCCGGCCATTTACGCTTACTTCCTGCCGGTCAAAACCGATAGAAGAGATCACCAGTATAGCATTGCTGTTTGGCACCGCAATTTCAAATGCGCCCTGATCATTAGTCATCACACCTTTCGCCGTGCCTTTCAGTTGAATGGTAACACCCGGAAGTGGTTCTCCTTTATCATTCAGCACTTTTCCTTTTACGATGATATCTGCTACCCGTTGTTCTGTTTCAACCATTGCTTTTCTTTTAACAATGATTGTTTTGTCAGCAATAACATAGGTAAGGGATTGATTTTCGAAACATAGGTCCAGGGCAGTTTTCAGGGGAACATTTTTCACCTGCATACTCACGTTATGCGCTTGCTCCATTTGCTCGCTGGTACAAAGAAAAGCATAGCCCGTTTGTTTCCTGATTTCCCGGAAAATTTTTTCAAGAGATACATTCCGTTGGGAAATGGATACGGTTTGTGCATATCCTGTCGCATGTCCCTGCGTGAGGGCTATGGTCATTAAAAGCACTATCAGTTTCATGATCCGTAAAATTTTTGCTGACAATCGCGAAAAACGTTCTTGACTCCATATCACACGGGGAGCCCTGCTTTGGAAAAAAAGCCTTAAATACATACATTTGTATGGTTTGGGTAAATGAAAAATGATTGCTGAAACGATTATGGTTTATAGACCCTTACTTGCCGGGAGTGCTTCGAACCACTTCCGGTTTTTTAGTCTTTATGCTGGTTTTATGGTGATACGATGATTTGGTGCTCCTTGATTTCAAAATGTACTTCTCCTGTTAATTCCATCATTTTCAGTACCTGGGATATAGGTACATTCCTTGGGATAATGCCTCTGAAGTGCGCAGGCACATTACTTTTGTATACGATATCTACATTGTACCAGCGGGCAATTTGCCGCATCACGGCGTGGAGGTCGTTTCCTTCCAACTGAATATATCCGTTCTTCCAGGCAATGGCTTCTTCTGTATCTACGTCTTTCAACAGCGCCAGTGTACCGCTGTTCCGGTTCAGATGCGCTGCTTCTCCGGGAGCCAATCGTTTACTATTACCGTCCTTATTTACTTTCACGGCGCCTTCCAGCAAAGTTGTTTTAATCTGTGCTTCATCATCATACGCCATGATGTTGAAATGTGTGCCTAATACCTGTACTTCCATGTCTTCCACCTGTACGGTAAAAGGTAGGACGGCATTTTTCGCTACTTCAAAATAGGCTTCCCCGGTGAGTTGTACTTTTCTTGTATGTCCTGCAAAGGTGGCTGGATAACGTAATGTACTGGAGGCATTCAGCCACACACGGGTACTGTCCGGTAAAGTCAGCTGGTATTGCCCGCCGCGGGGAGTCGAAATTTTGTTGAAGAGTAAAGCGGTGTTGGGATTTTCTTTTTCCGAAGAACGATACAACAGCTGCCCGCCGGCAGATTTGACTACCTGCGTTCCTGCCTGTTGCGCAAGAGTGCCATTCGCCGCGCTATCCAGCGATATCTCCGTTCCGTCTGCCAATGTAAGTATTGCTTTATTTCCGCCTGGCTGGATATCTGTATTTTTCTTTTGTGCTACCACCRGCACTTTTGTAGTAGTGCGCTGTTGCAGGAGGAAATAACTGCTTATGCTGATAAGGGCCAGCACTGCCGCTGCTGCTACCCAGCTCCACCTCCGCATACGTACCACCTTCGGACGATCTGCCCGCAGGATATTATCCGCCAGCTGATCCCAATCAAGGGGAGCATCCACCGGAACCGGGGATGCATGCAGCAGTTGCTCGATCCGAGCAGCAAGCATGCCGGTACTGTCTTCCATCATAAGATCAGACAGTTCCCGCAACTCTTCGGCGGTAGCGGATTGATTTTCAACCTGGTGAATCAGGTACACCAGGCGTTCGTGGATGATCAATTGGTATCGTTTTTCAGTTTAACGTGGTAATTTCTCTCTACATAACAGACGCACAACAGAACATTTAGGACCTACTACTATTAAAAAATAATTCTATTGCCCGTAAAACAGCCACAGCAGCCAGAATGGTATTAGATGTCCGGCCCCCTCCAGGTGCTTACGGATGGCATGAAGCGACCTTACGAGCGAATTTTTAACGGTGCTGGGAGACAGTGACAGCTCTTCCGCTATTTCCGGGATCTTCAACCCCTTCTCCCGGCTCAGTAAATAAATACGTTTTGCCTGCGGAGGCAATTTATGCACGGCTTCTCCGATCAAACGCAGCGTGGCGGTAAAAGCTACTGCCTCCTCTGTGGCACTATGCATATCAGGATCTGCCCCCATCGCATCCATCGCTTTATGGTGCACTGCCTGATGCCGTAAGTAACTAAAGGATTGATGAAATAAGATGCGCAACATCCAGGACCGCGGATTTTCAATGCCAGGCAATTTATCCCGGCTCATCCACACCCGCAGAAAAGTTTCCTGGATAATATCTTCCGTTACAGCAGTTGTTTTGGTAAGATGGATCACTAAAGGCTGGAACTGCGGACCATACGTATAAAAGAGTTGCCTGAAGGCTGATTCATCGCCTTCAGAGATCAGCTGGAATAGTTCTCTGTCGCTGTATAGGTGGTCGTGCATGCGCTGGTAAGCCTGGTAGTGGAATGTTAGTGTGAATAGCAGACTAAAGTAGGAAAAATAAATTATAGTTCGTTCTATCTCCTAAAATGTAAAAGGATGGTTAAAAGTTCACAAAATGTAAACTGTTAGCCACCCTTTCTCAAAAATATCCTGCGTACAACTATTGCTTTCCCTGCATTTCCTTAAGCATTTTAAACGCAATAAACACCAGGAAAACGGCGATGGCAATAATCCCCAACCATATCCACCACTTGCTTTTAAATACGGTTGGAGTCCCTTCTGCTGTCACCGCTACCGCGATATTAACGGGCTGCTCCGGCTGGATCAGCGGAATATTGGCGGGTACACTATCTTTAAAATAAGCCAGGTCGTAGATCGGTGCGGGCACATTAACATCGCCACCTTTGATAACATAAGTTTGTCCCTGTTGCAGGCTCGCCGTAAGCCAGATCGTTTGCTGCCAGGCATTGATGGCACCGAATTGCAATGGCGGATTATCGTCATTCTGCACCACCAGGAAAAGTCGCTTATAATTACCAGGTCTCGGCAAAACCACCTGTGCTGGCTGATCTGAAGAAAGCTCGAAAGAAGCAATATCGGCTGGTTGGATAATCGTCTTTTTTCCATCAAACAATTCCCTTTCCACCATCATCACTGCCTTGCGGCGATACAATGCCGGTGCGGTAATATTGAAAGACAACTTGTTGATCAGGTAAGGCTGGCCGAAGTTCATCTGTACCCTGGTTTCATGCGGATACTTATCAGCGGCGACTATACTTACTGTGGGAGCCGGCACCGGCGTATATTCCTTAGCGTGGCTGTTTGTCCGGTAACGGCCAATCTTTTCAATAAATACCGGCGCACTGGTAGAATCGTTAATGATTAACTGATACCAGGCATAGTTAGAAGAAGGAATACCAATTGTTTTTACCAGCGTAGTACTGGAAGAATCCGATACTGCACTCGCCGGATCAAAAACAAAAGTATCCGTTACACCATACCAGTTTTTGTTATCGTTGCTACCACTGATACGCATGGTTTTAATTACACGGGCATTTTTGAATACGATTTCAAAATGATCCAGCGTGTAACCATTGGCGTTATGAAACACAATAGTGGAATTTTTTCCCGCCGAACGAATATTATCCGTTACCTCAAAAGATTCAAAGCTGGATACATCATAGCCACCTACCTGTTCTTGCAGCAAATAAGGAACTTCTTTGCTGCCCTGGTAAATACGAAAATTGGGCGTAGCATCATTATTCAGCTTTGCTGCTACCGCTGGGGTCAGGGCAATATGATAAAATCCAGATTGTGCCACAGGAGGCAGAGCCGCCTGCCACGTGAACTTTGCAGCCGGCTGTTGCCCGGCTACACGCCCGCCCACCAGCAGCAACAGGAGCAGTATATATTTACTCATTGTTTTCCGGAGCACTTTGTTGTTGTTGATCATCTGCAAATAATATTTTTTTCAAACGCTGATACATAAACGAAATGATCAGCAGAATAACACCCAATGAAATGAAGGCAGCAATTTTTCCACCTTCTCCCAAACCAGCAAAATCAAACAGGAATAATTTCAGTAAGGTAAGTCCGAATACAGAAATGGAAATAATACGCACCGCTTTTGATTTCCAGCGCAGCCCGAGATAAATCAGCACAAAAGCAAATGCTCCCCACAGGATAGCATAACCAACACGATGGGTATTGTACAATGCGGCTTCGGCGGATGCACTATTCCCCATAAATACTATCAGGTGATCCAGACTGGCACTGATAATATATAAAATCACTGCGGAACTAATCCACTGGAATACCCGCTGATAGTCCTCCCGATTAAAGGAGGCCACTGTTTTCCATGCCTGGTAAATGACGCCTACAAGCAATACCATCAGCAAATAGTGCGTGAAGAAATAAGCCGCTGACGCTTTACCCGCCAGTACTTCTGTTCTAACATTGATGATAGCCGGATTGTAATATATCGGGAACGCCAACACCAATACCAACGCAAGTCCCAGCAACGGTAACCGTGCCATATCAAATTTATCGCGGCTGAAATACAGCAATACCGCTATAAACAGGTAATTATAAGCGCCTGCCAATACCGGGGTCAATAGCAGGAAATAGTAATTACTCTGGTATAACAACTCCAGTAACAACACCACATAAATCAGGACCACCGAGAACAACATCAGGGCTGTCCGGTAAAAAGATACCGACAGATCTATGATAAAAGGTTTCTCCGGATCTTCTGCTTTACATAATCTCCGAAGTAAAAGCAAAGCAATAATGGATACGGTGCCTGTTATAAAAGCTTTATTAATAAAAGGCATAAAATGACGCAGTGGCCCTGCGTATAATTGGCTCCAGTCGAGCATCAGGCTGATGGTCATCAACGCCAATACCAGTACCGAAACATATTTCATCAGAACGATACCGGACTTCTGCCACAACCATAACAACAATACCGTTTCTGCTGCCCAGAATAAAGTAATATAGTTACCATGCAATTGTATAGGTGCAGTAAGACTCACAAAAGTCAATACCAATCCTATCAGCAAAAATATCAAGGTACGATCTGCGCGCTGATTACGGTAAAGACTATACGCAAAAATACAATTGAACACCGCCATCAAAGCCGTAAATAACCCTTGCCACGTGTCGCCGCTCAATTCGTTCAGGATCCCCATACCCGCAGCATAGTACAGGAAAGTATTGCTCAGCAGGATGCAGATATCGAGGGCATTAAAGGATTTCTTATTGCGCACATTGTTAATCACATTCATGGCAAAAAACACGAAATAATATAACGTGCCATATACCAGGGCAATACCATAAGGTACCGGCTTCGCAGAATGATCTTCCGTAAGATGATACGACACCCAGCCACCATACAATAATATAGTAGCGAGGTAACAAATGATATTTACAATATTCCACTTTTTATAGTAGGCCAATACCAACATGCCAATGTTCAGGATCAGGATGTATGTAAACAGTACTACCACATTTCCCTCACCGGTGCTCACCATAAAAGGTGCGGAGAATCCACCAATAATGGCAATCACCGCCAGCTCCTTCCGGTTGTAATTCAGCGATAACAATACAGTAAATGCGGTAATAAAAATAGTGAGTATAAAGGCCAATGCCTGACTGATCAGGTGATATTGATGAAAGGCAATTGTAATCGTGAAATACAGGACAGACACCCCGCCTCCTACCAGCACAGAACTAAATGCAGCAAAGGTTTTGCGCATTTTGTAGGATAACCCGATTAATAACCCACCGCAAACAATGCCAATAAACGTACGGCCTATTTCATTGATCCAGTCTTTATCTATGGCATATTTCAGGAAAAACCCGATGCCCAGTACCAACACGGCGATACCAATTTTATTAAACAGGTTCTCCCCAATGAATTTTTCAATATCCGGGTTCTTTTCCCAGAACCCAGGTTTATCAGGTGCTGGTTCTTTATGTTTAGGTTCCAAATGCGCCAGCACCTCCGGCGATACTGACCAGTTAGTAGCTTCTACGGCAGCAACAGGAGGTATCACCATTTCCGGCTCGGGAATATACACCGGCTCGGGAATAGCGGTATCGGGTACCCGCACCGGTTTGGGCGCTGGTTCCGGTTCCGGGAATATCACCTCCGGCTTCGGCGGCGGCATATCTTCCGGCGGCCTTACTGGCGGAGGAGCCGATGCCCGCGTTGAAACATCCAGGGCTCTTTCCACTACCGATCCTGGTTGGGGTGGCGACTTTAATTCAAGTAACTGTTTTTGCAGGTCCATTATCTGAGCCTTTAAAACAAGTATAGAGGTAGCTGTTTCTCCTTTGAAGACTAACAACACAATGAAAATAGCCACCAGCAACAGAAAAGCGATCGTTTCGAACATATTTAACCGATAGGTATTGGATGAATAAAAGTTAACACTCCCTAAATATAAATTTTTAATTGGGAAGATGTTAATATATTGATATACAACCGTCTATTCACCAAGGCTTAACACGATAAGAAAATATTGCTCCACGCCCCACTTAACATTAAAATAACCTTGTCGATTAATCATTTATAATTCACTTTGCATGATCCTGATCCATAATGGCAATACCGCGTATCTTTAATCGGATCATGCTCCAACCTGCAAGCCACCCTTTCCATTCATATCAATGAACTGACATTAATGGACAAATGTGGTTATTGAAATAATCTTAAAAAATCACTGTTGATATGAACCGTAGTTTAATTTTAACTTTATGTGGCGCACTGCTGTGCAGTGGCGCCTTTGCACAACAATCGATCGATGTACAGGCACACCGCGGCGGTATGGCACTCATGCCGGAAAATACCATTCCCGCTATGCTCAATGCGGTGAAACTGGGCGCCAGAACACTGGAACTGGATTGCATCATTACCGCAGATAATAAAGTAGCCGTATCACATGATGCTTACATGTCGGCCGAATTTATGCGCAAACCAGATGGATCAGATGTTACCAAAGCGGAAGAGAAAGGTCTGGCACTCTATAAAATGACCTACGACAGTATCCAAAAATATGATGCCGGTACCAAACCTCATCCCCGTTTTCCACAACAGGAAAAAATGATGGTTCATAAACCGTTGCTGTCGGCCCTGATTGACAGTGTGGAAGCCTATGTAAAAGCGCATCACCTGAAACCGGTGTATTACAATATGGAAACCAAAAGCGCTCCTGATGGCGATGGCACCTACAATCCGGCACCAAAGGAATTTGTAGCGCTGCTGATGCAGGTGATCAGGGAAAAGAAAATTACCGACAGGGTAATTATTCAATCTTTTGATATCCGTACTTTACAGGTATTACATCAAACTTTCCCCAAACAAAAAACTGCTTTATTAATCGGTAATAAAGACAGCTTTAGCGCTAACCTGGAAAAGCTGGGATTCACACCAAATATCTACAGCCCTTACTACCTGCTGGTTACAGCCGACCTGGTAAAAGAAGCACATGCTAAAAAAGTAGCCGTACTTCCATGGACAGTAGATGAAGATAGCGATTTCAAAAAACTGATAGCGGATGGTGTAGACGGTATCATTACCAATGCACCGGATAAACTGATTAAAGTAGCCGGTAGCTACCAACAGTAATAAAAAAGGGTTGGTCATATACAAATGACCAACCCTTTTACTTTATCAAAAAATTACACGTTCTCCTTAAACTCATCCAGTACTCTCTTTATCTGATCCAGGTATCTTCCATAATAACTTCTCACCCAAAGCTCCGTTACCGCCATGATCACTAACACCGCCAGCAAAAAGAGAACAACCAACGACACTGCTACCCCCTGCCGGGTGATGGCCATCTGAAATACTTCCTTCAATTTTCCATCCGGCTGACTCACTACATACAGGGCCGCCCCGATTAATGCCAGTGGAATTAACGTATAGGCGAATGATTTATACATTTCAATATTCAGCCTGGCTTCATAATACAGCGCATATAAATGATCCCTGGAGCGGAGTGTATTTGTACTAAGACGTTTATAGAAAAGATAAAATTTGAAAAAATAATACCCGGAAATAAGCAGGGCTACAAAATACACCGCATAAAAAGGTATTACCAATATCGGATTGAAATAGGTATACCTGGGTACAAATCCTATCACAACTAAACCGATCAACTGTACATAAAATTCATACTGCATATTTGTGCGGATCTTCTCTATCGGCAGTTGCAAGGTTTTCAACTGATCTACACTGGAGGGCACTATCACCTCGTCATCCTCCTCGTTGTTCCATGCAGATTTTATATCATCAAAATTCATAGCCTTGTTGTTTAATGAGTTCTTTTAATTTGTCTTTTGCCCTGCTGAGTTTTGTTCTTGCATTCCCTTCTGAAATCCCCAGGTTATCTCCGATTTCCTTATGTGAATAATTTTCGAGATGAAGGAAAACCAGCGCCTTTTCTAATCTTTCCAGTTTTTGTACGGCCTTGTAAAAGTGCGACAGCTGCAGTTCTTTGGTAGCGGTTGCATTCTCTTCTATCGCAATATGCTCCGGCATGATATCCGTAACGGCCATTTTCTTTTTTCCTTTTTTGAAGAATACCAATGCGGTATTCAATGCAACCCGGTACATCCAGGTAGAAAAGCGGCTTTGTTGCTGAAAGGAGTCAAAAGATTTCCACAATTGATAGATGATTTCCTGCGTTAAATCCTGCTGATCATCTTCCGCATCCATATACATTTTGGAAATCTTATGAATAATTCCTTTATGGGTTTCTATCAGGTCAAGAAATTCTTTTTCCTTGCTTTTCAAAATAGGATGCTTTATTTCATAATAGGTTTAACCGTATATCCTTTTGCTTTTAAGAGAGATAGGATACCAATAGATCCCGGCAGGTGTGCGGCTCCTACCGCGAAGAAGCTGCTTTCTTTCTTCATCATGGCGGGCATCTTTTCCGCCCAGTTATTATTTCTTTCTACCAACATCCAGCGCGTGGTATTTTCATCCATTAAATCTGGTTTGGTCATATATTTATACAGCGCGTTAATATCTTCTGCTTTATACATCGCTACCATTTGGCTAGTGCCTGCAGCCGAACTGTCAAAGGCTTTCACCTGGGCAACGATTTGTGAATCTGTAAAGGCTTTGTTCAGGAATTCCATTTGTGCTACTACTTCTTCCAATACATTCCTATGCATATTCTTTTCTTTCGCCATTTTATCAAATGCTGCTTCAAAAGACTGCGGAACGGCACAGGGGAATAGTTTAACGGACACCAGGGATAATACCATCGACAGCTTGAAATTATCCAACGCCTTCAGCGGCATTCCACATTTAAGCTGCATAATAGAATCTACTGACGCATAGTCGGCAGCTGATAACTTTTTGCTGAGTGGCACATCAGACATCATTTCCTTTTTTACTAAATTTCCCATTTCAGGATTAAAGATGTCTGCTTCCAGTACCAGCTGAGATGATTGACCAAAAGCTTTTTTCACTTTATCTGTTATCTTGAAATCACTGTCACAAATCATGTGAATAGTGCCATAGATATAGGAAGGTTTTTCCAATCCGTTACCACTCACTTCCCAGAGAAGAGAGTTTTCCAATGCGGGTTGTTGTGCCTGTGCGTTACCGGCAAATAAGCCTGTTAGTATGAATGCAATAGCTGCGATATTCCGGGAGATGATTTTCATATGCTTTTAAATTTCTTTTTAGGATTAGTAACCGGTGGAATCATTTCGTTACAGATTTTTCAAACTTTTTTTAGAAAAATCATAAAATAAAGGGTAGACAAGGAAAAGGCCTGCAATCAGCAGGCCTTAATTACTATATAAAAGTATATTTTTTATTCAAAAGGCAGTTCTGCTCTTTTAGTAACAACATGATTCAGGTTATGATGAATCATTTTCTCCAGTAAATCATATCCTGCATTCGGCCGGAAGTGAGCAAACTCACGTTCCAGTTTGGTGATCGGTGATAACCAGTACAGGTTCACTTTGTCCCCATATACTTCCGGCAGCTGAATGGCTGGTCCATTATATAAGGCGGCCGATATCACTACGCTTTCATAAGGCGCCGGCAAGTCTTCCGCACTCACAGTATGCCCCTCTCCCAGCCAGGTAACCTGTTTCCACGGCCTGTCTGCCAGGCCGGACATTAACCCTGCCATGGTCATAATCTCTTTATCGGTGAAATCTGCTTTACTCACTGCCATGGCGAGTTCCATCCGACGAAAACCAGGTGCCCGGTCGTTGTACAACAATTCTACCCAGGGCATAGGCCGTATGCTCACACCCATGGTGAACAGGTATACTACGCCTTCTTTTTCAAACTTACCCAATGCCATAGGAGGCCACTGCCCGCCATCAATGGCGTAGTACTGTTGAATAGGCCCGTATTCCGCCTCATAGGCAGTAATATATTTATCTTGTAAGACACCCCAGGCCTGGGAAGTTTCATCGGACCACTCATTCCAGAAAGCCACTGCCTGATCTACCCGCTCATACATGGCATTAGCCCCGCGCTTGCCCAGTGGCATCAGGCGATCATTTTCAGCAGCCCCTATACAATCCGCGGCATAGGCCACGGCATGTTCGTCGTTATATAAACTCCAGCCGGGAATAACGCCCAGTATTTCACCATCATACATCACTGCTGCGCCGTCGCCCTCTTCCATCCATATAATAGAAATACGCTCTTTCTCCAACGGCTCCTTTCCCTGCGGATGATTACAAAAAGCAGCTTCCAGCATAGGTGCCATGCCTTCCTTCATGGCGGCCACATCTTTCTTTTCCGGCGCTGCCTGCAAATTACGCAGCCAGCAGGGACGGGGAGAATATTTAGATTGAAGTAACTCTGAAGGATACAGGTAAAAGTAAGCCACTCTGTCATCCTGCTCTACCACTGCATATAAAGTTCCTCGGTTATTAGGCTGGTCTATCAACATTACCGGCTCAGACATAATTACATTTTTTAAGATCGTTCAAAAGTAGTGCATTCAAACTGGACTATAAATCCTGATTTATTTGCTGTATTTTGTCAATTATACAATTATTTTATGATGAGATATTCCACTTTGTTATTGGCACTCCTGCTTTTAAGCGCTACCACCCTGTTTGCAAAAGAGCGGCAATTTTACCAGATTAAAATCTATCACCTGAAAACAGCTGCACAGGAAACGCTGGTAGACAACTACCTCGAAAAAGCCTACCTGCCTGCCCTGCATCGCGCAGGTATCAAAGCAGCCGGTGTGTTTAAACCCGTTGCCACAGATACTGCCGATATCAGGATCTATGTATTCATTCCTTTCCAATCGCTGGAGCAATTTGCCGGATTGGATAAAACATTGCAGGCAGACAAAACATTACAGGCTAACGGCGCCGACTATACGGATGCAGCATGGAATAATGTTCCTTATACGCGTATAGAGTCTATTCTGTTACAGGCATTCCCCGGCATGCCCGTACTGCAGGCTCCTTCACTGCAGTCGCCCAAAAGTGAACGGGTATACGAATTACGCAGCTATGAAAGTCCCTCTGAAAAATACCATGTCAATAAAGTAAAAATGTTTAATACCGGAGATGAAATAGGCATCTTCAAAAATCTTAATTTCAATGCCGTTTTTTATGCCTCCGTTATTTCGGGTCCGCGTATGCCTAACCTGATGTACATGACCACCTTCAATAGCAAAGAAGACCGGGATGCACACTGGAAAGCCTTTAGCGCTGATGCCAAATGGAAAAGCCTGTCGGCATTGGAAGAATATGCTCACAACGTATCCAAATCGGAGATCCTCTTTTTAAGACCTGCTGATTATTCAGATCTATAATAATGTACCGGGTAGATGGCTGCAGCAGCTATCTATCCGGTGCTTACACCGCTACTTCCTTACTGAACATCCTCCTGATGGCTTCAATATTCTGCGCAGTAGCCTTGGTTTTATCGTAAGCCAGGTAAATGGTGTTGGTGGTAGGCTCATTACCACTCCATAACAATTTGAGTTTCTTTTGCTGTACCAGGTCTTTCACCAGGTAATCAGAGGCAACCGTCACCCCCTCGATATGCTGCATGGATTTCAATATAGAATTGAAGTCAGGTACCGTAAACCGGGCCCGCATAGCAGGCCGCTTCTTAAAGTTATGCAACCAGAACCGGCGGATGGCCAGCAGATCACTGCTATAGGCGAACCAGTTTTGCGCCAGCATCCAGGCTTCTATGTTTTCCAGGTCCTCATTCCTGATATATTTCTTTAAAGGCTGCGGATCAATGTCCGGGCTGCCTACCAGCACAAATTTTTCAAAGAGCACCGGCTCCGAAATAATATTCTTTTCCATCACCGCACTGGTAGATATCACAAAGTTGAGGTCTCCCTTCAGCAGTTTCTGCACGAGGTCTTTGGTCAACCCGAACTCCACTACCAGGTTGGCATCCCCTATCTGGTCCAGCTGGTTGGTTAGCCTGGCGTCAAAAAACTCTTTAGGCGCCCCTATACTGATAAGCGTCATGCACCTGGCCACACAACTGCGGCTGAAATCACCCTCTATCTTCTCCAGCTTCTCTACTGCCTCTATGATCTGGGTATAAAACAGTTGCCCGTAGCTGGTGGGCACCATCTGCCTGGGCTTGCGCTCAAACAGCGGATGACCAATATAGTTCTCCAACGCAGATAAGTGCTGACTCACATTTGGCTGTGAAATCAACAATTCTTGTGCGGCGCCTGTTAATGTACCTGACTGGTAGATGGCCTTAAAAGTCCGGTACCATTCAAAATTTACCATGGTATAAAAGTATAAATAAATTTATACTTAGCAATAAACCATATTATTAAATTTATAGTTTAAGTGGCGGTAAATTTGCGTCTTCAATACTAAATATTATAACTATGGATTTACAATTAAAGGGCAAAAGAGCGCTCGTCAGCGGTTCCACACAGGGAATCGGCTTTGCTATTGCCCTGCAACTTTTAAAAGAAGGTGCTACTGTTATTATCAATGGCCGCAGCACTGCCAGGATAAATGAAGCGATTGCAAAGTTAAAACAGGCCGTTCCAACAGCAGACGTGACCGGGGTAGCAGCAGATTTTTCGAACGCAGCTGAAGTACAGCAGCTGCTGGATCAGGTACAGGACGTGGATATCCTGGTAAACAATGCTGGTATTTTTGAGCCTAAACCTTTTGTTGAAATTACTGATGAAGAGTGGCTGCGCTTTTTTGAAGTCAATGTACTCAGTGGTGTTCGTCTTTCCCGCTACTTCTTCCCTAAAATGCTGGCTAAAAACTGGGGCCGCATTATTTTTATCGCCAGCGAATCAGCGATCATGATCCCGGAAGAAATGATCCATTATGGCACTACCAAAACGGCACAATTGTCTATCAGCCGCGGTTTGGCCGAATTAACCAAAGGCACGGATGTAACCGTCAACACGGTCCTGCCCGGCCCCACCAAGTCAGAAGGTGTGGATGAATTCATCAAAAAATTAGCAGATGCAGACAATGTAAGCCAGGACCAGGCAGAAGCAGACTTCTTCAAAAACAAGCGTCCCAGCTCCCTTATCCAGCGTTTCGCCACCGTGTCAGAAATAGCCAACCTGGTCACCTATGTAGCCAGCCCCCTTTCTGCCGCTACCAACGGCGCCGCACTCCGTGCTGACGGCGGTTTACTGAGAACTATTTTCTAATATTTATATTTTTCTTTTCCCATCATCCCGTTATTTATAACAGGAGATGGGAAACCTGTGTCATCATCTCACAAAAAAATAAGTACCCCAAACAGCCACCGCCCTCATCGCCATTAATGATTAATGATTAACGTGGATTTTTAATCAAAAAGACTTAATTTAACCCCTATTACACCCACCAGCAGGAAAGAAATGAGCCACCACACATTTTTTCCCTGTTTACAAAAACTTCATTTTTAAAAATTTCAAAAACTGACTCCCCATGGCAGATGAAATTCAACAAAAGGTCCAAACAGCACTTGGCGACGTAGCAGCAAGGCAACTGGCCATCGCTACGCGTACCGTACCACAGATGACCTCCATTACCCCGCGTTGGCTCACCAAGCTAATGAGCTGGATACCGGTAGAATCAGGTGTGTACCGTCTCAACAAAGTAAAGGATGAGAGCAACGTAGCCGTAGATTGTTCCGGCAGGGATGAACGGGAACTGCCACAAACTTTTGTGGATTACATCGACAATCCCCGTGAGTACAATCTCAGCGCAGTTAACACCGTACTGGATGTACACACCCGTGTTTCTGACCTCTACAGTAAACCTTACAACCAGATCAGTGAACAGTTGCGGCTGATCATTGAAACCATCAAAGAAAGGCAGGAAAGCGAATTAATCAACAACAAGGAGTATGGCCTGCTGCACAGTGTAGTGGCTTCTCAGCGGATTAAAACACGCACCGGCGCCCCTACTCCGGATGATCTGGATGAACTCATCACCAAAGTATGGAAGGAGCCTGGCTTCTTTTTGCTGCATCCGTTAACCATCGCTGCTTTTGGCCGCGAATGTACCCGCAGGGGTGTACCTCCGCCCACCGTTTCGCTGTTTGGCTCCCAATTTATTACCTGGCGCGGCATTCCGCTGATTCCGTCAGATAAAGTGCCTATTGAAAACGGTAAATCAAAAATCATTTTATTGCGTACCGGCGAAAGCAGACAAGGGGTGGTAGGTCTTTACCAGCCTAATCTGCCTGGAGAACAATCCCCCGGACTGTCTGTACGCTTCATGGGGATTAACCATCAGGCCATTGCTTCTTATCTGGTTTCTCTTTACTGTTCACTGGCAGTGCTGGTAGATGATGCCATTGCTGTATTGGATGATGTAGAAATAGGCAAGTACCATGAATACAAATAATTTTAATACTGATGGATTACCGGACATTGCTGCATTGGAAAAGCTGGCTAACCAGTTATTTTCCTCCCTGCAATCCGGTAATGAGGTATTGCCACCGGCATACGCCTCTGCTGCCCCCATCCAGGACCCGCTGCTGCAACAGGGCAGTGTAACAGATGTTACACAGGCCCCTACCAGTTTACCGGACCCACACTTTTCCGGTAATGGTGGCATCCCTGCCTCTGTAGCTGGCAGTGGTATTTCTCCGTCTGCACTCTCCCAACATCCGGCGGCTTATGACCCGTCTTTTGAAAAGGAACTGCAGCGCGCGCTGAAAAGTATTCCCGTATCATCGTATACTTCGCAGCTGCCCTCACCCGGCACTTCGTACTATTTTTTGCCGGAACAAAAAGCCGGTATTACCGGCGTTGCGCAGCCTCCGCTGGATGTAAATCTGATCAGGGCCGACTTTCCGATTCTGCAGGAACATGTGAACGGACGCCGCCTGATATGGCTGGACAATGCTGCTACCACGCAGAAACCGCGGCTGGTAATTGATCGTATCAGTAGTTTTTACGAACACGAAAATTCAAATATTCACCGTGCAGCACACGAACTGGCTGCGCGTGCCACAGATGCGTATGAAGGCGCCCGCGAAAAAGTAAGGGCCTTTCTCAATGCCGCTTCTGTCAATGAAATTGTTTTTGTACGCGGTGCCACCGAAGCCATCAACCTGGTGGCGAAAAGCTGGGGGGAACAGTTCCTGCAGACCGGCGATGAAATTATTCTCAGCCACCTCGAACACCACGCCAACATCGTTCCCTGGCAACAGCTGGCCAGCAAAAAAGGTTTGGTGATTAAAGTTATTCCGGTAGATGAAGACGGGCAAATTATCCTGTCGGAATACCAGAAACTGCTCAGTGCTAAAACAAAGCTGGTCTCGTTTACACAGGTATCAAATGCGCTCGGCACCGTTACACCGGCACAGCAGATAGTGGAGCTCGCACATCAGGCCGGCGCTAAAGTGCTGGTAGATGGTGCACAGGCTGTATCTCATATGCGTGCAGATGTACAACGCCTGAACTGCGACTGGTACGTATTTTCCGGACATAAAGTTTTTGGGCCTACCGGTATCGGCGTACTATATGGTAAAGAAGCACTGCTCAATGAAACACAACCCTGGCAAGGTGGTGGCAATATGATTAAGGACGTTACTTTCGAACATACCCAGTATCATGCCGCCCCCGGCCGTTTTGAAGCAGGCACCGGTAATATAGCCGATGCCGTAGGACTGGGCGCCGCCATCGATTACGTAAATCATATAGGCATTGATGTTATATATCAATATGAACATTACCTGCTGGTATATGCCACACAATTGCTGAAAGATGTGCCAGGACTACGTTTAATAGGCACTGCTCCTGATAAAACCAGTGTGCTGTCTTTTATTTTTAAAGACTATACTACCGAACAGGTAGGTGCTGCACTGAACCAGGAAGGTATCGCAGTAAGATCCGGTCACCACTGCGCACAACCCATTCTGCGCAGGTTTGGCGTGGAAAGTACCGTAAGGCCATCACTGGCATTTTATAATAGTTGCGGAGATATTGATACACTCGTAAATACATTATTACGTTTACGCAGGAATAAAATTTAAATATTTTATGTAGATGATGAAATGATAAATGAGTTAATTTTCAACAATTCTTTTATCATTYCATCATCTTTAAAAAATATTTTTCACACGCCGGCACGGCTGAATTATTTTTACACTACCCCTCCAAATACGCCACAGCAAACAGTTACAAGACATATCTTCTACAATAAAAAAAATCCAATCTCCTGAAACATGCGGCTACGCTCAGGAAAAACAATATTTAAATTTTGCAGTTTAATTTATTTACCTACATTTGCACTCCACATTGCGAGGTAGAGCAGAGGTAGCTCGTCGGGCTCATAACCCGAAGGTCAGTGGTTCGAATCCGCTCCTCGCTACAAAAAGTAAAAGTCCTGAACACATTGTTCAGGACTTTTTTTATGCAAAATAAATAGTATTATTACAGCAGGCCTTCAATATGCACATAGCAATCTTGTTAGCCATCAACCCAATCCCATCAATAAAATTTGATTCAATCAATGAAACAAAAACCTTCAATGGCATTTATTGCAGCCTCCTGGGTAGCAGTATTTGCAGGTATCCTTGGCTTTATCATCGGCTTATGGAATGCCACCACTATGCAACTGAACGAAAAAGGTTATTACTTCACCGTTTTAATGTACGGCCTCTTTGCCGCCGTATCAGTACAAAAATGCGTAAGAGACAGAATCGAAGGTATCCCCGTTACCGATATCTATTATGGACTTAGCTGGGTATCTATGCTGCTCACCATCCTGTTGTTAACAGTAGGATTATGGAACGCAACACTGGCTCCCAGTGAAAAGGGATTCTATGCTTTTGCATTTTTGCTCAGCGTTTTCGGTGCTATTACCGTACAAAAAAATACCCGCGATAGCCAGGCTGCGAAAGACAGCAACCCGGTTGCCAAAGAAACAGCTACTTCCGATTTTTAATTTTTTTCAACAGGGTGCTAGCCACCCTGTTGACTTTTTCCCGCCCCCTGCCCCACCAGTCCCCACAAGAAAAAAATACGCCTCCCTTTTTCCGGAATACATAAATACTTTTCCTGATTCGTCGCTGCCCACAAGGATGGTACGGCTAATTTTGCGTGGCTCCACTGGAGTAACCAGTAATTTAAATCGAATCATTTTCTCATTCCAATGAGACAGCAAATCTTTTATCACTCAATGAAACGCATGCTCGGGGCCTCTATCGGTGTTAAATTCTAAACTATCCTTACAACCCCTGTTTTATGCACCTGGTACATTGCAAACAAAGCCTTCAGCGGAATTCTGCTGAAGGCTTTGTTTTGTAACCTGTTATAATATTTTGATTGCCTGTTAGTCCTTAAAAACCTGTAATGGGAAATATTTCCCCATTTTAAATAATTATGCGTGAACCCCTGTATTTCCTGGCATTCCAAAAAAAATGTTAAAAATGATTTCATTTAATACAAATAAATATTACTTTTATTCCTGAAGAAGAGATAAAGTGCTACGTTTTTGAAACTTGTTATTGAAATAGAAGATTCCTTGAATCTTTTTTTTAGAAACCATTGCTAAATCGATTTTTTAATACCTGATCCAATCAGTGTTAGAAAGTCGCTGCATCGCAAACCCGCGTGTATGAAAAAACTAAAAAAACAACACCTTGTTATGCCGGGGGAATTCCGGAAATGATTTTTTAAAACACTTGTTATTCTAATTGTTAACTAAATCGATATTCTACTGAAGAACCAGTACTGTAAGGTATCGTGTAATTTTTGCTTATGCTACATTATTAGGGAAACCATTGCCAACCTGACCGGAAGCCAGGTAACGCCCTCCATTGGGAGTATTTTACCATTTTATAAATCACTTAAATCGTACTCAATCGTATCAAAACTTTAAACAAATAGCCTGTGGGCTTATTGCTAAATCGTTTTTTCAATAGGCCAGTCGGACTTTTCTTATTAACCAACTTCAATAATTGTATATGCACAAACGATCCACGTTTTGGGCGGGGACGGGTATTGCCAGTACTCTCCTGATGCTTCTTTCGCTCTTTGCCTTTTCACAGGGCAAAACTATATCCGGCAAAGTGACGGATGCCAATGATAAAACACCAATACCAGGTGTTTCTGTACAGATAAAAAATACCAGTTCCGGTACCATCACCAAAGCAGACGGTAGTTTCAGTCTGCAGGCACCGGAAAACAGTGTCCTGATATTTTCCTTTATAGGATATCAGCCACAGGAAGTACCTGCCGGTACAGGTGCACCCCTGAATGTAAAACTGGTCACTGCCTCCAAATCACTGCAGGATGTAGTGGTAGTGGGCTACGGTACACAAAAAAGAAATGAAGTAACCACCTCTGTAGCAACTGTAAAAGCGGAAAACTTTAACCAGGGCGGCTCCCGCTCTCCGATGGATCTGATCCAGGGTAAAGTAGCCGGGTTATCTGTTACCAGAACACAGGGGAACAATCCTAACAGTGGCGCCTCTATTCAGATCAGAGGGATCGGTTCTCTTTCCGGCGACAAAAATCCTTTAATCGTTATTGATGGCATTCCGGGTGGTAACCTGGACCTGTTGCAACAGGATGATATCGCCACTTTCGATGTATTAAAAGATGGTTCTGCCGCAGCTATTTATGGTACCAGAGGTAACAACGGTGTTATTCTCATCACCACTAAAAAAGGAAAAGCCGGCGATCCGCAATACACCTACTCTACTTATCTGCAAAGAGAAGCGGTCGCTAAAAGGCCCAGCATCTTAAGCGCAGCGGAATATGTAAAAATTGCCGGACAGGATCAGAACAAGGGAGCGGATATAGATATGTATGATCTGTTGCTGGACAAAAACAACCTCAGTCATTATCATAACTTCGCCGCTTCCGGTGGTACTGCCAACAGCAACTACCGCGCATCTCTTTACTATAACGATGCAAACGGTATTGCCCTGCAGAACGGCCGTAAACAATATGGTGGCCGGGTAAACGTAAATCAGACCGGATTACAGGGATTACTGACCATGCAGTTCAACCTGGCAGGTAACTTTAATAAAGCCAACCTCAATGGTGGCAACAGCGGCGGTGGCGACAACAAAGCCGGCAACGCAGGCGCCGATTTTGAACAGGCAGTACAACGCAATCCTACCGCGCCCATCTTTGGCCCGGACGGTAAATACATTGAAACAAATGGTTTCAATAACTATAACCCGCTGGCCCGCTTAAACCAGGAACTGTATGAAAGAGATCAGAAAACCTATTCCGGCGATGCACGTATAACGCTGGAACCTATACGTGATCTGAAAATTTCTGCATTCGGCGCCATCGTCCGCGATGAATACAACGATCGCCAATATAAAAGTAAACTCTCCCGCTCTTCCATCCAGGACTATAAAGGCGGCGGCTACGCATATAAAGCCAATTCCGCAGCCATGGATAAAACCTTTGAAGCAACGGTTGACTATACAAAAACAATTCACTCAGATCATACCTTCAATGTACTCGGCGGTTATAGCTACCAATATAGTACACTGGAAAAATATGCGATGGACAACAACGGCTTCCTCACCGATGCATTCGAAGACTGGAACATCGCTGCCGGTAATGCACTGATTGACAAAACCCTCCCTGCTCCAAAACAAAGCAGTAACAAAATAGACAATACCCTGATCGCCTTCTTCGGCAGGATCAACTATAACTACAAACAAAAATACATGCTGCAGGCAATCCTCCGTCATGAAGGTTCTTCCCGCTTCGGCGCCAATAACAAATGGGGTAACTTCCCGGCAGTTTCCGCAGGATGGGTGATTTCAAAAGAAGCTTTCATGCAGGACCTGACAGTTATCAATAACCTGAAACTGCGCGCAGGATATGGTATTACCGGTAACCAGGGCATTCCCAGCTACCAATCCCTGCTCACCCTGGGAACAGGTGGCGCGTACATTCAATACGGTCAATGGATCCAGACTTACGGTCCCAACAAAAACCCTAACCCGGATCTGAAATGGGAAAAGAAAAAAGAATTCAACGTAGGTTTGGACTTCTCCCTCCTCAAAAACAGACTAGGTGGTTCCATCGATGTATATAGCCGTAAAACACAGGATCTGTTGTTTAACTATACCGCGCAATTACCTTCCAATATTCTTGATAACATCTTCACCAACGTAGGCGCTATCTCCAACAATGGTGTGGAAGTAGTCATCAATGCCGTACCGGTAAAAACAAAAGATTTCACCTGGAACAGTGACCTGACTTTTAACTCCCAGCGGAATAAAATGGTCTCTTTTTCTAACCAGATCTTTAAAACCACAGAGCAATATTTTGGAGATCTTCCCTCTCCGGGTAACCTTGGTTCCGCTATCCGCGTAGTCGAAGGCGGACCCTTGGGCACTTTCTTTGGATACCGTTATGCTGGTCTTACCAAAGATGGTAAATGGCAATTCTATAAAAAAGATGGCAGCATAGGTGATATCTCCACTGTTAATCCGGATGACAAAACCGTGATCGGAAATGGTATTCCTAAATACATGGCTTCCTGGAACAATACCTTCCGTTATAAAAACTTTGACCTGAGTGTTTTCTTCCGTGGCAAATTTGGTTTCGATATCCTGAACCTGCAGGATATGTACTTCGGTAACAAAAAATGGGCACCAAACAACATGCTCAGTTATGCCATTGGTAAAAATGCCCAGCTGAATGCTGATCCACAGTTCTCCGATTACTACCTCGAAAAAGGAGATTTCGTAAAACTGGATAACATCACCCTGGGCTATAACTTCCAGCTGAAAACCAAATATATCCGCAGTCTGCGCGTATATGCCAGCGGACGTAACATTGCTACCATCACCAAATACAGCGGTCTTGATCCTGAATTACAGGATACCGCCCTGGATTCCGGTATAGATGGCAGAGGGTTTTACCCACGTACCCGCTCCTATACTATCGGATTGAACCTTGGATTTTAAAAGCAGCAAAATTGTAACGTATGAAAAAAAGTAAAGTATATATCAGCGCAGCCCTGCTGGCACTCGGTATGAGCGCCTGCACCAAGCTCGAAGAAAAACCATACAGCGAAATTATCTCAGACCAGTTTTATAATAACAAGCAGGAAGTAATGTCTGCCATCCTGCGTCCTTACACCCATGCGGGTGCATGGGCTGCACCTACCGGCCAAACCGGCTACTGGCGTTTGCAGGAACTCTCTGCCGACCAGCTGGCATGGCCACAGAAAGGCCGGCATGGTTATGACGGCGGTAACTGGATCCGCCTGCATGACCATACCTGGATTGCCAATGAAGACAATGCCTGGAATCCATGGAGACTGATGTTCTGGGGTATGGGTTTCTGCAACAATACCATCAAAGATCTGACGCCACTGGACTTTACCAAAATCGGTATGACCGAAGCTGATAAAACCACCCTGCTGGCAGAAACGAAAGTAGTACGCGCCTGGCATTACTTGAAACTGATGGACCTGTATGGAAATATTCCCGTCGAAACAGTAGTAAACAATTCAGCTTCGCCGGCTACCAAGTCCCGCAAAGAAGTATTTGCATTTGTGGAAAAAGAAATCAAGGACAACATGGACCAGCTGCAACCACTATCGGCCGCCATGGTAGGCCGTACAACCAAAGCAGCCGCTTACTCCATGCTGGTTGAACTGTACCTCAATGCCCAGGAATGGACAGGCACCCCACGCTGGGATGATTGTATCACCTACTGTAATAAAATCATAGCCGGTGAAGGTGGTTCTCTGAATGGTACCGTACCCGCATTGGAACCAGATATTTTCCGTGCTTTCGCCAACACCAACAGCACCTCTGCGGAAGACCTGTTCCAGCTCACCTATGACCTGAGAGCCGGTAACTCCCGTTTCGGATGGCAGGGTGATTTCTGGCACTACCGCCAACGTCAGATCTACAACGCTGATGTAGACGGCAACAACGGTATTGTAGTCATTCCATCTGCATACGATGCTTTCAGGGACAATGATCTCCGTAAACAAAACTGGATGCTCATCGGACCACAGAAAAAAGATCCGGCCCTGCGCACCGGCATCGGCGACAGCCTCGTTTTAGGTACAGAGGAATACGCCGACAAACCACTCATTTTTGTAAAAGAAATACGTAGAAACTCTACCGGTGAAACCGGTGCTGGTGGCATGACCCAGGGAGAAGAAAACAGCGGCGCACGTTTCGCCAAATACCTGCCGGGCAAACAAACCGATGCAAATTACTGGGGCAACGACTTCGTATTATACCGCCTTACAGAAATCTATTTCAATAAGGCAGAAGCCCTCATGCGCAAAGGAGGTGGTATCGCTACGCAGGAAGCAGTAGACCTGATCAATACCTGCAAAAAACGCGCTTTTAAGGCCGAAGACTGGTCTAAGGAAGCTTATACAACTACAAGTCTCACCATGGACGAATTACTGGCTGAAAGAGGCCGCGAATTCATATTTGAGGGCAAGCGCCGCTCGGATATGATCCGCTTTGGTAAGTTCACCACCGCTTCCTGGTGGGATCACCAGCCTTCATCAGACAAGTATAAGCTGTTCCCTATTCCATTCAAACAAACCAGCATCAATCCTAACCTGGTACAAAATCCGGGCTACTGATAAATCTCATTGGTCAGGTGTAGTAAACGATGCCTGCCCGAGTGCGGAAGACAAGAAAGACCATCTCTTTATGAGATGGTCTTTTCTTTTTATCTGGTTGTTACTACAAACTAAATGCATTCACATTTCCTGAGAAATCTGCTACATACAACAAACCGTTGCATATCGCCATTTCAGCAAATACCGGAGCGCCCGTATGAAAACGTGATAATAGCTTACCCGTTTTCAGATCCACCACATACACGTATCCGTCAGATGCGCCAATATAAACGCGGTTACCTGCACACAGCGGTGTAGACTCAATCGTTGCAGAAGAAGGCTGCGTATAAGGAGCAGTATAAAACAACGCTTCGCCAGGCACAAAACGCCACACCAGTTGCTTCGTCTTTTTGTCGTAAGCCGCCAGGCCATTAGTGGCGGTACTAATGAGTATCAACTGATCCGTTACTACCGGTGCCGTCATTGTTTTCAGCGCTTCTTCTACCGGAATACTATCAATCGTTTTACCATCCGCCGGATCAATAATATGCAGTTTATTCAACCCATGTACATATAATTTGCCGTCATAAAACGCAGCAGTGCCACTACGGAAACGGATGCCCTCATCGCTGCGTTTCCAGCGTAATTTACCGGTAGCCAGATCATGTGCAAACAAATGATTCCAGTTGGAAGAAGTAATCAGGCAATCGCCCTGCACCGCCATGGCCGCCGGTGTACCTTCTCCCCCGCTCCAGTCATGGTTGGTCCATTTTACTGCACCGGTCAACRGGTCCAGCGCCTGCATATATTTTCCGGCACCCGTATAATACACACCTGCTTTCACCACACCACCGGAATTGTAAGAAGGCAAACTTTTCATATCACCGGTATGTTGCCAGCGAAGCTTACCCGTAGCAGCTTCCAGCGCATACGTAATACCTTCTGCATCTGTGGCAACTAATAGATGATCGCTGTAACTGATGCTATGCTTAATAGAATTTTTAGTAGGAAACTGCCATACTACTTTACCGGTCCTGGCATCCATCGCTGTAATGCCACAGTGCTTATTTCCTTCATCGTCGATATTACCCACAAATACTTTTCCTTCCGCGCATACCGGAGATGACTTCCACACATTTGCTCCTGTATTGGCAGACCATACCAGGTGTAATTCATTACCGGTGGGTGCATTGGCAACTACCCCAATCCGTTGTGCATTCTGTAACACTTCCGGCCATACCTGTCCGGTAAGGGCGGGTACTTTACTTTTTTCCAGGGAGAAGGTATCCCTTCTGAACAACATATTGCCCGTGCTGGTAGTCGCTTCTACCGTAGAAGTATATACATTGTTTAACCAGGCAGCAGGAATCTCCGTGGTAGCAGCCCAGTTCCAGTCGGTGCGGGGTTGCAGCGGCAACTGTTTCAATAATTGTCCCTTCTTATTGTACAAACTGAAAAGCACCTGCCTCACATTGGCAGATGTATGATAGGTATTCACACTGATCAACATTTCATTACCTTCAAAGGCCACACCAGTGGCTGCAGGAGATACCTGTGTAATTTGATTGCTCACGTAGGTATAACGTCTTTGTACCGCGGAGATACCTTCTTTATCTACATTGATCACATCAAAATTACTGGCAGAGTTGTCTATTCCACCATCTGCCGCCGGTGCAGAACAAAGGGAGCGGATGCCGGTATTACCATGCGTCCGTGCAAAGTTAATATGCCAGTGTCCATAGATCCACGCTTTCAGGTGATGATCATTCAGGTTAATACTATCCTTACCGGCGCGGATCGCAAACAGCGTATCATAGGTAAGCAGATCATGGTTAAAGATGATCACCGGTTTAGCCGGATCGGTATGTGCCAGGTCATTTTTAATCCACTGTAATACATCATCCACGGTATAGGAAGGAGTATAATCTCCATACCACATCGGCGTTACAATAAAATGCGCAGGCCCTGCCTCGAAGGAATAAAACACGGGGCCAAACAACGACTCATACAGCGCTTCACCGTAAGGGCCTTTTACCAGGTCATGATTACCGATGCAATAATACACGGGCAATCCCATGGTCGCAGTATTCACCTGTTTAGCGTGAAACTTCAATCCTTCTTCATAACAGATATCACCGGTATGCACAATAAAATCAGCGTTTTCATTCTTTGCATAATCTTTTGCTTCAGTGATCCAGTTATTGTACACCGCAGTTTCTGTATCTGTTAACCGCACAAACTTAGCCATGCTTTGCTGCGACCGCTTCACCGGCGTCAGTGCAAAATCATAAGCTGTTTTACTGCTGTCTGTTTTAATATAAAATGATTTGGCAAAACGGTAACCTGCCGGGGTTGTAATATATACAAACCTTGCTTTCTGGTGTGTTGGTAAATAAAATTTACCGGTAGCATCCGTCACAGCTACCTGTAAACCATTGGACACCCTTACACCGGCAAGGCCGGCCTCACCTGCATCGCAGGCCTCATTCCCATTTTTGTCTATAAATACTTTGCCGGAAAATCCCTGTGCCACTGCCGCCTGCGTAAAAAGCAGCATCATGGCAGTACGTAATATATTTTTATACATGCCTGTTGTTTTTTTAAACTCAACATAGGTGTAAATAGGAAAGGGAAGGCCATAGCCTTCCCTTTCCTATTTACACATTTTATTACCAACCAAAAATCTGTTTCAATCTGCCGTTCAATACCGTTTGATCCAACGGAATAGGACGATAGTAGAACTTAGGCTCAATGAATGTGCGACCGTTACGATCAGCCGCAAACATAATATGCCCACTATTGCCATTCTCCAGGTAAAAATTCTCGTTCAGATAATAACGACCCATATTTTTCTTAATACTCCAGGGGATGTTATCAATGGAAGATGAATCCTTCAGGGACGGGAGGATAGCTATATCCGGTACATTATCACCTGTCATATCTATTGCACCCACTGCAGGAACATACATTCCTTTAGGAGCTTCTTTCAGCAGGTTACCCGCTTTCCATCTGTTCACATCATTAGCGCGTAATCCTTCACAGGCCAGTTCTACTCTTCTTTCTCTTCTCACTTCCAGGATCACTCCCTTGCTGGCGCCACTTACATTAGCATAGGCTGTTGCCAATACCGGATCAATATTGGTATTAGCAGCTGCCATATTCATATCAGGCATCTGCACACGACTACGTAATTTGTTAATGGTAGCATCGATATCCGCCTGCGTAATAGTACCCAGCTCGGCTTTTGCCTCTGCATAGTTCAACAGCACTTCTCCAAAACGATAGATCGGTAAAGCGGTATAGTTCAGGTTCCAGCCTTTACGCAATGCCGGGTCACGTGGGTAAAATTTCAACTGATCATAACCACCTAAGTTAGGTTTGGCAACGTATAAAATATTATCCATGGTAGTGGAAAATCCAGGATAAGCAACGGTTTCCGCTAAACGTGGGTCACGATTATTGAAGGTGCCAAGGAAACCAATTTTATCATATCCAGCAATAGCCGTAAACGGAGTACCATCTTTCATGAGATAGGTATTCACCAGGCTTTGACTCAGCGACCATACCCAGCCCAATACCGTATGTGAGTTATTACCAATACCCAGAGCCGCCTGGTAATCACGCCACTGAATAATTTCAGGGTTATTATCCAGTGCGGTGCTCACAAATAATGCACGATAAGACGCCGCACCATTGCCACCGGTATACACGCTGAACTTTTTGCTGTCCATTACCTGCTGAGCCGCCCATGCAGCCTTTTCCAGGAATTTATTAGCACTGCTTTGCAGATTTAATTCGTCATGATATTTACGGAAAGTACCTTCAAACAGGCAGAAACGGGACATTAATACCAATGCTGCATATTTATTTACGCGGGTACCATTACCATCTTTTTCTTTCAGATGATCCACCGCATATTGCAGGTCATCCAACACAGAATCAGCTACCATGGCACGTGGATCCCGTCCTTTATACATAGAACTGTCTACATCAGACAATGCATGACCATAATAGGGGACATCAGAGTAGGTGGCAATCTTTGCAAAATAAAATTTCGCACGGAAATAACGGGCTACACCTACATAGTGAGCAATTTCTGCTGCATCTCCCTGTGTTTTGTAAACATTGTCCAGCATAAAGTTTACACGGCGCAACTGATCCCAGTCTTCCCAACCACCAATAGTGGCAGGCGTAATACCGTTATGTACCAGTTTATCCATTTCACTGCCGGTATAGCTGGAGATGTTATCCGAATTGGCATCATCATAAGGAGAGGACAGCTGATTATCATAAAACCCATTTACATAGGTATTGAGATCAGTGGGTGTATTAAAGAATGCATCCGGAGAAATTTCCGTTTGCGGATTACGTTGCAGAAAGTCCTTACTACAGGAAGCTGCGGTAACCCCTAATATGGTGAGTGATAATAAAAGCCACTTATTTTTCATGTTGCACATTTTAGAATTCATTAAAAGTTCAGGTTCAGACCACATGAATAGGTTTTCTGATAAGGATACAAGGCTCCATCCAGTCCTTCCGGATCAATGTTGGCTTTCAGGTGAGAAATCGTAAAGATATTTTCTGCACTGAAGTAGAAACGAACACGATTCAGTTTGATCCGGTCTGTCAGATTCTTTGGCAGCGTATAACCCAGTGTTACATTCTTTAAGCGGGTATAGGCAGCATTCTGCAGGTAACGTGTTTGTGGTGCACCCAGTTCCGAAGCATCTTCCGCGATATATGATTTCAAACGGGGGAAGTAGCCATTCGGTGTTTCTGGTGTCCAGCGATCCAGGTTATGGATCTGTACATTGGTCCATGGTTGCGCATATACACCCCAGAAGTAGTGATTGCTCGGGCCAGGATACCAGTCTCTTTTACCTATACCCTGTATCAGTGCACGGATATCAAAACCTTTATATGAAGCCGTCAGATCCACGCTGTAAGGGAAACGGGGAGCGGTATTACCAATGATCCTTCTGTCGCCGGGATTAGAAATCGTGTTGTCACCATAGTTGATCTTACCATCATGATTGAGATCTCGGAACTTCAGATCACCTACGTAGAAAAGATAGTTCTGATCATCAGATCCTACTGCTGTCTGATCTGCATGATTTTTCAACTCTGTTTCATTCTGGAAAAATCCTTCTGTTTCCAGCCCCCAGATATCACCCAATTCCTGACCATTATAATAGTTCCTGTTATCTATACCTGCATCATAGTTTTTCAATGACCCACTCGGATTCGCAAAGCGTGTAATGAAGGAACGGCTGTCTGCCAGCAATAATTTCACACCATAACTAAAAGGATCCTTACCAATATTGAACTGATCTCTCCAGGACAAAGTCATTTCCCAGCCACGTGTTTTCAGGTCAGCAGAGTTTGTTTTAGGCGCTGGCGCACCATATACATTCGGCAACTCCTGGCTTTTGGCAAACATACCATTGGTATAGCGTGTATAACGGTCATAGCTAAACGATAATCTTTCTTTCAGGAAACTTACATCTATACCACCGTTGATCGTTTTTACCTGCTGCCAGGTATAAGTAGCTGTTACAGGTGTTGGATCATATACTGCCACCGGCAATTTACCATCCAGGATAGTGGATATATTACCTGGACTCATCAATGACATGTAACCATATTCTCCCCATTGCTGATCACCTAACGATCCATAAGAACCACGGAGTTTCAGGAAATCCATTCCAATCGTTTTCTTTATGCCATCAAAGAATTTTTCTTTAGACAGCACCCATGCAGCAGAAGCGGAAGGGAAAAAGCCCCAGCGGTTGTCCGCGCGGAAACGGGAAGAACCATCATTACGGGCATTCAGTTCTACAATATATTTATCGTCAAAAGTATAGTTCAAACGATAATAGATACCTCTTACTGCCCAATCCTTAATATGTTGCTCCTGTTTAACCAAACCAGTTGTCAGCTGTGAAGTAGGTAAACTCGGGCTGATTAACCCATTAGCCGTTAAGAAGAAATTATTATAGTAGTGATACTCCTGGTTGAAACCCACCAGGGCACCCACTGCATGCTTCCTGTTGAATGTTTTGTGAAAATCAGTGTATACGTTAAATACATTGTACTTCACTGAATTGCTGCTATTGGAAGCAGAAGACAGGTTGCCACCGGTATAATTTAAAGGTTGACCAGGGCCCGTACTATAGGGTACCGGAATACTGAATCCTTTACCAACATCATTTCCACGTCTCCAGGTTGCATCTGCTTTTAGAGTCCATACATCTTTTATCAATCCCAGTTCTGCATTCAATGTCGTCATAAACTCACTCCAGGTATCCGCTTTGCGGCCACCACTCTGCAATACACCTAAGAGATTGGCACCATCCGATGTCCAGGTTCCATCCGGATTATGCAATACAGACAAAGAAGGTGTACGGTTTACCGCATTGAAGAAGGAATTATTGGTACTACCGCTGTACATACTGGCGTCAGAGGTGCTGGTAGCAAAAGGCTGGTCATAGGTAGTATTGGTGTACATCGTATTTGTACCCAACTTAAAGCGGTCATTAAAGGTATAGGTAGCCTTTGCACGCAGGTTGTAACGCTCGTACTTATCAGGGTTGCTCTTTAACATACCATCCTGTGAATAATATTCACCTGATAAATAATAATTCAGTTTTTCATCCCCACGGGATACGCTGAAATTAGCGGTGTAAGCGGGTGCTGATTTACTGTACACTTCATGCAACCAATCTGTTTCTCCGTAATAACTATATGATTTAGGATCGTTCGGATTCACAATTACTCTTGGTAAGGAAGGATCCTTGAGGAGTTGTGCGGCATAATCTCTGTCCGGCTGCGGATAAAGATTATATAACGGAGTAGCGGCATCGTGCTTGTATTGCATCACCGTTAGCGGATCCGTAATAATTTTAGGTACCCTGCCCAAAGTACGCACCGCATAGTTGGTGTTGGCACTCACTGCAATGCGTCCGTCTTTTCCGGATTTGGTGGTAATCAATATTACCCCGAAAGCCGCACGGGCACCGTAGATAGCAGCAGAAGCCGCATCTTTCAGTACAGTTACACTTTGGATATCCGCCGGATTAATTCTGGATACCTCATCACTGGTAAATGGAATATTGTCTACCAGGATAAAAGGATCACCACCATTGATAGACGTCACACCACGCAGGTTGAACTTTGCGGCAGAAGAAGAACGGCCATCGCTATTCGTAATATTCAGGTTAGGGATCAATCCCTGTAAACCAGTACCCACGTTGGTAATAGGCCGGCTTTCCAGCTCTTTTCCGGAAATCGCATCTACTGCACCACTAAGGTTTACTCTTTTTTGTTTACCATAACCTACTACCACTACTTCATTCAAACCACTGGAATTGGCTTTCATCACTATATTATAGTGCTGGTCTGCCTTTGCCGTCATCTGCATACTTTCATATCCTACATAGGAAAACTCCAGTATCGCATTTTCCGGCGCGTCCAGGCTAAAACGACCACTTTCATCGGTATGTGCGCCATGGGTAGTGCCTTTTACCAACACTGTTACCCCAATCAGCGGATTACCAGCTTCATCGGTTACTTTACCTTTTATGTTAATATTCAGCACTTTATCTCCTGCCTCCACAATCACCACCAGGTTATCTTTCATCACCTTATAATCCAGTGAAGTGCCTGCCAGTGCATTATCCAGGATAGCCCGCACCGGAGCATCCTTCATGCTGATGGATATCTTCTTATCAGGAATGATGGCGTTTTTATACAGGAATGTATAATCGCTTTGTTTCCCGATTAAGGTCAGGAGCTTCGCAATGTTGATGTTTTTGTAATCAACAGTGATCTTTTCCTGTGAAAATCCATGTGCGCTCAATTGCAGAAAACCTGCACAAAGCAATACAGAAGTTAGTTTCATACTTAGTAACAATTTCCTCATACGCCGACGGGGAATATGAGAAGGCCACCAATGACTTTTTTTCATAAATTTGTTTCGTTAGGTTAAATAATTAGGCCATTACCAGATTGTGTGGATCGGTTTAGTTGTTTTAGCCAGCAATTTTGAAAGGGGAATGTTCGAGCATTTCCCTTTTTTTATTTGCTGACTGCCGTAAAAAAAGTAATATGATTTATATGTCTAAAAGATGTTTACCATATATCAATAACATTTTCCTTATTGTTCACTTCATAATGAAATCCGGATGTTAATTGCAAAGCCTGCAATATCCCATCTATGCTCTGTTTGCGGAAGGCGCCGCTAAATACTTCATGCTTGTAACGGTCGTTTTTAAACCGTACCGTCACATTGTACCAACGCTCCAGGTCGTGTGATAGTTGTTCAAACGTTATCTTATCAAAGTCAAAACGGTCATTCATCCAGGCGGTCGTCTGACTGGCAGCGGAATCCCCCTCCTGGCTTAACTTTACAGGTGTAATGGTATAATTACTATTGTTGGCATTCACTGCTTTCACGGGTAAAGCAGTCATATTCTTTTTATCAATGATTAGTTTTTGCTCTGGCTGCAACACCACCACTTTATGTGCGCCGGCTGCAGCTCCCTCGGTAAAGCTCACCTCTACCTTTCCACTCAGCAACGTGGCTTCTACAGTCGCATCTTCTGCATAGGCTTTTACGTTAAAAACGGTGCCCAGTACTCTTATATTGGCATGCTCTGTTTGAATAATAAAAGGATGCTGCGGATCATGCTTCACATCAAAATAAGCTTCTCCTACCAGTGTTACCTCACGATCTCCATTCAGGAACCTATTCACATCATAGCGTAAGTGACTGCAGGCATTCAGTACCACACTGGTACCGTCTGGCAACACCACAGCGGTTTTAGAGCCATTCCTGGTGACTACTTCGTTGCGGAAATTATGCTTCCCCGGTAGTTGCCATACACTGTATGCAGTTACTAATACCGCTACACACGCAGCCATACCCAGCACCGCTTTCCACGGAAACATCCGTTTTATCTTTCCAGACGCCGGCGTCTCCATCAACCTGCTTATATTAGATAACCCCTCCTGTAACAACTGCTGTTCTTCTGTAGCAGAGAATCCATTATTTTCTTTCAGAATAGTAATATCCTCTACTATTGTATAAGCATAATGAAGCCCGGGGAATTGCAGCAGCAATTCATCCAGTTCTGTTAGCTCTTCCGGAGAAGCCTCTCCGGCAAGCTTTCTGGCCAGCAATATATTGATCCGGTGATCCTCAGTCATCTATTTTGTACGTATTACACCTGAAGGACGAAAAGAAAGAGAAAAACCCCCAAAAAGATTTTAAAAATAATTTTGGGTTGATATTGGAACAGCCACAACCAACAGTAGGGATAAAATACAGCAACTTTCAGACAAAATAATATCGATGGAGAAAAGTTTACGGGATAATTAATTTTGTTAACTTTAGCGTAATCTACGTTATCTAATTTGCAACCATTATCAGCGGACAAAGGAATGGACGAGTGTACAATAAGTGAACTTTTCAATAACATCACAGGGAACAATGATCAGACTGCCTTCCGGGCCTTCTACAATCATTTCTTTGTGACGCTGCTCCGTTTTTCCTATACGCTCACACATTCCAAAGAAGTAGCAGAAGAAATTACCAACGATGTTTTTATGCATTGCTGGCAAAAAAGAGCCTCTCTTTCTCACATAAAAAATCCGCAGGTCTACCTCTTCGTCATCGCCAAAAACAAAGCCATCGATCATCTCCGTAAACAAGCGGCATCCAGGCAGGTATTTTTTGAGGAAGATGAAAAATTGGAAATTGCTTTTGACARCAATCCGGAACAACTCATGATTTCTGCAGAGATGATTCGTAAAATGGAATTTGCGGTGCAACAACTTCCACCAAAATGCAGAATGGTATTTACCCTGATCAAGCAAAATGGTATGAAGTACAAAGAAGTAGCATCTGTGCTCAACCTCTCTGTTAAAACAGTGGAAAACCAACTGGCTATTGCCATGAAACGCTTAACAGCAACTGTAAACTTCACCTTAGGCACCACTCCGAAAGCCGTAAAATAATTTTCTTTATTTCGATTGCAATAACGCGGGTAATCCTTCTTTCTCAAAAATAATTCTTCCTATTTTCAGATCAGACCAACCTGCACGCAACCGGTAGAGAAACTGGGGTACATGGTCCTTCAGCATACAATCAATATACCACGCATTCACTTCTTTCAACAAGGATTGTAACTGGTACAGGTGTGTTGAGATCACAAAAAAACTGCCTTTAAAATGATGTAATCCATTGATCGTTTGTTGAGAAATATCGAGGGCATCATCTACGTTGGTCCCCCTGAATAATTCATCAAATACGGCGAAACAACGTTTACCTGCATGCGCCTCCTGCACCACATTCTTCAGGTGCTGCACTTCCATCATAAAATGACTGTAACCATGTTTCAGGTCATCAGAGAGATTAATGATCACGGTAATGGAATCGAAATACGGTAAGCGGCAAAGGCTGGCTGGCACGCCCATACCGGCATGCGCCAGGTAAACACAAATGCCTATGGCCTTCAGCAGCGTTGATTTCCCCGACATGTTAGGACCTGTCAGCAACATCACCGGACCATTGGTATCGAGGTCATTTTTGACAGGTTGACTTAATGCAGGATGATAAAAGTCTTTCATCTGGAATCCACTGTCTGTAAACTCAGGAAAAACAAATTCATGTTTTACGATACCTTTTGCCATCGACAACCAGGCCTCATAGGCATAAAAAGTTTCCCAATGCCCTTTGGCAGTCTTTTCGTCAATTTTACGATTCAGCAGGTCTAATAAAAATAACTGATCTTTTATACCAAATCGATCCTTACGGATACGATGAGCAATTTCCCTGGCCCGGAACATGGACAGGTATTGCTTTAACGCGGTCATACGCTCCCCAAATACAGGAGGGAATACTTCCGGATCTATTGCTTCAAAATAGGCATGTAACTGCGCCATGAAAAGTGCCAGCTGGGCCAGCCGGCTTCTCATAGAATGTCGGTAACGACGACGCCACAACAGTTGAACGGTGGCAATTATATGATTGCTGTCGTAATAATAATACTGGTCATTTATTCGTGTAAAGGAATGTAGTACTTCTTCAAAGTCGTGTGTCGAATAGGCAATTTCCGTATATACGTAACCGTTATCAATAAACGATTTAAGGAGGACTTGTCTTTCATATACGCCGTCCTGTGTATCTGGTAGCTCAGATAATACGCCAGCCAACTTTTTACGGGCATAAGTGTTGCCGGTAAAATCAAACAGTGGTAGTAATTGCTTTTCTATTTCAAGGTCAGTAACGTTGGCTTTCATCTCTAAAAGATAGAAAGAATATTGGGTCGCCAGATCCTGGCATATCGCTTTTTAACAAAACATATGAGAGCTTGTAAATTTGCTCCCATATATTTTGCAATAACTTACTAATAGGCCAATAATTCTTTGATAACTGCTTCCACTTTTGCAGGTGTCGGTAGCATAGCTGCTTCCAGACCAGTGTTTAAAGGTACTGCCGGTAAGTCCATCGCCCCCATCGTAAATACAGGCGCATCCAGGAACCGGAAGCAGGCTTTTTGAATACGGCCGGCAAGGGCCTGTGCGAAAGAGTTATTGAGTTGTTCTTCTGTCAGAATCAGGCATTTGCCATGTTGTAGTACCATGTCAAAAACAAGGGCTTCATCCAGCGGAAACAATGTGCGCAGATCTACAATGGTAACATTGCCGGGATAGGCTTTGGCAGCAGCTTTGGCCCAGTATACCCCCATACCGTATGTAATCACACACAAGGCATTTCCTTGCGCAACATCTTTAGGATGCGCGTGTAATACCACGTTACCTTTTCCCATCGGCAGCACATAATCTGCTGCAGGTTCCACCATCATGGCATCGAGGGTACCGGGTACTTTACTCCAGTACAGTCCCTTATGTTCCAGCATCACCACCGGGTTCGGATCCAGGAAAGCAGCCTTCATCAAACCTTTCATGTCGGCCGCATTAGAAGGGTACACCACCTTGATGCCTTTAATGCTCAGCAAGGTCGATTCCACGCTACCGGAATGGTAAGGCCCGCCACCGCCATAGGCGCCAATAGGCACGCGTATCAGTGTTTGTACCGGGTATTTGCCATTAGTTAAATAACATGATTTGGATATTTCTGTCACCAGCTGGTTGAATCCGGGATAGATGTAATCCGCAAACTGCACTTCTACTATAGGCTTTACGCCTACGGCAGAAAGCCCCGCAGTAGCGCCTATAATATACGCTTCCTGTATAGCGGTGTTGTATACACGATGAGCGCCAAATTTATCACCAAGTGTAGCGGCTTCTCTGAAAACGCCTCCCAATCTGCGCCCTACATCCTGCCCAAAAAATATAGCCTCCGGATGTTGCTGCATGATTTCTTCTACTGCATGCAAGGCTGCATCCACCATGACCACCTTGGTTTTACCATCGGGGGTGCGGGTACCACTTTCTGCTGTAACAGCTGCGGGTGCAAACACATGCTCCTGCACTGTTTCCGGTGAAGGCTCGGGGGCGGCCACCGCTTTATCAAAAGCTGCCTGTATATCGGCAGCGGCAGTTTTTGCTATTTGATCCAGTACATCTGCGCTTACACCATGTTTCTCCAGCAATGCCCTCAGCTTAGGCTGTGGATCATTGGCAGCATGTTTTTCCAGGTCTTCCGCTGTACGATACCACTCCTTCCGTACGCCGGAAGTATGATGTCCCAACAACGGCACATTTGCCTGCACCAATATAGGCCGGCGTTCCTGGCGAACATAATGGATCGCTGTTTCCATAGCAGCATAGCTGGCCGTGAAATCACTGCCATCCACCCGCATACGTTCCAGTCCTTTGAAACCGGCAGCATACTCATAAGCATCCATCGTGCGTACTTCTGCGGCGGTGGCGGAAATCCCCCAGTCGTTGTCCTGTACCAGGTAAATAACCGGCAGCTGTTTCAATACAGCAAACTGAAAGGCCTCACTGACCTCTCCTTCCGTTACGCTACCATCGCCGAGGGAACATAATACAACGGGCATTTCTCTATCCGGCCCCATTTTCAGCAGGTCAGAATGTACCTGTTCCAGGTATTGTATCCCCTGTGCCATCCCGGTGGTAGGGATTACCTGCATACCGGTAGCGCTGCTCTGGTGGGGTATTTGTGGTTTATCGGCTTCCCGGCTGTTAGGGTGACTGTAATAAGATCTGCCAGCGGAAAACGGGTCGTCTGCTTTTGCCAGCAGTTGCAGCATTAACTCATATGGGGTAAAGCCCATAGCCAGCAACATACTTTCGTCGCGGTAGTAGGGACTTACAAAATCCCATGGTCGTAATTGCAGGCCCGTGGCTATTTGTATGGCTTCATGACCGCGGGAAGTGGAGTGAACATATTTGCAGATGGACCTGTTAGCCTCATAGGTAGCGGCCATACTGCCAGCCTCACACATCAGGCGCCAGGCTGTTAATAATTCAGCCATTTCGCCGCTGTTGCCGTCCGGATTGGAGGCAGGCGTTTTTAAAGTTGAAACGCTTGTGCTATCTTTAAACACAATAAGACTGTTTTGGTGATGATGGTGGTTCAAAAACAATAGTTGCCATAGCAACAGTTGCTAATGCAAATTAAATAATATGCCTGATACTTTCGTCAGTAATCCCTCTTTTTTTAAGTTGGATGCTACGCTCAAAAAATTGCGCAACTATTGGCAAAAAATGTTCGACGCCCAACAGAAGGACATTACAGTGGATCAATGGCTGCTGATAGAGAATTTATATAAACATAAAAAAACCACCCACAACGAGCTGGCCCGTAATACCTCCAAGGATATTACTACCATTTCGCGCATTATTGAATTGCTGGTCAAAAAAGGATTGGTAAAAAGAGAAGCAGACGTGATCGACCGGCGTAAGGTATATTTACAACTAACCCCGGCAGGTGTGGATAAATATAAAGACGTCAAATCGCTGGTATATGATATGCGGAAAATTGGCTGGAAAACGCTGACAGAAACAGATTATGCCGAGCTAACAAGGATTTTGGATACCATCTATGCGAATATCCCTTAACTGATTTCCAGCCGAAACCAATTTAAATTTGCTCATTTTTTCCGTTTTTATCTCATTTTATCATTTTCATACACTCCAGATGTAGAAAATCAGGAAAATGGAAAAAAGCATCCGTCTTTGGGCTCTTTTTATCTTTTTCAGCTCCGAATACGATGATTTCACAACTACTATCTAACTGATAATAAATATTTTACAATACACTATCTCACAAAAAACTTTACTATTCTCTTATTTCTTACAAAAGCATCATAGTGTATTTGACTTATACGGGGATCGTACCCCGGTTAGCCGATGATTAAGGTAAGAGAAGCGGAAATAAGGACTATGGAAGTCATAGAGGATAAACCGTTATCGAAGGTCTGGTATATGTAGACAAACAGGATAGGTTCATTCGTGGTTTTCATACAAAAGGACACAAAATTTGATCGCTTTTTCCGTTTTTTGGAGCTTTTTCAATTTTACAGGATAAAAATTAGCGGAGACCAGCAAGATATACATTGCCAGTCTCCGCTAATTTTTTATCAAAAAGGTCAAATCCAGTAATCGCTTATAGCAATAAAGACAGTTATTTCACAGAAAACTCCAGCAGGCTGTCGTTTTCAATAAAGGCTTCAAAAGCATCTCCTATTTCGGTGGGGCCTACACCAGCAGGTGTACCGGTAAAGATCAGGTCACCGATATTCAGGGTGAAAAAGCGGGAAATATAAGCTACCAGGAAGTCAAAAGAGAATAACAGATCCTGGGTATTACCTGATTGTGCCAGTTCCTTATTTTTATAAAGAACGAAATTAATATCCTTCTTATCCATTTCCGGGGTAATTGGAATGAAGTTCCCTACTACTGCAGAATTATCGAAAGCTTTGGCGATCTCCCAGGGTAATCCTTTGGCTTTTTGCTTGTCCTGCAGATCGCGGGCAGTAAAGTCAATACCAACGGAAATATGATCGTAATATTTATCTGCAAACTTTTCCTGTATATGTTTACCATTCTTGCTCACTCTCAGCACCAGTTCGCATTCGTAATGCAGGTTGCTGGTAAATTCAGGATAATAGAAGGGATGGCCATTCTGAAGGAGTGCATTCTTAGGTTTCATGAACAATACTGGTTCAGTAGGCACTTCATTCTTTAATTCTTTGGCATGGTCGGCATAGTTCCTGCCTACGCAAATAATTTTCATAATGCGTTTGTTTTTAAAGATAAAAAAAACAGATAGGTATCAGCTATACAAATTTACGTTACAACAGGAAAGTCAGTTTGTTACATTCATTCATAGTACGGGCAATACCAATGCTGGCAAAATTCTCGATAATTTCCGTGCTTTTATTAATCTTTTCCTGCACAACAGGTTCCTCTGTATTTTTCCATTTACTGAGTACAAACTCCACTTGTCTGCCTTTGGCATAATTGTTACCCACTCCAAAACGCAGGCGGGGATATTGATTAGTGCCCAATGATTCCTGAATACTTTTCAGTCCATTGTGTCCGGCATCACTGCCTCCGGGACGGAGTCTGATCACATCCAGCGGAAGGGCCAGATCATCCAGGATCACGAGCAGGTTTTCAACCGGGATCTTTTCTTTATCCAGCCAGTATTTGATGGCTCTGCCACTGAGATTCATGTAAGTGGTAGGCTTTATAACAATAAATGTTTTGCCTTTCCATTTGCATTCAGCTACATCTGCGAGGCGATCGTTATTAAAAACTGCTTTATGTTTGGCAGCAAAGGCATCTGCCACATCAAACCCGATATTATGCCGGGTATGTTTGTATTCGTCTCCGATATTGCCTAATCCTGCAATTAAGTATTTCATTTCTCAGATCAATTACAACGTTAGAATTACGAATTACAAATTACGAATTACGGATTTATGAGAAGATAAATAGCGGATATCTTCCCGTTAGCCATCTACCCACAAATCCGCAATTCGTAATTTGTAATTCGTAATTCTAAATTAAAAAGCCCCTCTAAAAGTAGAGAGGCTTTTTGAAAAAATATTTCTAAAAGATTATTTCTTTTTAGCGTCTTTTTCAGCAGTTGCTTCTTCCTGACGCAGCTGACGGGTCATTACCACAGAAGCGATAGGAATACGTGGAGAGTTGGTAACTTCAATACCTTCAATTTTCACGTCTTCTACGCGGATGTTTTCGTTCAGTTCCAGGTTATCGATGTTTACTTCGATATTCTCTACCAGGTTCTTAGGAAAAGCTTTCACTTTCAGCGCTTTCAGTTTGCTAACCAGTTTACCACCGGCTTTAACACCTACAGAAGAACCTACCAGTTTGATAGGAATAGTAACGGCTACTTGTTTGTCTTCTACCAGCTCCATGAAATCGATGTGAGCGAGAGAGTCAGTAACTACGTCAAACTGCATATCTTTCAATACGCATCTGTAAGTTTTAGCGCCCAGTTTAATTTCTGCAATCTGGAAAGCTGCAGTGTAAACCAGTGTTTTGAATGCTTTGGCAGGAGCTGAAAAATTAACAGTTTCTGCACCCCCGTAAATAACGCAAGGCACTTTTTCCTCAGAACGGATCTGGCGGGTGGCTTTTTTGCCGAATTCGCTCCTGAGTTGTCCTTCGATGGTTATTGTGTTCATTGTTTAGACAATTTATATTGATGATTAAAATACGTTATGAATCTCCCCGGCGATGGCTGTGAATAAACAGACTGGTGATCGATTTGTTTTCGTGCATATTACGGATAGCTACCGCAAAAAGCTCTGCTACTGAAATCACCTTGATCTTGGAATCCGGCCCCTGCGGTTTGATAGGAATGGTATCACATACCACTATCTCCTGCAGTACTGAGTTCTGGATGTTTTCGTACGCATTCCCGCTAAATACCGGGTGAGTACAAAATGCACGTACACTTCTGGCGCCTTTTTCCATTAACAGGTTAGCAGCTTTGGAAAGTGTTCCTGCAGTATCACAGATGTCGTCAATCAGCACAATATCCCTGTCTTTCACATCCCCGATCACTACCATTGATGCTATTTCATTGGCACGTTTACGATGTTTGTCGCAAATAACCATCTCAGCATTAAAGTAAGACGCAACCTCACGCACTCTATTAGTGCTACCTACGTCAGGGGACGCAAAGGTAAGATTTTCTAACCTTAAATTCTCTATATAGGGAATAAAAATAGCGGAACTATCCAGGTGATCTACCGGGATATCAAAGAACCCTTGAATTTGCGGAGCATGTAAATCCATGGTTATCACCCTGTTAGCTCCTGCTGAAGTAAGCAGATTTGCTACCAGTTTAGATCCGATAGCCACACGGGGCTTATCTTTTCTGTCCTGGCGGGCGTAGCCGAAATAAGGGATGACTGCTGTAATATAGCCGGCAGAAGCGCGTTTGGCCGCATCGATCATCAGAAGCAGTTCCAGGAGATTATCGGATGGCGCACTGGTGCCCTGAATCAGGAAAACATAGTCGCCACGGATACTCTCCAGGAATACAGGCTGGATCTCGCCATCGCTGAATTTCTGAATTTTTACTTTGCCAAGACCGCCATTAAGACCCTTGCCATATTTCTTGGCAATTTTCTCGGCCAATGCCGGATTGCTGTTGCCTGTGAAAATTTTTACTGAAGGTTGCATACTAGATACTAGTGGAAAAGAGGTTGCAAAACTATGATTTTTGGGAGTACCAGCCTGATTTTTTTTGAAATACAAATCATATAGTTGTTTTAAAACAACTATAAATTACATTGTATCAAATCATTCGAAAAGGTAAATCGTCCCGAAAAATTCCCATAACGATCGATACCCAATATAACAATTTTATAACGATCCGGGAGAAAATGGGACAAAAATGTGGTGGGTGGCCGCATAATTCCGGAAGAGTGATCGTATATTTGAGTAAATGGAATAAGTCATGTTTGTTAACGTTAAACCAGCTCCCCACCTGGCCATGCGTCAATGGCCCGAAAACGAAAAGCCCAGAGAAAAGTTAGTAAATATTGGCGCTGCCGCACTCAGTGACGCAGAATTATTAGCCATTTTACTACACACAGGACATAAAAATAAATCTGCCCTGGAACTGGCCACAGAAATCCTCCGTCYGGCCCACAACAACCTGTCAGAACTCGGGAAAATAAATGTGAAACAGCTACAGCAGCTCCATGGTATGGGCCATGCCAAAGCAGTAACGGTTTTAGCCGCCATGGAACTGGCCCGCAGAAGACAGGCAGGTTCCATTCACAAAAAAACCGTGATCAACAACGGCTCCGATGCCGCCTTGTTCTTCAAACCTTTACTGGCCGACCAATGCCATGAAACCTTCTACGTCATGTTCCTAAATCACGCCAATAAGGTACTCCGTTATCGCTGCATGAGCAGTGGTGGCATGACCAGCACCGTAGTAGATCCCCGCATCATTTTCCGCGAAGCCCTCGATGCCAATGCCACCAAATTACTCCTCTGCCATAATCATCCCTCCGGCAGCTTGCGCCCCAGCCAGGCAGATATCCGCATTACCCACAAGATAAAAGACGTGGGCCTCCTCTTCGATATTGACGTAATGGACCATATCATCGTTTCCGAAACAGGCTATTGCAGCCTCGTAGAAGAAGGGATGATCTGAGATGATGATATTTGTTTACTTTCGCACATATTTATTCATTTTCCATATGCTCAAAATAGGACTCTTCGGCGTAGGACATTTAGGTAAAATACACCTCTCTCAACTGGCCACCATGAAAGACGTAGAAGTTGTAGGCTTCTATGATCCAAACAATGCAAACGCAACCAGCATCTCCGAGCAATATAATATTCCGCGCTTTACCGTGGCGGAAGAACTGATACAGATCGTAGATGCCATAGACATTGTGGCACCTACCACCCTGCACTTCAAATTATGTGAACAGGCTATCCGGAACGGCAAACACATATTCGTGGAAAAACCCATGACCAACACCATGGATGAAGCCAAAACACTGGTAAAACTGGTGGATGAAGCGAATATCAAATTTCAGGTAGGACATGTGGAACGCTTCAACCCTGCCTTCCTGGCGCTCAAGGGATATGATCTTAAACCCATGTTCATTGAAGTACATCGCCTGGCAGAATTCAATCCCCGTGGCACCGATGTAAGCGTGATCCTGGATCTGATGATCCATGATATCGATATTATACTGAGTATCGTGAAATCTACCGTAAGTCGCATTTCCGCCAGTGGCGTAGCCGTAATGAGCGACACCCCGGATATTGCCAACGTACGCATCGAGTTCCATAATGGTTGTGTTGCCAATCTCACCTCCAGCCGCATCTCCCTGAAGAAAATGCGCAAAATGCGCCTCTTCCAGAAAGACGCCTACATCGGCATTGACTTCCTGGATAAAAAAGCAGAGATCATCAAACTGAAAACTCCGGAAGACGAAGGATTATTTACCCTGGACATCGAAACCAACAACGGCAAAAAAACCATCGCGATCGATAATCCGGAAATCAAACAATCCAACGCCATCCGTATGGAACTCGAAATGTTCCGTGACAGCATCCTGCAAAACAAACCAGTAGTCGTGAATGCGATTGATGGCCTCCAGGCAATGGATGTAGCGCATCAGATTTTAGCGAAAATAAATAAGGGTCTGTCCGAAACAGCCGCCGCAAAATAACTCCGATTGTAACAAAAGCCGCCGCCTGCCCGTTTTCAGAAAGCAACCAAACACTTATGAAACGAATACTATTAGTGCTGACGGCGGCTTTGATCCTTACTTCCTGTTTCAAGGACCCTCCGCCTCCTGTTACCACCTACATGTGGTACAAGGAAACACTTTGCAACGATCCCTGGGGCAAAGCGCTGACCACCAGCAGCGACACAGTAGCTGCCTGGTTTTCCAAACAAAAAATCTTCTTTAAAATGATCACCATTCAGGGACAAATATTTTCCGGCGCCGCTGATTATACCAAATGCGATACCATTACCAATCGGCTGATTACGGCAGAAGTGTACTTTGCTGATACTGCAAAAGCAGCAACAGCAGGCTTTAGAAAGGATTAAAATTTAATTTCCCGGGGGGATAACGACAATGTATATACGCTGTCCTTTCACAGCATTTACGGATGTACCGAAAAATATTGCTTACTCTCTTTCCTTCAGCAACGCCTCAGCAATAGTAAGGTCCAGCGGTTTGGTAATTTTGATATTAGACTCCTCTCCTGCCAGCAGGTACACGGGATGTCCCAGTCGCTCCACTACCGTAGCTTCATCCGTAAATAACGGATCATAAGGCAGTTCAAAAGCAGGTAGAATCAGTTCAGAGAGAAAAGTTTGCGGAGTTTGAATAATTTTGAAACGATCGCGGTCCACAGCAGCATTAGCGCCGGCTGTTATCTCCCGGATACTATCTTTCATATCAATTACAGGAATAGCACTGCCATGGCTGAGTGCAGCTTCATAACAGGCACGGATCAACGTAGTGGATACCAACGGCCGAACCCCATCATGTATAAACACCACAGATGGCTCCGTCACTTGCTGTAAACCGTTTTTCACAGAATGAAAACGTGTTTCTCCACCTTTTACAATGGTAATAGTTGGTAACTGATCAAAAGCCAGCAATAAATGATTGGCAAAAGTGAAATGGGCTTCCGGTAGTACCAGCACAATTTCCATATCCGGGAAAGCGGTGGCGAAAGCAGCTATAGTGTGGTATAATACAGGTTTTCCTGACAGGTCCAGGAACTGTTTTGGAACAGCGCTCTGCATCCGGGTACCGGAACCTCCGGCAACGATGATGGCTACTTTTTTATATTCCATATAAAAAAGAATTACGAATTACAAACTTCAAATTACGGGTGTGTAATTTGAAATTCATAATTCGTAATTCGTAATTTTTTAAACGATCAGCATGGCATCGCCATAGCTGAAGAAACGATATTTTTCTTTAATCGCCTGYTGATAAGCTTCCATGATCAGATCATATCCTGCAAATGCACAGGTCATAATCAACAAACTGGTCTTAGGCAGGTGGAAGTTAGTTACCAACGCATTTGGAATAGCAAATTCGTACGGCGGATGAATGAACGTGTTAGTCCATCCTTCAGCTGCTTTCAGGTGGTTCTGCGCAGTTACAGAAGATTCTACAGCACGTACAGAGGTAGTACCAATAGCGCAGATCTTGCGGTTTTCTTCTTTTGCTTTGTTCACCACTTTCACCGCGTGATCTTCAATGTGAAAATACTCCGCATCCATTTTGTGTTTGCTCAGATCTTCTACCTCAATCGGGCGGAAAGTACCTAAACCTGTGTGCAGCGTTACTTCTGCAAACTTAACACCTTTGATTTCCAAACGCTTGATCAACTCACGGCTGAAGTGCAAACCTGCAGTAGGTGCAGCTACAGCGCCTTCATACTTGGCATACACAGTCTGATAACGCTCCTTATCTTCATCTTCCGGCTTACGTTTAATATACTTAGGCAACGGAGTTTCTCCCAGCTGATCTAACACCTGTTTGAATTCCTCGTCATTGCCTTCAAATAAGAAACGAATAGTACGGCCTCTTGAAGTAGTGTTATCAATTACCTCTGCCACCAATGTCTCGTCATCGCCAAAATACAATTTGTTACCCACACGGATTTTACGCGCCGGGTCAACAATTACATCCCACAAACGGTTTTGCTTGTTCAGCTCACGCAGCAGAAATACTTCAATTTTTGCTCCTGTTTTCTCTTTACGGCCATATAACCTTGCAGGAAATACCTTGGTATTGTTCACGATCATTACGTCCTTGTCATTGAAATAACCGAGGATGTCCTTGAATACTTTGTGTTCAATTTTGCCGGTATTACGATGTACCACCATTAAGCGTGATTCATCTCTTGTCTTGGTAGGGTGCTGGGCGATCAGATTTAAAGGAAGATCGAATTTGAACTGTGATAGTTTCATATTACGGTATGAATGAATTTTAGAGGTGCAAAGCTACCGATTATTATCTATATCATCAAAAAATGATATGAAAATCATAATAATCAAATAATTATATATTATATTCCTTTAGGAATCGCTGCAATCAGTTGTTGTGTGTAAGCGTTTCCGGGATGGTTGTAAACGGCATCTGCCGCCCCGGTTTCTACGATCCTGCCCCGCTGCATCACCATCATCCGGTCACTGATAAACCGCACTACGGAAAGGTCATGCGAAATAAAAATGCAGGTGAAGCCCAGCTCCTCTCTCAAGCGGATCAGCAAATTCAGTACCTGTGCCTGGATACTCACATCCAGTGCAGCTACAGATTCATCACAGATAATAAACGATGGCTCCACCGCCAATGCTCGCGCTATCACAATCCGCTGCCGCTGTCCACCTGAAAACTCGTGCGGATAACGGTTATAATGATCAGCGGGAAGGTTTACCTTCTCCAGTAACTCCAGTACTTTTTCTTTTTGCCTGCGGGCATCACCATATAATCCATGTACCTGCATAGGTTCCAGGATAGCGGCACCAATAGTTTGCCGGGGATTCAACGAGGCATAAGGATCCTGGAAGATAAGCTGCATATCCTTGCGCAGCGCCCGCATATCACCGGCTGATAAACTCCGCACGTCCTGTCCCTTATAAATAATACTGCCTGCTGTTGGTTCTATCAATCTTAATAAAGATCTGCCGAGTGTAGTTTTGCCACAACCGGATTCGCCCACCAGGCCCAGGGTTTCGCCTGTTCTTACAGTAAAGCTCACATCATCTACTGCTTTTGCCCACTGTAATACTTTGCCGGTAATACTTCTTTTAACAGGAAACCAGGTTTTAAGACCGGTTACTTCCAGCAAAGGTGCGGCTGCAGCCAGCTGCTGTTCCCGTTGCCGCAAAGCAGCTTCCGGAACCACCAGTGAATGCACCAGCTCCTGTATGGCCCCGGCCTTTTCGTATATCTGTCCCTGTGAGTCTGTTTCCATAAAATCACGGATAACGGGTAGTCTTACCAAACGCTTATCCAGCGGAGGGCGACAAGCCAGCAATCCCTTGGTATACGGATGTTTCGGATGCAGAAATACGTCCCTGACATTTCCTTCTTCCACAATATTTCCTTTGTACATCACCACTACCCTGCTGGCAATTTCTGCTACCACGCCCAGGTCATGTGTAATGAAAATAACGCTCATATCCATTTGCTGCTGCAACTCCCGGAGCAATTCCAGGATCGCTTTCTGAACAGTAACGTCCAATGCCGTGGTAGGTTCATCGGCTATCAACAGCCGGGGATGGCAGGAAATGGCCATCGCAATCATCACCCGTTGTTTTTGTCCGCCGGAGAGTTCATGTGGATAACGATCCATGATGCCGGCCGGATCAGGTAATTTCACTTTTTCAAACAGGGCTATCACCTGTTCCCTCGCTACTTTACGTGTACTGCGCTGATGTAAACGGATTACCTCTGCCACCTGCTCCCCACAGGTATGCAGTGGATTGAGTGCGGTCATGGGTTCCTGAAATATCATGGCTATTTCGTTGCCCCGATAGCTGCGCATATCGGCATCGGGCAACTGTAGCAGGTTTACTGCTGTATCGGTTGTTGCCTGGTATAGGATCTTTCCACCGGAGATGGTGCCTGGCAAATCTATCAGCCGCATGAGCGAGAGGGCGGTAACGGATTTACCCGAGCCGGATTCTCCTACTACGCCCACAATTTCACCCTTGCCTATGGAAAGGGAAATCTGATTAACAGCTGTTGTTCTTGTTTGGCCGGCCTGGAAAGTAACTTCCAGGTCCTGTATCTCTACCCGCGTGGAAAGCATACCCGGAAGATACAACAATTCTAAAAACGCAGATGTCTTACTGTCTGGTGACTTTCAATCAGCTTCTGTAAAGAATCAACGCCTACTTTCAGGTGACGCTCTACAAATTTGGTGGTTACTTTCTTATCGCTTTCTTCTGTTTTCACGCCTTCCGGAACCATTGGCTGATCGGATACCAGCAACAATGCACCGGTTGGAATTTTGTTATAGAAACCCACAGAAAAAATAGTGGCTGTTTCCATATCTACCGCCATCGCCCTGATTTTTTCCAGGTACACTTTGAATTCTGCATCATGTTCCCACACGCGACGGTTGGTGGTATAACAGGTGCCAGTCCAATAATCGTGACCGGAGTCGCGGATAGTGGTGGAAATCGCTTTTTGCAGCGCAAACGCAGGCAGCGCAGGCACTTCCGGCGGAAAATAATCATTGCTGGTACCTTCTCCGCGAATAGCCGCAATAGGAAGTATCAGATCGCCTATGTTGTTTTTCTTTTTAAGTCCGCCGCATTTACCGAGAAATAATACGGCTTTGGGCGTGATGGCAGAGAGCAGGTCCATGACGGTAGCCGCTCCCGGACTTCCCATACCAAAGTTAATAATGGTAATATCGCCGGCAGTGGCGCATTGCATAGGTCTACCGTGGCCAACGATTTCTACGTTGTTCCATTCGGCAAACATGGTCACATAATTACTGAAATTGGTGAGGAGGATATGGGAGCCGAAGTGCTCCAGTTTCTCACCCGTGTAGCGGGGCAGCCAATTAGCTACAATTTCTTCTTTTGTCTTCATAGCCTTTTGACAAGCAAATATAAGGTTTTGTTCGCTAACGGCAATATTATCCTAATGTAACTATCTTCGCAACAGTATTAAAATCAATTGCAACTTGATCGCTATCAGCTTCCCACCACCGGATTTTAAAATTACCAGAGAAGGCAGTAAAGAGCTGATCTTTGACCGCTATCGTAAAAAATATGTGGTACTGACTCCAGAAGAATGGGTGAGACAAAATTTCCTGAACTACCTGGTTCAGGTGTTACAATACCCCGCTTCCCTGATAGGTATTGAAAAGGAAATATTTTTGGGGGAGATGAAGAAGCGGTATGATATCGTGATCTACAATCGTGCTATGCAACCCTGGATGCTGGTAGAATGTAAAGAAATGAATGTACCACTCACAGAACAAACCATGCAACAGGTGATCCGCTACAATATGGTGATACCAGCCACCTACCTGGTAATTACGAATGGTACCAATACTTTTTGCGGCAACTATGTAGCCAACGAAGGAAAGTGGCGGTTCTTACATGCGTTGCCGGCCTTTACCTGAGGCTGGGACGTTTAAACCCCATCTGCATAAAAAAGCCCCCGCCGGAGGCGGAGGCTTCTGCAAAAATTATCTATCGCCGTGCATCAAGGGAAAATACCCAGTTGCTCGTAAGCAGCACCTACTTTATTAATCGCTACTACGTAAGCGGCTGTACGCATATCATGGATTTGCGGGTTAGCCATCATTACATCACGTACTTCGTGAAGTGCAGCGTGCATGGTTTCTTCCAGACCGGAGTATACCAGATCCACTTCATCCGCACCGTGTGCAATGAATTTCCTTTCGTTATCGGACACTTTTTTACCAGTCAGGTCTTCGATGGTTTGCAGGATATGAATGTTCATATTCTCATCGAAACGTTTACCTAAACGGCCATAACGCACGTGGCTCAGGTTTTTCAACCACTCGAAATAAGAAACGGTTACGCCACCGGCATTCAGGAACATATCCGGAACAACGATTACGCCTTTCTTATTCAGGATTTCATCTGCTTCCGGTGTTAACGGACCATTGGCAGCTTCTCCGATGATTTTAGCCTTAACGTTAGGTGCGTTGTGCTTATGAATTACATTTTCCAGTGCAGCAGGGATCAGGATTTCGCAATCCAGTTCCAGACCGTCTGTATTTTTATTCAGATTGGAAGCACCCGGGAAGTTCACGATAGAACCAGTCGCTTTTTTGTGCATCAGTACTTCGTCAGGATTCAGCCCCTGTTCGTTATAGATAGCACCATCCCACTCGATCAGGCAAATTACTTTAGCACCTGCTTCATGGAAGTATTTGGCAGCGTGGTAACCCACATTACCCATACCCTGTACAATTACTCTCTTACCTTCGATACCGGTAGTCAGACCCAAACGGTCCATATCTTCCTTGATATTGCACAGTTCGCGCAAACCATAGAATACACCCAAACCAGTAGCTTCTGTACGACCACGTACACCACCCTGAGAAATAGGTTTACCGGTAACGCAACCATAACCGTCAATTTCACCCGGACGTAAGCTCATGTACGTATCCAGGATCCAGCTCATTTCTCTTTCGCCGGTTCCATAATCAGGAGCAGGAACATCTGTACCCGGGCCGATAAAGTTTTTCTTCACCAGCTCCGCAGTGTAACGACGGGTAATCGCTTCCAGCTGGAAAGGAGTATAGTTGCGGGGATTGATCTTCAAACCACCTTTGGCACCACCGAACGGCACATTCACAATGGCACATTTGTAGGTCATCAGAGACGCCAGCGCCATTACTTCATCCTGGTTTACTTCTTCACTGAAGCGGATACCACCCTTACAAGGGAGTTTATGATGGGAATGTTGTACGCGGTAAGCTTCAATTACCTGTACAGAATCGCCTATTCTCACCGGGAATTTAATCTGGTAAACGGCGTTGCAGGCTTTGATCTGCTCCAGGATACCCTTGTCCCATTTGGTGAACGCAGCTGCTTTGTCGAAGCTTTTTTCCACACTCTGGAAGAAGCTATAATGCTGATCTTGCGACATAAATTATTGTTTTGGTATAACGATTAGATTTTATGCTATAACGGATTATTCTTTTCTCTTTCTTCCAGTTTACCAATCTTTCTGTCCAACCTGATAAGAAATAATACAATTCCTAAGAAGATGATCACTAAAACGCCTACAATCACATATATCTTGTCATTGCTACGGAAGAATTCGTTGACTGGTCCTTTCTCTGTATTCTGCTGTTGTGCATTTGCCAGCACTGTAATGAATAGCAAGGCCAGGGTCAGGCAAAATGAAAACGCTTTGTTGATCATTTAAAAATATTTTTAAGCTGTAATTTCTTGTAACGTACCACCAGTGAAAATATCCAGACACTCAGTAAGGTCCATCCGATAAAGGCAGGATACAACACCATTTTCATGGAGCCGGAGGTGTCTTTTGAGGCAAAACCCGGTGTGGAAGCGCTTCCCGGATGCAGGGAATCTACCATGCGGGGAATAATATAAGTGAGTGGTATTAATAACGCAAAAGCAAACACGTTAAAAACTGCGGATATGCGTGCCCGTTTGTCCAGATCATGGATAGACAGGCGCAAAACCAGGTAAGCCATATAAATCAGTATGGCGATGGCCGTACACATCTGTTTGGGGTCATCCGTGAGCGTACCGCCCCAGGTATAAGTGGCCCAAAGTGTTCCCGTAGCAAATCCCAATACGCCAAAGAAGGTGCCTACTCCCGCAGCGCTGGCGGCAATCACATCTTTCTTTAAATCATATTTCGACAGATAAAGCAGGGAGTTGATGATCGATATGGTGAACATGGTATACATACATATCCACATCGGTACGTGAAAGAACAATCCGCGGGATGATTGTCCATTGGTTCCTATTATAGGTATTTTAACAGTGAACCCAGCGATAATTACATATATAAGAAGCAGTATCGCTAATGCTTTCCACCAATGTCTGGCCATTTTTTAACAGCTATATTCGGGGGCAAACCTACACGTTTTAAACCTAATCACAAAGATTTTCGGGGATTTTAAGTTTATCCAACAGCAGTAAATCCCTGTTAAATATCCTTTACAGAAGTGCGCTTTTTGTTTGATATTTCTAATATCAGTCTTTCCACAGGAACGGGAAAAGTATCATTGTCAGGGCAATTACGAGGATATCCATTCCTCCCAGCAACAGGAACATTTTTGGCAGTTCCGGCTGAAATACGGTGACAAATGCCGATAAAGAGATATTGGCCAGCAGCATCAGCACCGGCATAATGAGCGGGAAGCCCATTACGGCCATGAGGGCCGCATTGTGGTTAGCCTGGGCTGCAATAGCCGCCAGCATGGTGAATAACAGCGATAGGCTAACGCCCCCCAGCAGCACCATTCCTATAAAATAGAGCGGATTGATAATGGGATTGCCCAGGAAAGCGATACTGCAAATCAATGCTATAAGGCTCATCAGGGTCATTAATATTACGTTGTAGATCAGTTTGGCCGCAATAAACACACGCGGGTTCACCAGGGAGTAGAAATACAGGAGGCGCCCCCGGCTTTCCTGCATAAAGCTTTTGGCAACGGCATTCACCGCCACAAACAACTGTATTACCCAGAAAAGGGCATTCCATACCTTATCTTCCGGCCGCCCCATCATCAGGTTGATAACAAAAACGGTGGATACGATATAGAGCAATACCCCGTAAAAAGCATATTGCTGGCGTAATTCCAGCGTAAGATCCTTTTTTACAAGGGTGAGCGTCTGATGGACAGGATGGCTTTTTTTCATGATCAGGCGCAAAGATAACTAATAGGACAATATTGTCCCACCATTGTATGACGTGCCATTAGTCATTCGCTTTCAGTCGTTAGTCATTTTTAAGTATATTAGCCCCTCGTTAAAAAAGTAACCGGCATTAAAAAGATCCGGTTCATTGTTAAAAGCTAATCGCTGATGAACAAAATTCTGGTTGCCAATCGGGGGGAAATAGCCTTACGCATTATGCGTTCTGCACGTGAGATGGGAATAAAAACTGTAGCGGTTTATTCCGAAGCAGATCGTACCATGCCGTTCGTACAATATGCAGATGAAGCCGTTTGTATAGGCCCTGCACCTTCCAATCAATCCTATTTGCTGGGCGAAAAGATCATTGCAGTAGCCAAAGAAAAAGGCGCCGACGGCATACATCCGGGGTATGGCTTTTTAAGCGAAAATGCCCGTTTTGCCCAGCAGGTCACCGATGCAGGGATTACTTTCATAGGTCCTTCTGCGGCCTCTATTGAGGTGATGGGCAGTAAGCTGGCAGCGAAACAGGCGGCACAGAAATTCGGCGTGCCCATGGTGCCGGGAACGGAAACGCCTCTACGTAGTGTGGAAGAAGCCCGGGAAGTAGTGCAGAAAACAGGATTTCCTATTCTCATCAAAGCCTCTGCCGGTGGTGGTGGTAAAGGGATGCGGGTGGTCAACAACCCCGAAGAACTGGAAGAGCAGATCAGGATGGCTAAAAGTGAAGCCCTGAATGCTTTTGGCGATGACGCCGTATTTATAGAAAAATATGTGGGTTCTCCACGGCATATAGAAATACAGGTGCTGGGCGACCGCCATGGCAACTGTGTTTATTTATTTGAAAGAGAGTGTTCCATACAGCGCCGGCACCAGAAGCTGATAGAGGAAGCCCCCTCTTCCTGTCTTACCCCCGCCATCCGGGCGGCCATGGGACAATGTGCGGTAGATGTAGCCAAGGCCTGTAATTACTATGGCGCCGGCACCGTAGAATTCCTGGTGGATGAGCAGCTGAACTTCTATTTCCTGGAAATGAATACCCGCCTGCAGGTAGAACACCCGGTAACGGAGTTGATCACCGGACTGGACCTCGTAAAAGAACAAATCAAAATAGCCAGAGGCGAAGCACTCTCCTTTACCCAGGAGAGCCTTAAAATCAATGGCCACGCCATAGAATTACGTATTTGCGCAGAAGATCCTTCCAACAACTTCTTACCTGATACCGGCAAACTGGAAACCTATATCCGTCCGCAGGGCTATGGTGTGCGGGTAGACGATGGATATGAACAAGGCATGGATATTCCTATTTACTATGATCCGATGATTGCCAAGCTCATTGCCTGGGGCAGTGACCGTGAAGAAGCCAGGCTCCGCCTGATGCGGGCCATCGAAGAATACCAGGTAAAAGGTATCAAAACCACCTTACCCTTTGGACACTGGGCCTTACAGCAACCTGCCTTCATCACAGGAAACTTTGATACTAACTTTATCAGTAAATACTTCACCCCACAGTCGTTACAAACGGAATCAGCCGACGTAAATAAACTCGCAGCCATACTGGCTGCGTACGTATGGCAGCAAAACAATATAAATTTACAGGAAGCAGCTATCAGCAATATCCCGTCCGTTTCAGCATGGAAAAAACGGAATATGTTAAGATAAAGCTATAACAGTTGTTAACTTTCGTTAAAGTATTTCCTAAAAAGAGGAAAACGTATAACTTTGCGCCAATTTTTATGATGTTACGCAACACCATTTTACAGATTCTTAAGTTCTTTTACCAGCCCTTTTCGAAGGTGATGCCCTGGCAAACCTTCCGCTACCTGGCGTGTGGCGGAGGTAATACCGCGCTGGATATTCTCCTGTATTTTGTGTGTTACAATTTCATACTGCGCCAGCAAATCGTGCATTTTGGCCTTTTTGACATGGGGCCCCATATTGCCGCCCTGTTCATGTCAATGGCGGTTACCTTCCCTACCGGCTTCCTGTTAAGTAAATATGTGGTATTTTCAGAGTCCAACTTACGCGGACGGGTACAGTTGTTCCGTTACTTTGTGCTGGTGGGCATCTGCATTGTGCTGAATTATGTGTTAATGAAAATATTTGTAGAGCAGTTTCATTTTTATCCTACTGTAGGAAAAATATGTACAACTGCGCTGGTCGTTGTTTTCAGCTACCTGACACAAAAGAAATTTACGTTTAAAGTAAAGCAGCAACAACTTTAACAGATAAGATATAAAAGCGAAAAACCCGTCTGGTATACTACCAGACGGGTTTTTCGCTTTTATATCTTCAAGTATCAGGGAACGTTCTCGTAATAGCAATGCCTGCATCTTGGCTCGTACAAATCCTTCTCTCCCAGTAACAGGGTTTCTTTCGAAGCAGATTTACGATAAGAATAATTGGCAATATGTCCACACTTAACACAGATAGCATGCAGCTTGGTGATATAGTCTGCTTTGGCCAGCAGGAAAGGCATTTGCCCAAAAGGTTTGCCTGTAAAATCCATGTCCAGCCCTGCAATGATTACACGTATTCCACGCAATGCCAGCTGGTCGCATACATTCGGCAACTCATCATCAAAAAACTGTGCTTCATCAATGCCCACCACATCTACATCCTGCGCCAGCAGTAATATTTGCTGGGAATTTTCTATTGGGGTGGAAATGATTTTATTTTCATCATGAGACGTAATGCTACCTTCATCATAACGGGTATCTACTGCGGGTTTAAATATCTCCACTTTTAAATTGGCGATGCGTACCCGTTTCAGCCGGCGGATCAGTTCCTCGGTTTTTCCCGAAAACATAGAGCCGCAAATTACTTCAATCCAGCCCCTCCGTCCTCCTGCAAGAGAAGGTTCAATAAACATATTATACTAATTTGATTATTAATTAATTAAAATATTCTAATTTTATGAAAATAAAATATTTCTATCACTAACCCGTTAACAATTAAGGCATGGAAAAAATTAATGCATTAATTGAGAAACTACAGGAATTAAAAAATTCCGGCGCGGACCTTTCGGCACTTTCGTATTATGCGCAATTGCTACAGGCAGAAGTGCTGCATGCACGCAACAAGCAACATCAGCAGCGGGTGCAATCTTCCCAGAGTAATATCGCGGTCATTATGCCATCACAATCTGCGATGGCCGAAAATATGCCGTCAGCTACTGCGGCGCAAACTACAACATTACCATCAAATAAACAGCCGGAAGTACCGGCACCGATAGAAGTGAAACCACCGCAAGTGGCTCCGGAAGTACCCGTTAAACCAGCAAACAATATCCCGGAAACACCCGTACCGGCAGCAGTGCAGCCAGAAGCAGAAGACATCAACACCCGTGCAGCCAGGTTAAATACAAACCCTACGTTTAATAATATTACCGCCTCAGAAGATATAAATACCCGGGCAGCGAAAGCGCAGGAATCTTTTACTAATGCTTCCGCCAGCCAAACATTGCCCGGAGTGCCTGAACCAGTAGTCGTTCAACCGGTACCTCCGGTAGTATCAGCACCGGCAGCCAGCGCTACCAGGCCGGCTACACCGGAACCCGTTCTCCCGGCAGCCGCAGAAGTACCGCCTGCCGCAGATCTGGTACCTCCCAAGCCGGAACCGGTGGTGACAGCACAGCCAATACCTACGCTGGCCGCAAATCAACCGGTAACAGAAAAGCCAAGACCAGCCACTCTTTTCGACGATGTACCAACTAATGGTAATGGAAATGGCCATTCTGCTGTTAATACCGGCGAACTCAGAAAAGATCTGAACGAGCTGGCAGGCAATAACGGACTATCCTTAAACGACCGTCTGCGTCAACAGCAGGTGGAAGTAGCCCAGAAGCTGGGAGAACTGCCCATTAATGACCTCCGGGCAGCTATCGGCATCAACGACAAGTACCAGTTCATCCAGGAGCTTTTCCGGGGTGACAAGGACCTTTATGAGCGTTCGATTAAAACTATTAACGAATGTGGTAACCTGCAGGAAGCAGATTACTGGATACAACGCGAAATAAAGATTATACAGGGCTGGGAAGATGACCATCACCTGGTACAACACTTCTATTCCTTGCTTAAAAAGCGGTTTTCCTGAATATAATGTAATACTTTTTGCGTGGCCCCGGTATTGGCCGCCACGTAATCTCCTGCGATGGCGGCGGTTTTAGCATAGGCTTCTTTGTCGCGGAGCCATAATTCCACGGCTGCCTGCAGATCCCTGGAATGGTTCACCACCACTGCCCCACCCACAGCGACCAGCTCTACTGCTTCAAAATATTTTTCAAACTCCGGGCCTATCAACACGGGCTTACTGTATACCGCCGGTTCCAGTATATTATGGATGCCGCCTTTGGCCAAACCGCCACCTACATAGGCGATGGTAGCATAGCGGTATAAGGTGGTAAGCATACCAATGTTATCGATAATCATTACGTTGGCAGTAGCACCAGACTGCCATTCTGAATATTTAATGGCCTCCGGAAACAGCTGAATGATAGCGGCAATATGGCTATCATGAATTTCATGGGGAGCTATGACCAGCTTTATACCCGTTGCTTCCTTTTCTTTCCACCACTCATTCAGCATTTTTTCATCTTCCGGCCAGGTGCTTCCTGCCACCAGCAGGCTGTTGCCGACAGCAAATGAGGCGATGGCCGGGATAGCTGTTTGTTCGGATAAGAGGGCAAATACCCGGTCAAAACGGGTATCTCCGCTGATGCTGCTGTTGTGTAGACCTATGCTTTGCAACAGTTGCAGGGACATGCCATTTTGTACAAAAATATGCGTCAGTTGTTGCAGAAGCTGACGGAACATGCCTCCGTATCCTTTGAAAAACACCTGGTCTTTCCGGAAGATGCCGGATACGAGCAGGGTAGGAATATGGCGTGTATACAGCGCTGTGAGGTAATGGTACCAGAATTCATATTTGATGAAGATGGCCAATGCAGGCTGTACAATATCCAAAAACTCACGGGCATTACTTTTGGTATCGAGGGGGAGATAATACACAAAATCGGCCCCTTTATAGTCTTTCCGGACTTCGTAGCCGGAGGGTGAAAAAAAAGTTAACAAAATTTTATAGGAGGGCCAGGCAGCCCGGATGGCTTCCAAAACGGGTCTTCCCTGCTCAAATTCCCCAAGGGAAGCGGCATGAATCCATACCACGGGTTGGGCGCCTACACCAGCCTGGCGCATGCGGGATTGCCAGTGTTCGCGGCCATTGAGCCACCGCTGCGCTTTCTTTTTACCTGCCATAGCGGCCAGGTGCACCCCTGCCTTGTATAATTGGAGCCCTGCATTATAAATCCCTGTTGCTATCATTCGCCTGCGTACTTTTACTTAATTTTCAGCTGAATGCAAAGATAATCCCCAGCCAATCCCAAAATTTGTAAATTTGCACACTTTAAACAAAATAAAAATATACGATCATATGGTTCCTATTCAGATGGTGGACTTGAAACGCCAGTATACGAAGATTAAATCCCAGGTAGATGCAGCCATCGAAGAAGTTTTGGAAAGCTCCGCTTTTATTAACGGCGGTGCAGTGCAGAAATTTGCCGGAGAATTAGAAACGTACCTGGGTGTTAAACATGTGATTCCCTGCGCCAATGGAACTGATGCGCTTCAAATTGCCATGATGGCACTTGGACTGCAACCCGGCGATGAAGTAATCACCCCTTCTTTTACCTTTATTGCTACTGCAGAAGTAATTGCGCTGCTGCATCTGAAACCTGTTTTTGTGGATGTAGACCCACAAACATATTGTTTGGATATTACTGCTATAGAAAAAGCGATTACGCCCAAAACCAAAGCAATTGTGCCTGTACATTTGTATGGTCATGTAACGGATATGGAACCGCTGATGGCGCTGGCAGCCAGGCACAACTTGTATGTAATTGAAGACAATGCCCAGGCGATAGGTGCTGATTATACTTTTAAAGACGGTACCAAAAAGAAAGCCGGTGCGATTGGGCATATTGGCTGTACGTCTTTCTTTCCTTCCAAAAACCTGGGTTGCTACGGAGATGGTGGCGCTATCTTCACCAATGATGATGAACTGGCAGCCAAGCTCCGGATGGTAGCCAACCACGGCCAGTCTGCCCGCTACTACCACGATGTAGTAGGTTGCAACTCCCGCCTGGATTCTGTGCAGGCAGCCGTATTAAATATTAAACTGCCACTACTGGATGAATATATCAGGGCACGTCGTGCAGTAGCAGATGCCTATGATGCTGCTTTTGCCGATGTACCACAAATCACAACGCCTTACCGCGCCCCATACAGCTATCACGTATTTCATCAATACACCCTGCAATTAAACGGAGCCGATAGGAATGAACTGCAGCAATACCTTTCAACAAAGGGAGTACCTGCTATGATCTACTATCCTGTTCCGGGCCACCGCCAAAAGATGTTTGAACATTTCGGCGGCGCTTCATTTGACCTCCCAGTAACCGATAATCTCACCACCAAGGTGATTTCCTTGCCGATACACACTGAAATGGATGCCGATCAACTGGAACACATTATCCAGTCCGTTAAATCATTTTTAAACAATTCCCCCACATGAAGATTACAGTAGTAGGTACCGGTTACGTAGGTCTCGTAACCGGCACCTGTTTTGCCGAAACAGGAAATGATGTCACCTGCGTAGACATTGATGCCAACAAAGTAAAAAAGCTATCTGCGGGTCAGATTACCATTTACGAGCCAGGGCTGGAAAAATTATTTGAACGTAACCTCAAGGAAGAACGTTTGTTTTTTACTACCAGCCTGGAAGAAGGTATTAAAGATGCAGAAGTGATTTTCCTCGCATTACCAACTCCCCCGGGAGCAGATGGCGCAGCAGATCTTTCCTTTGTGCTGAATGTAGCAACGCATTTAGGTAAGATTATGACTGACTACAAAGTAATAGTTGACAAAAGTACAGTACCGGTTGGCACGGCAGAAAAAGTAGCAGCGGCAATCGCCGAAAACTGTACAACCCCATTTGATGTGGTTTCCAACCCCGAATTTTTACGCGAAGGCGTAGCTGTAGATGATTTCATGAAGCCCGACAGAGTAGTCATTGGTACCACTTCTGAAAGAGCACGTAAAGTGATGGGAGAATTGTATGCCCCCTTCGTAAGGCAGGGAAATCCGATATTGTTCATGGATGAAAAATCTGCAGAACTGACCAAGTATGCAGCTAACTCTTTCCTGGCCACCAAGATTTCCTTTATGAATGAAATAGCGGTGCTGTGCGAGAAACTCGGTGCTGATGTAGACATGGTTCGCAGAGGCATAGGTAGTGATGATCGTATCGGCAAACGCTTTTTGTTTCCTGGCATAGGCTATGGCGGTAGCTGCTTCCCTAAAGATGTACAGGCATTGGTAAAATCATCTGAAGATGCACAGTATGAGTTTAAAATACTGAATGCCGTAATGGATGTAAACGAGAAACAAAAACTCTTTCTGTTGCCTAAAATAAAGGCTTTCTTTAACAACGATATTAAAGGAAAACACTTTGCGTTGTGGGGACTTGCTTTCAAACCTAATACCGATGATATCAGGGAAGCCCCATCCTTATACATCATTGATGCTTTGCTGGCAGAAGGTGCTACTGTAACCGTTTTTGATCCGGAAGCGATGAATAATGTGAAACAGGTCGTAGGCGATAAAATTACTTATGCAGAACATCAGTATACCTGCCTGGAAAATGCAGACGCCTTGATTATTGCTACAGAATGGAGCGTATTCAGAACTCCGGATTTTAATAAAATTTCCGCCAGCCTGAAGAACAAAGCTATTTTTGATGGCAGAAATCTTTTCGAAGTAACGCGTATGAGAGAATTGGGATACCACTACGAAAGTGTAGGACGTATACCTGCTACTATTTAACAACTTATACCAGACATATGGAAAAGAAAAGAATTCTCATTGCTGGCGCCGCCGGATTTCTCGGCTCCCACCTTTGCGATCGTTTTATAAAAGAAGGTTTCCATGTAATAGGCATGGATAACCTCCTCACGGGTAATATCAAAAACATCGAGCATCTTTTCCCTTTGCCGGATTTCGAATATTACCATCACGATGTCACCAAATTTGTACATGTTCCGGGGAAACTGGATTACATATTGAACTTTGCATCACCAGCCAGTCCTATAGACTACCTGAAGATGCCTATTCAAACACTGAAAGTTGGTTCACTGGGTACACATAACCTGTTGGGATTAGCAAAGGAAAAAAAAGCACGTATCCTCGTTGCCTCTACTTCAGAAGTATATGGTGATCCTAATGTACATCCTCAACCGGAAGAATACTGGGGCAATGTAAACCCGGTAGGTCCAAGAGGAGTATATGATGAAGCTAAAAGATTCCTGGAGTCTATTACCATGGCTTATCATAACTTCCATGGCGTAGACACCCGTATCATACGTATCTTCAATACTTATGGTCCACGTATGCGACTCAACGATGGTCGTGCTTTACCGGCATTCATGAGTCAGGCCTTAAATGGTCAGGATCTTACTGTATTTGGCGATGGCAGTCAAACCCGTTCTTTCTGTTATGTAGATGACCTGGTAGAAGGTATTTACCGCTTATTATTGAGCGATTATCACCTGCCGGTAAATATTGGTAATCCACAGGAGATTACGCTGAATCAATTTGCAGAAGAAATTATTGCATTAACCGGATCTAAACAGAAAATCGTTTATCATCCGTTACCAAAAGATGATCCTAAACAACGTCAGCCGGATATTACCAAAGCTCGTACCCTCCTGGGATGGGAGCCTAAGGTGGGCAGACAGGAAGGTTTAAAGATTACCTACGAGTACTTTAAAGAGGCGTTATTAAAATAAACTAAATTTTATCTGGAATGAAGCGGAAACTATTGATTACTGGCGGGGCCGGGTTCATTGGTTCACATGTAGTAAGGTTATTTGTAAATAAATATCCCGACTATCAAATCGTAAACCTGGATGCACTCACTTATGCGGGGAACCTGGAAAACCTGACAGATGTAAAAGATAAATCTAATTACATTTTCGAGAAGGGCGATATCACAGATGAATCTTTCATTGATTCTCTTTTTGAAAAATATCAGTTTGATGGTGTTATTCACCTGGCAGCAGAAAGTCATGTAGACCGTTCTATTATGGACCCGCTGGCGTTTATCAAAACAAATGTACTGGGAACAGCGGTATTGCTGAATAGTGCGCGAAAATACTGGAAAGATAACATGGATGGGAAGCTTTTCTACCACGTATCTACTGATGAAGTATATGGTTCTCTCGGGGAAGAAGGTTTTTTCCTTGAAACAACAGCATATGATCCCCGTTCACCTTACTCCGCTTCCAAAGCCAGCTCAGATCATTTTGTGATGGCTTATCATCATACATATCATTTACCCGCTGTCATTTCAAATTGTTCCAACAATTATGGGTCTCACCATTTTCCGGAAAAACTCATACCGCTGGCCATACACAATATCAAAAACAACAGGCCGGTACCCGTATATGGCAAAGGAGAAAACGTGCGTGACTGGTTATTTGTAAATGACCATGCAAGGGCTATCGATACCATTTTCCATCACGGAAGGATTGGAGAAACCTATAACGTTGGCGGATTTAATGAGTGGAAAAACATTGATCTTATTCAGCTGCTGTGCAGGATTATGGATCAAAAACTGGGACGTCAGGAAGGGACTTCTGCTCAGCTGATTACTTATGTAAAGGATCGCGCCGGTCATGACCTCCGTTATGCCATAGATGCCACCAAACTCAATAAAGAGTTAGGCTGGGAGCCTTCTCTCCAGTTTGAAGAAGGTCTGGAAAAAACAGTGGACTGGTATCTTGAAAATGAAACATGGTTAAACAATGTAACCAGCGGAGATTACCAAAAATATTATAACGAACAATATCAAAAAAGATAGTTACGCTGGCTGGTGATCTGCTGTTATTACAATAACTGGTCATCAGCCACCAGTAGCCAAATAGTTATTACCATATGGGCTTTCAACAAACCGGAATACCGGACCTTTTAATTTACGAGCCAAAAGTACATGGCGACCATCGCGGCTATTTTTTTGAAAGCTACAACGCCAATACTTTCAGCGTAGAGGGTATTACCTACCAATTTGTTCAGGACAATCAGGCTCGCTCTACCTACGGTGTATTAAGAGGCCTCCACTATCAGCTGGAACCGTATGCACAAACCAAGTTGATAAGAGTGCTGGAAGGTAGCATCATTGATGCGGTAGTGGATATCCGCAAAGGATCTCCTACCTACGGTAAATCTTTTGCCATCGAATTAAGTGCTTCCAACAAACTGCAACTGCTGGTCCCCAAAGGATTTGCACATGGTTATGCTGTTATCAGCGAAACAGCAGAAGTAATGTACAAATGCGATAACTTCTACCAAAAAGGCAGTGAAGGTGGTATCATTTATAATGATCCCGCCCTTGACATTGACTGGGGAATTGATTTGAAAGATGCGATCGTTTCTGATAAAGACCTTATCCTGCCAACACTGGCAGACATACATCATAATTTTATTTTTAACAGCYGATCATTTGCTATGAAAAACATTCTTGTTACCGGCGGAAACGGTCAATTAGGACAGTCCTTACAAAAGGTAGCCGGCGCTTATCCGCAATTTAACCTGTTATTTACCGATTACCAGGACCTGGATATCACGGATGCAGATGCACTGGCTGCCTATTTCTCTGCACAGCAAATTGATGCCTGCATTAACTGTGCTGCTTATACAGCTGTAGATAAAGCAGAGGAAGATGAAGACAATGCCTTTTTACTGAACTTCCAGGCGGTGCTGAGCCTCGCAGAAATATGTGCAGAACATCAGGCGCAACTACTGCATATCTCTACCGATTATGTATTCAGCGGCAAACAAAATGTGCCTTATGCAGAAACCGATGATACAGATCCCGAGAGCATTTACGGCGCCTCCAAAGTGCGTGGAGAAGCTGCCGCAGCAGGCTATAATCCTGATACCATTATACTCCGTACCTCCTGGCTCTACTCCGAATTTGCGGTAAACTTTGTTAAACGCATGAAGCAACTAATGGAGGAAAAACAGGAATTAACCGTTGTATTTGATCAAACAGGTACACCTACTTACGCCGGTGATCTGGCCAAAGCCATCCTGGATATATTGCAATACAAAGCAGCCAATACAGATGTGGCCATTGGAGGTGTATATCACTATAGTAACGAAGGAGTGACCAGCTGGTACGACTTTGCGGTAACTATTAAAGAGATGACCAATGCGACCACCACTATCCACCCGGTTACATCTGACAAATATAAAACTGCAGCAAAACGCCCGGCCTACAGCGTATTGAACAAGGAAAAAATAAAAAGCACTTTCGGCATTACTATCCCCTACTGGAGAGATAGCCTGGCGAAATGCCTGAAAAATATATAAGGCCATACAAGGCTGATTAAAAAGGTCGGGCATGAAAAGAATTCTTTTCATGCCCGACCTTTTTATTGGCGGTTTACTTCTTAAGCCCGGTAATCAAAGTTCCTCCCATTTTTTTACCCTCACTAAAAGAAGCTGTCTTTATCGGACCAAAGCCAGGGGCAAACCATTCCACCGCGGTAAACTTCCTGGGCACTACTTTGTTCATCATTGTCATCTGAAAATCAAGGTCATAGCTGATAACATAACAGTTCCAGCTGCCGGCAGGGGTGGTAACATTTTCTCTTCCTGTTACCCTCCGGTTATGGATAGTATAGCTGAGCACCATTTCCATGCCCTTTACCTTATTCTTCATTTCGTACGAACCACCCTTTAGCTCCTGTCCTACCTCCATGTGAGAAGGGTAATCCAGGAAAGCCGCGTTAGACTTACCTTCCATTTTTGTGTCTGTGGTGTTGGGCATAGATGGAAAGTTCATTTTCATGTCTACTGCCGCCCCATTACCACTGCATTTGAAATGCCCGGTACTGGTGGCTACCTGCTTACTATTCTTGTCATAATAGGTATTGGAGAAATCAGATATGACACCATCGCCATCTTTATGCACATTATTAACTTTATAGACCGTTTTACCCGTGGCGGCGCCACTGCCGTCGTACACGGTCATTTCGATTTCGGCATTATTCAGCAGGTAATAGAACCCTTTACAATCCTGTGCTATTGCGGGTGTAACATAACAGAGGGGTAATAAAAAAAGAAGTAAGCTTTTCATAAAACAAGGTGTTTTGGGGAAGATGAAAAATAGATATCTTATGAATTAACCTCACGATGGATGAATCAGCCGGCTGGCTGCTACTATAAATTTACATAGATATTTGTTAGATCTGACCAGCCTCCCTTAAAATGGACGAATCCTGTTAATTTTATGTAGGTTTGCAAAAATTGTTATTAAAATCATGAATCTGATAGAAGAACTGCGCTGGCGGGGTATGCTACAGGATATGATGCCTGGAACGGAAGAGCAACTGCAAAAGGAAATGACCACTGCTTATATTGGTTTTGACCCTACTGCAGCGTCATTGCACATCGGTAGCCTGGTACCTATTCTGCTGCTGGTGCACCTGCAAAAGGCAGGACATAAGCCCCTCGCGCTGGTGGGCGGCGCTACCGGCATGGTAGGCGACCCCTCCTTTAAAGCGGAAGAAAGAAAAATGCTGGACCTCGATACCCTGCAACAAAATGTGAATGGTATCAAAGCACAGCTGGAACGCTTCCTGGACTTTGATCCTGCCAAACCCAACGCGGCAGAAATGGTGAATAACTTCGACTGGTTCCAACACATTTCCTTCCTCGATTTTATTCGCGATACCGGTAAACACATCACCGTAAACTATATGATGGCCAAAGATTCTGTTAAAAAACGGATCGAAGGCGACAACGGGATGTCATTCACAGAATTTACCTATCAACTGATACAGGGCTACGATTTTTATCATTTGTATACCGCCAAAAACTGTAAACTGCAGATGGGTGGCTCCGATCAGTGGGGTAACATTGTTACCGGTACTGAGCTGGTGCGCCGTAAGGCACGCGGTGAGGCATTCGCATTTACCTGCCCGCTCATTAAAAAAGCAGATGGCACCAAATTCGGCAAAACCGAATCAGGAACAGTATGGCTGGATCCTAAACGCACGTCTCCATATGCTTTCTACCAGTTCTGGTTTAAAACAACAGACGTGGATGCAGAGAGTTATATTAAGATCTTTACTTTCATGGAGCAGTCTGAAATAGATGAATTAATCGAACAACACAAACAAGATCCAGGAAAAAATTTATTGCAGAAACGTTTAGGTAAGGAAGTAACAACCTTCATTCATGGCGAACAAAACTATGAATTTGCCATTCAGGCAGCTTCCATACTATTTAGTAATAATACTGCTGAGATCCTGACAGCACTTTCAGAAGATGAATTGCTTGATGTAATGGCTGGCGTTCCTCAGCATGAAGTCGCCAAGGCTGATCTGGAAACAGGTAAAGACCTTATAAGCCTCCTCGCAGAAACTGGCATTTTCCCAAGTAAAGGAGAAGCCCGTAAAATGATACAAGGCGGCGGTGTAAGTGTAAATAAAAATAAAGTACAGGGCATTGATACTGTTGTTAATACATCAGCACTCCTGAGAGATAAATATATCCTGATCCAAAAAGGAAAAACTAATTACTATCTCCTTAAAGCTGTCTGAAGAGTTAATAAGCGACTACTTTCAAACATAAACAGAAAAGGCTGGTATCACTACCAGCCTTTCTGTTTTTATACTCATTACCCATATTATTTCAATCCATATTTCTTCTCGTACTTCTCATACAATTGCTTCTGCTTATTATCCAGGTTGATTTCTCTGCCCTGGATAAATGCTTTTGTAATCACGCTGGATTTCATATCCAGCATATCACCTGTGCTGATCGCAATGTTAGCATCCTTGCCGGCTTCCAGCGAACCTGTTATTTTATCGATGCCCAATATTCTGGCGGCATTCAGCGTCACCGCGGTCAGGGCTTCTTCTTTGCTGAGTCCGAAAGCGCTGGCAGTACCGGCTTCAAAGCCCAGGTTACGTTGTTGCCAGAAGCCCTCATTGCTCAGGCAAAACAGCACACCTGCTTTTTGCAGCTGAGCCGCAGTTTTATAAGACTGGTCTACATCATCGTCCTGCATCACCGGCAAGCTATGTGGCTGTGTTAAAATCACCGGCACATTATTTTGTTTCAGGATGTCTGCGATGAGCCAGGCATCAGTGCCACCTACGATAGTGACATCTACATTAAATTCCTTTGCAAAATCAATGGCGATCAGCATTTCTTTCATCAGGTTGCAATGAATAAAAAGCTTTTGCTCTTTGGTAAACAGCTTGCGCATGGATTCAAACTTCAGATTGGTAGCTGTGTGTTTGGCTTCCTGCTGATATGCTTTTGCTTCACGGAAAAATGTTCTTACGGTTTCAATCTGTTCCATGGCAGCTTTCAGGCGATCAACGGCTGGAGCAGCCCCCCCACGTCCGCCACCACTGGTTACGGGCAACAGGCTGGGTAGGTAAAAATGCAGGGCATTATCTGTTTTATATGCTGCATCTTCCCAGTTCCAGGCGTCCAGTTGTACTACAGAAGAAACACCACTGATGATACCTCCTTCCGGAGTTACCTGTGCCAGCAGGATACCATTGGAGCGCAGGGTATTGATCACTTTTGAATCCGCATTATACGCAATGATGGACCGTACTGATGGATTTATTTCTCCGACTTCCTTCACATCAATGGTAGCACGTACACTTTCAAATTCTATCAGTCCCAGCTGGGACTCCGGCGCAATGATGCCCGGATATACATGTTGCCCTTTCAGATCTACTACGGTAGCATCGCTACCGGCGGCAGGCACATTACTACCTACTGCCGTGATTTTTCCTTTGCTGAATGCAATCGTTCCATTGTTGATTACCTCACCGTTGCCCACGTGAATAGTAGCATTGGTAAGATATACCGGCTTATCCTGTGGAGCCGCCGGGGATATAGTTTCCTGTGCATAGGCGGTATGTAACGCGATAGCCAGGCAAAATAAAATCATGATACTTTTCATAGCTGTTAGCATTTAGCTGTTAGCATTTAATATTTTCAATAATCGCTGACTAATAGCTAAAAGCTAGTAGCCAACACCTGACTGGTGCCCACCCTGTAAGTCTTCACAGTGGTACATTTCATCCGCCACAAAAGATGCTTTCTGTGTAGGCGTACCCTTTTTCTTTTCAGTCAGCAATTGCTGGGTAAGACGGTTACGTTCTGCGGTGATGCGTTTGCGCAACAGCAGGTCATTATCGCGGTCAAACTCCACGATACCATCTACGATGGTTTTCTCGGCTTTGGCGTAGATGCTCAGCGGGTTATCGCTCCACAGTACCACATCTGCATCTTTCCCTACTTTAATGCTACCCATGCGGTTATCTACATGTAGCAATTTAGCTGGATTGATGGTCACCATCTTAAGCGCATCTTCTTCGCTCACGCCACCATATTTGATTGTTTTGGCAGCTTCCTGGTTCAGGCGGCGGGCCATTTCTGCATCATCGGAGTTGATGGCAGTTACTACCCCTACGCCTTGCATGATGGCCGCGTTGTAAGGAATAGCATCCTGTACTTCCATTTTATATGCCCACCAATCAGCGAAGGTGCCTGCACCGGCGCCATGTGCTTTCATTTTATCTGCTACTTTATAGCCTTCCAGGATATGTGTGAAGGTGTTCACACGGAAATGGAAACTGTCTGCTACATGCATCAGCATATTAATTTCGCTCTGTACATAAGAGTGACAGGTAATAAAACGCTGTTGATGCAAAATCTCTACGAGTGCGTCCAATTCCAGGTCGCGGCGTTTGCCGGTGCCTTGTTTTTCATAGTCACGGGCACGGGTAAACGCATCTGTGTATATCTGTTCTACTCCCATCCTGGTTTGTGGAAAACGTACAGTATTACGGTCGCCCCAGTTGGATTGTTTTACATTTTCACCCAATGCAAATTTGATGAAGGGGTCCCAGTTGGTGACTTTCAGGTCTTCCGCATTTTGTCCCCAGCGCAGTTTGATGAGCTGAGATTGCCCGCCGATGGCGTTGGCGCTGCCGTGCAATAAATGAGAAGCGGTAACGCCGCCACTCAGTTGCCGGTAAATGTTGATATCGTCAGGGTTCAATACATCTGCAATCCTTACTTCTGCGGTCACAGACTGTGATGATTCGTTGACGCCTCTGCTGATAGCGATGTGTGAATGTTCGTCAATAATGCCGGCAGACAAGTGTTTACCGGTACCATCAATTACACGGGCGTTGCCGGCAGACAGATTTTTACCTATCTGTGCAATTTTTCCATTACGGAGCAAAACATCGGTATTCTCAAGTTTACCTTCTTTCTCGTTGGTCCATACGGTGGCATTTTTGATGAGCAGGTCTTCCTGTTTAGGCAGTTTATCCCAGCCATAGCCATTAAAAGGATACAGTAAGGGGCCTAAAGTAATGGCGGCATTCTTCTTTACGGAATCAGCTTTCTCCGGTGCTGTTTTCACAAATACGGCCGTCCATTTTACGGTGTTGCCGCTGGTATCAGCGCCGGTACCGGTCCAGTTGCTGCCACCGATGATACCGCTCAAGCGGATGCTGCTCTTGCTGTTCTTGACCAGGGGCAAAGACATAGACACCAGTTTTCCATTTACATCTATGCGTCCTGGCAGGGTGTCCTGCTGCAAAACAGACAGCAATGGTGCACTGGCAGTGCCTCTTACTTCCACGCTATAGCTGTTGCCGGGCGTAAGCGTCACGGTATAAATACCGCGGATATCATTCCAACCATCAGCTTTAATCACATAGCGGTTCCCTTGTACCCAGTTTTGGTACAGGATAGTTTTATCGCTGAAAATGGGTCCGGAAGTAATGAGGAAGTTAGCGAGTTTACCCGCTTCCAGGCTACCTACTTTATCATATGCTTTTAAAAGCGTGGCGGGTGTTTTTGTTAATGCTTCCAGTGCTTTTTGTTCGCTAAGGCCGTATTCTATGGCTTTGCGTACATTGGCCATGAATTGCTTCACATCTTTCAGATCAGCAGCTGTTAAACAGAAAGGGATATTTGCTTTTTCGAAGGCGCCTGGTTCTGATGGAGCCATTTCCCAGTGTTTCATGTCCGACAGGGATACAAAGCGGGCGTCGCCCGGATCTTCCATGTCGATAGCGCCGGGGAAGTTCAGGGGCAAAATGAATGTAGCTTTGGTAGCGGCCATTTCAGGGATACGTTGGTATTCGTTACCGCCGGCTTTGATAATGTACTGTACGCCAAATTCATCGCCGATTTTATCTGCCCGGAGTACATCCCATTTATCTGCTGCTTCAAACAGCTGCGGCAGCTGCTGGTTGGCATTCCATGCCTGCAGACTGAGGTTCACCCCTTCTTTGGCTGGCTGGGATTTATACCATTGTGCATCCAGGTAAGTTTGGCGCAGCAATGCAATACAGCCCATGAGCGAGTTGGGATAATTTTGGGTAGAAGTACCTTTATCGAAAGAATAGACCGCGGCGGCCTTTTCGCGGATGATCACCCTGTTTTCTTTTGCAGTGGCCAGGGTAACCAGGGCCGCAGTGCCGCGGGCAACGCCGTCCGGCTGCTGGGTAAGTACCGTGCCAAAACCGGCTTCCCGCAATGGTGCAGCTTTACCCTCATCTCCCGAAAACAAATCCACGGCATTTACCTCACTTTTAATAGCCTGGTTCCAGCCATATGCTCCTTTGGTGTTAGACAGGAACTGAGGCGCTGCATTCCAGGCGGAGCCGCCCTTTCTCGAATCAGACAATCCATAACTGCTATAGATATCCACAAAGGAAGGATAAATGTACTTTCCCTTACAATCCAGTACCACCGCATCTTTCGGAATAACGGCAGCAGGACCGGCATCTATCACTTTTCCATCGCGGATCACGAGGGTGGCATTTTGCAGGGTTGTTTGTGCATCCTTTACAATAGTGGCGTGTGTAAAGGCAAAACATCCTTCCCGGGGGTCAGCAATACCGTTTACAGGAAAAGTTTCCTGTGCACTGGCGTAGGTGCCTGTTGCCAGTAAAGCCAGCAAAACCACCTGACTGCGATACCGGTTCATGGCATAGGTAATACACCGTGATAGCAGGGCCATCTCGGGTTTCTCAAAAGCTCTTTTCATGTAAATCTTTGATTTTTCGGTTCAGATCTAGTTGATTCGTTAAATGTAGTAAATCATTAAGGCGGAGTTTAATAAAAAGCGATATTTTTTATGAATGGTAAGGCTATCCTAAAATTTTGGATTCACACGAAAAAGGGATAATTTGACAGGGAATTACATCCTAAGTTTGTTTAAATTCGTTCAATATTTGCTGACTATGAAGTTTATTTCCGTTTATATACAAGTGCTGCTAGTCTGTTTTTTTGTAGCCATTTCGACCACCACTTTTGCCCAGGTAAAAGATAGTTCCGCTACAACGGGCCGCTGGGGTGTTGAGGGAAGGGCAGATAAAATAACTGATAAAATTTCCCATAAAATCGGGTTGAATAAAGAGCAGTCCAAAAAGATTTATGTAATCAATGAAGATATTGTGCGCCGGATGGATGCGGTAAAAAACAATCCTGCACTCACTAAAAAAGAGCGGATGACACAGTTCAAAGCATTGGATTCAGAGCGCAGCCAGCGTTTTAAAACCGTGTTTACAGCCGCCCAGTATAAGAAGTGGAATGACTGGGAAATGACTAAAAAGGAGCATCTCGAAGAAAAAATGGAAAAGAAGAGAGTGAAGAAAGAAGCGAAGAAGGCGACACCGCAACAATAAATAACTTACATTTAAACCTACCAGCAGTGAGTCAACTCACTGCTTTTTTTATTCCCAAAACGGATGACAACAGCGGATATAAAAGATATTTTTTTGCATGCCGTAGCGGCAGTGCATCCGCAGGAGCTGATGCGGAAAAATGTGCAGGTGCAGCTGGGCTCCCGTATAATTACTATTTCGGGAGATGATTATGAGATCCCGGAGGATGGCCGTGTATGGGTCATGGGAGCGGGCAAAGCTGCTGCTGCGATGGCACAGGAACTGGAAAAAATACTGCTCCCCCATTTCCCCCTGCAAGGAATGGTCATCACCAAATACGGACATGCGTTACCGTTACAACAGCTCGGATTATTGGAGGCAGGACATCCGGTACCCGATCAAAACAGTGTAGCCGCTTCCGTTAAACTACAGGCCATCGCCGCGCAAGTGCAGCCGTCCGACCTCGTTATTTTCCTTTTATCGGGTGGTGCTTCCGCCCTGCTGGCCGATGTACCCTCGGGCAGTCACCTGGAGGAAGTACAACAGCTGTTCGAAGCACTGCTCAAAAGTGGTGCGGATATCCGCGAAATGAATGTGGTCCGCAAACATTTATCGGGTATCAAAGGCGGGCAGCTTGCAAAAAGCATATATCCGGCTACGTTATGTACCCTTATCCTGAGCGATGTAGTGGGCGATGATCTGAGTGTGATAGGGTCAGGCCCCACAGTGCCCGACCCGTCTACCTTTGCCGACACAATGGGGGTATTTCACAAATATCATCTCCCTGAAAAAATATCCGCTGCTCTTCTGCAGCATATCGAAAATGGAGTGGCCGGCGTAATACCGGAAACGCCCAAACCGGGTGATAAGGATTTCGGGCATGTACACAACTACCTGGCCGGCACCAACCGCATCGCCCTGAAAGCCGCAGCCGGCAAGGCCCGGGAGCTGGGCTATTATCCGTTGCTGTTGTCGGATACTATTAACGGAGATGCACATACTGTAGCCACTTCACTGGTACAAACAGCGCTCGGCTATTCCGGTTCCCTTCCCGCCTGTTTGCTGGCAGGAGGTGAAACCACCGTCACCATCACCGGAAACGGCCTTGGTGGCCGCAATCAGCAGTTGGCGCTGGCAGCAGGTATTGCGCTCGCTCATCACCCCACACTCACTTTTTTAAGCGGAGGCACCGATGGCAGCGATGGGCCCACCAATGCGGCAGGGGCTATCGTGGATGCATCTACGATGCAAAATGCCAGAAATATGCAGCTGGATGCAAATAGTTTTTTGCAGAACAATGATGCATGGCATTTCTTCTCAAAAGCAGGCGGGCTAATGATTACAGGACCTACTCAAACCAATGTAATGGACCTGATGATCCTGCTCATCACCACAGATACCCCTAAAATTTAAAATCAAAGTTTGTATATGTGTGGATAGATTATATTTTTGGGGTTTGGAATTAGAAATTCTGGATTTACTAAACGTATTTGCATTATGCTGAGAATGGAACAGACATGGCGATGGTACGGGCCTAATGATCCGGTAAGCTTGTCTGATATAAAACAGGCAGGAGCTACCGGAATCGTTACTGCATTGCACCATGTACCTAATGGCGCGGTATGGACGAGAGAAGAGATATTAAAGCGGAAAGCCATCATCGAAGCGGCAGGTCTTACCTGGTCAGTCGTAGAAAGTGTGCCGGTACATGAAGATATTAAAACGCAGAGCGGGCGTTTTAGAGATTATATCAACAACTACCAGCAAACCCTGCGTAACCTGGCTGCATGCGACATACGTACGGTAACGTACAATTTCATGCCTATACTGGACTGGACCCGCACAGACCTTTCTTACACCGTAGAAGACGGCTCCAAAGCATTGCGCTTTGAAAAAGCAGCCTTCATGGCGTTCGACCTGTTCATGCTGCAAAGACCAGATGCAGAAAAGGATTACAGTGACGATGACATTGCCCGTGCGAAAGAGCATTTCGACAGCATGACCGATGAAGACCGTGTACTGTTACAAAAAAATATTATTGCCGGACTACCCGGATCTGAAGAAAGCTTTACGCTGCAACAGTTCCAGGCCGCATTAGATAAATACAAAGGCATTGATGCCACCCAGCTGAAACTACACCTGTTCTATTTCCTCCAGCAAATAGCACCTATTGCGGAAGAAGCAGGGGTAAAACTGGCCATCCATCCGGATGATCCTCCATTCCCTATCTTCGGGCTGCCACGCGTGGTAAGCACGGAGCAGGATGCCCGGGAACTGCTGATAGCAGCACCTTATACGTCTAATGGACTGTGCTTCTGTACGGGTTCCTATGGGGTACGGGCAGACAATGACCTGCCGGGCATGATAGAACGCCTGGGCGATCATATTCACTTCATCCATCTCCGCAGCACGCAGCGGGATGCATTGGGCAACTTCCACGAAGCTAACCACCTGGAAGGCGATGTAGACATGTTTGCTGTCGTGAAAAACATCCTCACCACCATGAAACGCCGCAATGTTTCCATTCCTATGCGACCGGATCATGGACACCAGATGCTGGATGACCTCCATAAAAAAACCAATCCTGGCTACAGCGCCATTGGCCGTTTACGCGGGCTGGCAGAGCTGCGCGGCCTGGAAATGGGCATCGCGGGGGCTTTAGGCTCTGATTGACTGACATCTACCAGCATCAGGTCTGCACAACGAGTAAAGGTGGGGATAAGCAATACCATCGTCGGACTGAGATGCTACACCAGAGCAGAAAGCGTATTTGAACACATACCGTAATGGCTGATTACGCGTACAAATGACACTGCTTCGCTAAAATATAAAAGACCCACCCATCACGGTTGGGTCTTTCTTTTTATAATCGAAAAAATCACTGCTTTTTTGTAGCATTGCATCAGGATACGAGATTTTATCAACTGTACACTTTTACTAAACCTACAATACGATGAGCGCAACTGTCGATGCGAGATACGAGGCATGCCTGGCCAAAAGACCTGATAGCCTCGCCCGCCTGATTAACTTGTTCAAAAAAGATATAGACCTGCGTATTACCCAAAGAATCCAGGAACGCGGATACAAGAATTTTAAATTGGGAGACATGGTATTACTGGTGCATATAGATGCACAAGGCACTATCAACAACGACCTCGCCAGAAAGGCACGTATCAGCAAACAAGCCATGAGTAAGGTGGTGAAAAACCTGGAAGCAGAAAACTATATCAGTACCCGTAAACACGATACAGATAACCGCGCCAGCATCATTTTCCTCACCGAAAAAGGAAAAGAATTTATGATCAGCGTGTATGAAGGAGTAGATGAAATACAGGCATTGTATGAAAGCATTATCGGAACGGACGCACTTATAGAACTGAAAGCCATCCTCAAAAAATTAAATGCAGGTTTAAAATTGGATTGATCTGCGGGTTATTTCATGCTTACATAATACCTGTTCGCACTATCTTTCACGATAGGCACATTCAGCATTTTACGTAATATCACCAGTGTTTCATCAGCAGATTTATTTTCCAAATCTGCGGTGAGCCTGCGTTTATATAGACTGCCAGCAGAAGGTGGCAACAGGATTTCCAGGCCGTAGTAACCATTCACTGCATCCAGCACTTCTTCCAGCGGAATATTACGAAACTTCAGGTGCCCTGTTTTCCAGGCCAGCTGCGACTGACTTTTTACCGTTTTCTTCTGTAATGGATGGTGCAGCTCCCGTTTTGCCTGCATATTGGCCGTTAGCTGCATCTTATTGCCTTTATCAGGTACGAGGGTAACTCTTCCCTTCACCACGAATACCTGGGAAAGCGTAGCCGTTTTATGCACATTAAATGCGGCATTCGCCGTATATAAAACAGTGTGCTCATCCAGCTGCATGCGGATACGCGCCGGTTGACTGATTTCAAAATAGGCGTCACCGTTCACCATCTGCAGCTGTGGCGTTACACCAAACTTAGCCGCATAGGAGATCGTTGTTTCCTTATTGGTGATGACACGGCTATTCTTTGCCAGGCGCAAGGTATCAATATGGCCAGTATGATTAACGTATTGCAACATTCTGCCATCGGGACGCCATTTATAAAAAATAAATCCGGCCAGAGCGAGTACAATAACTGTTGCCAAAACTACCCACTTCGGGTGAAAAGAGCGGGCCTTAGGTTCCCGCAACACTGGAACAACAGGAGTGACAGGTATAACAACAACAGGAACGCCTTCCCCCAGCCAGTCGGTCAACTGCCGTTCCACATACGCCGCCTGATCAGGACCAGCAGCGATCAGCGCAGCTATTTGTTCCTGCAAAAGCGGGTCCTGCGGAGACTGTATATATCTTGATATCAGGTCACTGACATCCTGCTGCGGTTGATACATATTAAATGGATACTGTCGGCTATAGCTGCTATGTCCGGCAAGATACTTAACTTCCATACAAGTTCCACCGCACAGGCATCGCATTTGCATACAGACAGAATAAATAATTAGGTCACTTCGGCAAGGTTTAATATTTTTAGTAAAGACGAACAAGGCAAAAACGATATGTATGTCACCTGAACCTTTAATTCATAACGACCAGGAATATATTGAGGGATTGCTTCACCATCAGCCAGCAGTAATAGAAAGTATTTATCAGCGGTTTGCTTCCAAGGAAAAGCGATTTATTCTCCAAAAAAGCGGTCATGTAAAAGATGCCGCCCATATCTTTGAAGAAGCCCTCATGGATATCTACTATTTTGCCCGCCGTCACCCTCTCAAAGTAACCGACTTCGAACCCTTTCTGCAACTATTGTGCAAGCGCGTCTGGGAACAGGAACTGGAAAGACGGGGACAACGTATCCCCGGACTGGAAGCAGAAGAATTGTCTACCATGAGCAGGGATGATATCCAGGATGTGGAAGATGTACTGAAAGAAGGAGAAAAAAGAAGACTGGCCTATCACTACTATCTCGCATTATCCGATGAATGCAAAGAACTGCTCCGCTGGTCGCTGACTGAGGGCTGCCTGCAGGAAGACATTGCTGCAGAAACTAAAATACCCGTTGCTGAATTACCCGAACGCAGAACCGCCTGCTTCCGCAGCCTGTTCAGAGACATCGATACAAAACTGAAAGCCAATAGTCTTTCTGAAAAAGACCTGCTGGAAACAGACCGCTTCCTGAGCGCACAAATGAGTGAGGTAGACCGGAAAGCATTCACAGAACGCTTGCAAACAGATGCGTTGCTGAATCAACAGGTGAAAAGATTTGATATCGTCCGGCAATTGCTGGCACAAAAAATATGCAGTGATACCAACAGGGATGAACTGCAACATCTGTTGTTTACCCACCGCAATGCCTGGTATACCCTGAAAGACAACTCCGCTATTCCCATTCGTAATTACGTGATACTGACAGCAATGATAGCAGCAGCCATGGCGATCCTGCTGTATGTGAGCCCGTGGAGTAAAAATATTTACCGGCAGTTTGCTTCTACAGAAATGCAGATACCGGATATCGACAGCTTACGCTTGCCGGAAGAAGCCATTATACAGTTTAACCACGGCCATTTCAATGAAGCCGTTGTATTGCTGAACAATGCACTCAACATTAATCCGGGCAACTTATACGCCCGCTATTATCGTGGTGTAGCGCTGATAGACCAAAACCAGCTGGAAAATGCACGTAAAGATCTCCTCACTGTTTATAACAACAGCGGCGATCTTCGGAATGAAGCAGCCTTTTATATGGCATTGAGTTATCTGAAAGAAGGGCGCAAGCAACAATGCCTGGAGTGGCTGTTGAAAATTCCACCCGGTGCCCCTAATTACCTCAAAGTGCAGAAACTGATAGAAGAATTAAAATAATTAACTCAGGTATTGTCCTTTACTACAATGGATAATATTTTCCACTTCTCCTTTAATCAATTCATAAACAGGCGCCTTGTCTGTTTTAATACGTACCAATTGTTGTAATACCAGGAAGTAAATTTCACCTCTGTTACAGCCGTCAATCTGGGCTTTAAGAATGTTATGTTTTACCTCTTGACAACCGGTGGCATCCAGTTTCTGGTAAATTACATACAAGTCGTMCATCCAACTCATATCTCTAAAGTTTAAACATAGTGTATAGTCCCCTAAAGTTAAGCATTTACATTAACAAAATATACCATCCGAATCTTAATTAATTGTAAATTCTAAAGTGCTCAGAACCAGATCACAGGGTTCCTTACAGGGAGGTTACGTAACACTTCTTCTTCCTGGGGATCAGGGTTCAGGGACAACCATAAACGGTAATATTCACCATTTTTCAGGGCAGCAGCGCCAAAAATGAGGAATGGCTGCGCTACCGGCCAGTTATTCCAGTACATCACGTCATGGGCATAGGGCCAGCTATTTTTATTTTTTACATAGGGAGACAGGAATGCAATACCCTTGCCGATGTTCCGGCCATTTCCCAGGGTATACTGCCACAGGTTATTTTCTTTAGTGCTCAGCAACTGGCAAACAGTGCTCATAGCATCCAGGTTAAACAGCGAGTAGCCGTAAGGTTTAGTACGTTTCAACTCCCGTGGAAAACTGCCATCATCCGCCATTTGCCCTGGCAGCAATACCGTTTTATACCGGTTTATACAAAAGTCCATCAGCTCCCGGTTGTTCACAAACCGGGCGAAAGCCGCTACCTGCATCACCCAGCAGGTACCATGATTGTTGGCAGCATTCATTTCGTCTTTGCCATAAGGATGCGTGGTAAGCCATTGCAGGTAAGTACTAAACCAGTCTTTGAAGGCTCGCAGATCAGGGGGTGGAATAGCTCCCGCCTTTTCCATAATGCTTAATGCCTGCACTACTTCCATCAGGTGAATAGTATCGATAATACCAATGCCCCTGCCGGTAGCCCGTCCCTTTATTGCCTGTGCATATAACAGGGAAGGATTCATGCGGGTAGCGCTATCTTCAAACCAGGCCTTTGCATGCAACAGCGCATGTTGCAGATAAGTATTGTCTTTCGTAGCCACATAGCCCGCTGCCAGTGCGCCCATTACACGACTCAGCTTTATCATCGCCAGCCGGTGCGCAACAAAATTGTCTGGGTTGCTTTGTCCATCTCTTTGAATGTAAGGACTATCCGGATGCGTCGGATCCGGCCACCAGTAATCTCCTTCAGAATAGAAATCATGCAAGCCGCCCGCACTGCGTTCGCAACGGAAAGCCGTAATTGTTTCCGGCGCCTGCTGTAAAGCCCATTTGGCGCGGGTTACAATCGCGGGACGGGTATCTTTTATTAGCTGCTTCACAAAAGGCGATTGTGCATTGGCAGCATACGTTACACTTAACAACAATGCCAACAGCCAGGTAGTATGTTTACGCATGACCCTATTTTTTTGGGGTTAATGATAATACGCGTCCATCATGTCCGGCTAATTCCAGGGCGAAATTGCCACTGAAGCTGCCTAACACCTTGCCTGTCCAATAGTCTGTTACCTCGTATGTTTTATCGAGTTTTACGGATATTTTTTTGGGAGATGACTGCCAGTTGAGTAAGATCACCTGTTGTCCTGCCGCTGTAGCGACCCTTCCGGTTTCGAAATCTGTATTTTCAAAAGCGGCTGCTTTAGCGGTTGGCGGCACTGCTTTCCTCAAAACGTTTAGTCGTTCAGGTGATATTTTAGTAAGGTCATCTCCACTCAGCAACATGCCACCTGTAGCGTATAATAAAGCAGCATGAAAGTTAAATTCATTATCCGGCATCGCGCCTGTTAACACAAGGCAATCCGGATCATTCCACCACAAACGGCCATTCTGCCAGGCACGATAAAGGTTTTCGCGGCCCGAGCGTTCAAACACCGTCCAGTTACGTTTGATATCCATAGAACTGCGGCTGCCATGTACCAGGCCTAAAGAAGGCCACAGCGGATGATTACAGCCCAGTAAAAATGCATCTTTACTTCCTTTGATCACTGCTTCCATGCCACGGCGGTAAGCTTCTACACGGGTAGCCTGCTTGTCATAAAAATAGCCCCCATGAATAGCGCCCCAGAAATTGGCGTCCAGCTTAAAATACGTAACACCCCAGTCGTTGCGCATGGTGCGGAACAACTGCTCCAGGTGCTGCTGTACCGCCGGGTTTGTACCGTCCAGTACATACCATGGCTTCCAGCGCCAGCCACCAAAGGTCACCAGGTCGCTGCGCAACGGTGCGCCTGTCGCATCTTTTACCAGCCAGTCTTTATGATTTTTATAGATGGTCGAATTGCTGTCGCATATAAATGGCGCCACCCAGATAGCCGGTTCAAATCCTTTGTCACGGATACTGCGCAGCACTTGCTGTACGTTACCACCAAAGGAATTGCCCACTTCCAGCCAGTCGCCCATATGCGGCTGATATCCATCATCGATTTGTATGTACTTTAATGCCGGGATATTATTTTTGATATAATCCAGGTTATCATAAATATTCTGCGCCGTTACTTTAGGACCAAAGCAATACCAGGAACACCAGCCAGTAGGCGGTTGCTTAAATTCCAACCGGGGATGAAAATGATGGATACGATCTGCAAAACGATCCAACAGCTGATTACCATCTTTGCCGGTACCCAGCATCAGCTCTTCCAGGTTAAAAGTGGCGCCGGGTAACAATTCCAGGTTCTCCAGGTCTGTCACTACTTTAATGGTATCGGCAGATAAATAAAACTTGCCTACAAAGCGTTTGCTGGAAGTATATCCTAACAGCAACTGCACATCTTCGGCAGGATATAAACGCAACAGGTTATATACAGCCAGGTAGCCATCCGGTTGTGGTATTTTGTAATGTCCTGCATCTGTGTAGTTTCCCAGGTTTTCCGGCTTAGCCAGTGTACCGGCTGTTTGCGTCAGCATCTGAAAGCCTTCTGCATAAAAGGGTGTAGCGGCCGGAAGTATTTTACCTGCAACACCTGTGATCACTTCTTTCAATCGTACGGGTGTACTACCGGTATTGACTACACGTACTTCGCATAACTCTCCTTTCCAGCTGCGGGCCACTTTAATAAATGAAGGCGCCGGGCGGCCATCAGCGGTATACGCCACCGGCATACTATTTTTCAATGCCTGAACAAATCGCTCCGGATCTCCTGCCATGGCCGTGATGGCACTGCCCAGCAAACAACACAGTAAAAGCAAGTTGCATTTTTTCATCGTGGATATTATTTTGGTTGCATTGTTAATTCAAATAATTTCATCAACTCACTCCCCTTAATTTCATTCGCCCTGATAGTTATTTCATACTCACCTGCAGGGAGATAAATTGCCTTCAACGGTTTCACTGTTACTTTCGCCGGCTGAACATCATTAGTAATAACGTTATCGCCTACACGAATACTGTAACTCCCTGCTGCCGACGGATCGGCGGTATACTTTATACCGATCTGATAAGTGGCGTCCTTCACTGTACGAACCTTCCAGCTCACATATTGCGCAGTATCTTTCCAGTTATGTACGAAATACGCGGCCTTCTTGCCATCCCCGTTCTGCCAGCCACGACCATGAAGTATGCCATCAAATGCCCGCAATACGTTAGTAATATCCTGTGTATCCAGCACACGCACTGTATCTGTTTTAATGCCGTCCATTTCCAGCACTACCACGCTGCTAATGCTGTCTGGCGCTACTGCAGGCAGGGTTACGAGGATATCCTTTGTATTTTTACGCTGTACCGGTAAAGCTTTTTTAGTTTTATCACTTAACAGATAAGCCTTAGTTACTTTGCTTTCCAGGCCCCCTACATAAAGGGCCGTCCGCCAGTCGAAAACATGCAGGTATAATTTGTCGCCATTGCGGGTGCTTTCGCCCCAGGGCTGCACCGGCAGCGGGCTACTGCTGCTGCCGTAAATACTTTCTCCGTTCTGTTGCATCCAGGTACCAATGGTATGCAGTATGATCGTGTCCCGCAGATCAATGCTGCCATCTCCTTCAGGTCCGATGTTCATGAGCAGATTCCCTCCCCTGTCTGCCGCCTTAGCCAACAAACGGATAAAGAAGGAAGCGGGTTTATGACTGCTGTCGTATTTTGAGTAACCGTAGGATTCATTGGTGGTGGGAATCGCCTCCCAGTCACCGGTAACGGGATAAAACTCCGCGGGCCTGTCGGAAGTATTGATATAATCACCAAAAGAAATATGGCTACTCCGGGCCAAACGACCATTCACCACTACATTTTTATCCACTGCACGGATAGCCTGTAATACCCGGATATTTTCACTCAGGGGTAATTTATGTGGCGTATCAAACCATAAAATATCCGGATGATATCTTTTCAGCAATTCTACAATCTGCGGGATAGCTTTTTCATTCACATACTTCACTGCTTTAGGCAGCAACTCGGGATGTGCATCGTACCAGGCGGTGCCCCCATACAGGTTTTTATCTCCTCCCGGATTTTTATAATCCCAGTCATTACCCGGCGCATCAGGATGCTCCCAGTCGAATGCATGGGAGTAATAAAAGCCGAAGCGGATGCCATACTTTTTACAGGCGGCAGACAGCGCCGCCAATGGGTCCTGTTRAATATGATAATCCCCGATGGCGGTAGGATACATGGCTACTCCATCATGATGCTTGGCGGTGATGATCAGGTATTTCATGCCTGCCGCTTTGATCATGCGCACCCAGGCATCAGCATTGAAGTAAATAGGGTCAAATGTTTTTATCAACTGATCAGCGTACTCCTGCCGGCTGATCTTTTCTTTTCTCATCAGGTGCTCTGCATAGCCATCCACCTTCTTTCCTTTCCATTCTCCACCAGCAGCAGAGTATACTCCCCAGTGAATAAAACAGCCAAACTTGGCTTCCCGCCACCAGGCAATACGTGCATCATGATTTTTCATAGATGCTTTCCACCAGCCATTCACAGCAGTACTCACAGCGATGCTGTCGCGTGTGGCGGCGCGCTGTGTCAATATACCATCATCGTCTCCTTTTACCTGCGCTACAGCCGAATAAGCTATCACGCTAACGGCTACACTCAAAATTCCCTTTCTGATGCTCATAAAATATGATAAGTTTTACCAGGTGCAGTTGAAATATCATACTCAAATACTTTTTCCAACTGCAACACTGGCAATTTCGTTGGGTCTTTTACTTCCGTTTTACCTGGCACCTGTAATTGGTAGAATGGGTTATCATTTTTACCCACTGCAGCTTTAGCCGGTTTACCATCTACCCTCACGGCAACACGCGTACGAATACGGCAATTACCACCCAAAGCAGATCTGATGACGGCGTGGGTAAGTTGTCCGTTTTTCCACTCCATATCTACTTCAAAGCCTCCCCGCGCTTTCAGTCCCTTTACGTTACCGGCAGGCCATGCGTCCGGCAGTGCAGGCAACAGGTATACTACACCGTCATGACTTTGCAGCAACATTTCTGTAATACCAGAGGTCACACCAAAATTGCCATCTATCTGGAACGGAGGATGTGCATCAAACAGGTTAGGATAAGAACCACCGCTGTTATCCGCTACACTCACGGTTTGTCCGCCAGCAAGAAATAATTGTTTGTTTAACATGGTATAGGCGTGATTGCCGTCTTCCAGCCGCGCCCACCAGTTAATTTTCCACGACTTAGACCAGCCGGTACCACCATCGCCGCGCAACAATAAACTACGTTTAGCCGCAGCCGCGAGTGTGCTATCCCTGCGTGGAGAGATGAAATTACCCGGAAACAGGCCATACAAATGAGATGCGTGACGGTGGGTATCCTGTGGATCATCCCAGTCTTTGTACCACTCCTGCAATTGACCATACTGTCCCGTATGAAAAGGATACATTTCGGACATGGTTTGTTTGATACGTGCCACCAGTGGCGCATCCTGCTGTAATAGGGTGGCTGCTTGTATGGTGTTGTTAAACAAGTCATGAATGATCGACAGGTCCATGGTAGAAGCAATGCTCACCGTACCGGTAGGTTTGCCATCAATACGGAAATTATTTTCCGGAGAAGTAGAAGGATTGGTCACCCATTGTCCGGCTTCGTTTTTCACCAGCCAGTCCAGCATAAATTCAGCAGCCCCTTTCAGATCTGGATACATTTGCTGCAGCGCCTTTTTATCACCGGTAAACTGGTAGTGTTCCCACAGGTGGCGACTGAGCCAGGCGCCGCCCATAGGCCAGATAGCCCATTTGGGGTTACCGTTGGGGTCCTTAAAATCTATGCCACCGGCGGGATTGGTCATATTCCAGATGTCTGAATTATGATGCGCGGTCCAACCTTTTGCGCCGTAGTTAACAGCAGCGGTTACACGTCCGCTCTGCGACAGCTTATTAATAAACTCAAATAAAGGAATGCCGCAATCTGATAAGTTAGCCGTTTCAGATGGCCAGTAATTCATTTCAGTATTGATGTTAATTGTATAGTTGGATCCCCATGGCGGCTGCATTTCCTTATTCCACAATCCCTGCAGATTCATAGCCGGTCCGCCTTTGCGGGAACCTGCAATCATCAGGTAGCGGCCATATTGATACAGCAGCGTGGTTAACTGCGGATCGCGGTTACCGCCATGCTCCGTGTATACTTTCAGACGTTCGTCTGTAGGCAGCGCTGCGTCACGGTCTACACCCAGGTTGATAGCTACGCGGTTAAATAATGCGGTATAGTCTTTCAGGTGTGCCTGCAGCAACTGTGCATAATTACCCACTTTCAGCAGTGGCGCAGCAGCGGCGGCATGTTCATCTTTCCCATTGGGTTGGCCATCTTTAAAGCTGGTCCCAACAGATAATAACAACAAGGCTTCGGTAGCACCGGATATATGTACACCAGCGGTATCTGTTTTTACCTGTCCACCACTAACACGGGCATCCAGGTGTACTTCATAGTGAATACCTTTTTCGCCATACACGATCTGTTTAGGCTCATAAGGTCTGGCAGCCACATATTCCGGGCATCTGCCTTTCATCACCAGGTAATGATTATTCACTATGCTATTGGTATGCGGCATGCCGTTGGCAAAACGGGTACTGAAATTCAGTTGCCCGGCTTTACCAGCGGTATAGCGTATCACCAGCAGTTGTTGCGGATAACTGGAAAATACTTCTCTCGTATAGGTGATTCCGTTAGCCACATAACTTACGCGTGCTATCCCTTTATTCAGGTCCAGTTCGCGCTTGTATTGCGTTGCTTCCTGTGGTATATCGTTATCAATCAGCAGGCTGCCCAGTGTAAGATAACGGGCACTATAGGTACCCATCATTTTTTTTGCCAGCACATTCGCCTCTGCATATTTCTCTTCAAACAACAGTTTACGCATTTCCGGCAGTGTTTCTTTTGCCTGCGGATTATTACCATCACGGGGCACGCCTGACCAGAGATAGCCTTCATTCAGTTGCAGTTCTTCCTGTTGCACGCCACCAAATACCATGGCGCCAATACGGCCGTTTCCTACCGGCAATGCCTCTACCCAGTTTTGGGCAGGCTGCTTATACCAGAGTTTCAGCAGAGAGTCTGTAGGTGGCGCGGTATAGGTGTTGCGCGCAAAAAGCATTACAGCGGATGCTAACAGATACTTTATCATTAATTCATTATTTTTTAATTTGAGTCATGCCTGTTTCCATTCCTTTACTGGTGGCCGCTACCACTACTGCCCCATCGTTAACGGCTACACGAATACTCGCTTGTCCGTTGGCCAGTTGCACTTTGCGTGATCCTGCGGCAGTGCCCAGATCATCTATCAGCCGGCCGTTACCGGCAATAGAAAATGCTATTTCGTTGGCGGCATCCAGGCATAATACACCGGCGGCATCCACTGCCCTTACCTTTACCAGGTCYCCGGAATGTTCCAGTATCAGTTTCACAGGTGCTGTCCAGGAGGCAGTTTGGTATTGCCAGTTTACTTCATCGGTGATGGTTTGTTTTCCGTTGCGGGCAATTACTTTCACCACGTTATTACCGGTGATCAGTGCCACCTTCCAGCGCAGCCCGGCAGCAGGAAAATCGGAACTGCTGCGTTTGCGGATACCTGCACTTTTCCCGTTTACAAACAATTCAGCTTCGGTACAATTGGAGTATACGCGGATCTCTTTTTCTTCTCCTTCTTTTCCCCAGCGTATCAGCCAGGCATGGCCCAGGATATGTGCCATGGGCTGTTTGGTCCAGTAAGACTGAAATACATAATATATTTCTTTAGGACTGAGATCACGGGCAACGATACCTTTCTGGTTTACATAAGGTACGGGATTTTCAGGACGCAATGGCGTAGAGAAATCTTTGAAAACCCAGTAGGCGGAGCCGGTCAGCTGCGGCATGGTTTCCTGTTCTTTCAGGTGCCAGTCGACCAGGTTCACTGCATACGACTCAGACCAGTCGCCATCTTTAGACGCGCGGGCATTACCGCCGGTGAGGGCAAAATCGCCGGTGCGTTCATCTGCACCTTTACCGGTAGCTATCTGTTTAATGAATTTTTCCGGATCTTCTGAATAGCGTCCCTGGTGGCTGTCGGCTCCCCATTCTGCATGAAAGAAATGTGGCACTTTGGCTATTTCATTCAGGCTTTCCTGTTTGTATTCTGTGTAGCGGCCACGATACCAGCCAGCCCATATAGACGGAGAGTAAACATCTACAATATCCTTACAGAAATCACAGCGGCGGATGGTGGTTTTGCGGGTGCTATCCAGTTGATGTGCGAGTGTATTGAGCTCCGACATAAACGCGCGGATCTGTTGTTTATCGAACTCGGGGAAATCGCCTGGCCAGTCGTTTTCATTGCCCAGGCCCCATAATATCACCGCAGGATGGTTGCGGTGTTGGGTAATGAGGTTCGTCAGCATTCGTCTGGCCTGTGCCTTATATACTTCTCCACCCAGTCCTCCCCTGCACCAGGGAATTTCTTCCCATACGAGGATGCCCAGGCTGTCGCACAGGTTCAATACAATGCGTGATTGCTGATAGTGGCCGAGACGGATAAAATTGGCGCCCATCTTTTTTATCAGGATCATTTCCTGACGGATCATGTCTTCCGTCATAGCAGCGGCCACGCCGGCATGATCTTCATGGCGGTGAGTACCTTGTAGCAGGAGGCGTTTACCATTCAGTAAAAATGGGCCCTGTGTTACAAATTCAAAATGCCGGAAGCCGGTTTGCCCTGACCAGGTGGTCACGCCTGCGGCACTGGTTAGAGTGGCTTCCACGGTATATAACTGTGGTTGATCAGGCGACCATAGCTGTGGCTTTTTAACAGCGATGAAGGATAGTTGTTGTATGTCCTTTGTGGGGGTAATTGTTTGTTTAATTGTTTTGATGATATGATGCTGCGGGTCCAGTACACGCAGTTCCAGCGTAGCGGTGGTGATGTTCTCCGCATCGGAAAAGGCGGTGCTGATGTGCAGTATACCTTCTTTTCCTGCGGCATCTGTTTGTGCCTGTACGTGAAATGCATCAAAGGATAACGCGGGGGCATATACGATATTTACATACCGGTATAATCCGCCGTATACATTAAAATCAGACATATCGGAAGGAATCATTTCCAGGTCGCGGGTATTATCGCAACGGATGGAAATAGGTATTTTCCCTTTGTAACGTTTTGCTGCCGGCGACTGGAGAAAGTCATTCACGGCTGTGGTGATGTCGGCCGACCATTCATCGTAGCCGCCGGTATGTGCCGCTACTTTTGTCGTATATACATATACGGTAGTTTTTTGTCCGGCGCCTTCAAAGTGCAGCAGCGTACGTCCTTTATCGTAGGGGTTGTTGATATCCAGTAAGGTTCGGTACCAACCAGGCCCTTCGTAGTAGTTTTGGTCCGGGTCTACGGCATCTCTGGCATTAAAGCAATGTGGGAGTGTAATGGTTTTCCACAGAGGCACTGATTCAGGGCTACCTTCTGCAGCGGGCCTGACCGCTTCCCAGATACCACCCAGGTCACCCTGCAGGAATTCCCAGGACTGGTTAATACGGGCAGATTGCTGGGCCGTTACATGTGTGGAATAAAGTAGTGCCGCCAGGATAGCATAGCAGGCAGCTATTCTTCTTATCAACATTTTCGTACAGTTGTTTTTATAACCGGAATAAATCTGGCGACAAATTCTTGTCTGCCTTCTTTTTATTACTATACTTTATCTGGCAGGAATTCCTGCCCTGTTTTGATCAGTGGCAGTAATTTTTCATTTATGGAATTCAATCAGTTAACAGCAAACGTTTGCAAATAAATCTTCAGGCGCTGAAATCAGTACTATTCTCATTATTTACAGGTATTATCAGATTTGTTGCGCTAATAAAATCCTAAACTATGCAATCGGTTGCAGATAAATGTATGCAATTTTACCTATTTCAGGTATCTTTTTCAGGGCAGGGAGTACAATAATTATTTTTTTCATTCGTCTGGTTAAAAGAGCGGGGCATTTGGCAGCGGGACTAAAAGCTTTTAACCATTGTCACGAAGTGATACCTGTATTTGACTTAACCCATATTTCGGAACATGATACAGTACCGGCAGATAGATTTAATTTGCAGTTATGAAGAAGGATAATCAACCCGTCATCACATCTTTCCGTTTGGAGGATTTGCTGGTTGTTCCTGGCCTGATGATAGATGTTCATTACAAAACAGCCGGGGAGGATCATCATCATCCGCATGCGGATCTGACCCAGGCGCACCGGCACGAATTTTATACGCTGGCCATCACCGGTCATCAGCGTAGTCAGCATATGGTAGATTTCCGGCAGGTAGAGATGCCGCCGGAGAGCATTTTTTTACTCTCCCCCTGGCAGATACATTTGCCACAGGATATTATACTGGTATCAGACCTGTTCCTGATTTCCTTTACATCAGAATTTCTGCCACCGGGAGCGCCGGCGTTACCGGTATGTATGGAAAAGGCAATCACGCCTGATCCGGAAGGATATAAAGAGATCTGGTATTTATGTCAGCGATTATTGCAGGAGTTCAATCATCGCAAAGCGTTGCAACAACCGGTGTTGCAGCATTACCTTGCCCTGTTACTCACGCTCTTTACGCGTTACTTACCTGAAAATGCTACCAGCAAACAGTTACAGCCGGAGCTATTAACGCGCTACCGGGAGTTGATAGAGGTACATTTACTAAGCTGGAGCAGTTGCGGTGATTATGCACGGGCATTGCATGTGACCACCGATCACCTGAATGAGGTGGTGAAGCAGGAAACGGGACAAACAGCGTCCGCACTGCTGGCGGCGAGGCGTATACTGGAAGCCAAACGTATGTTGTTGCATTCCACACATGGCATTAAAGAAATTGCGTGGTATCTGCAATTTAATGAAGTGACTTACTTCAATCGTTTCTTCAAACAGCATACCGGACAAACGCCACTTGCCTTCCGTATCTCCAGCCGGGAAAAGTATAATTATAACCCGGAATAGTATAATAACGGGTAACGGCAGGTCAGGTAGCTTTGCTTAAATTATAGACATCACATGAAACCATCAGCAATTTTACCCGATGATATCAACAACGTAGAAATAAACGGACAAACCCTCAGAAAAGGTTCTGTTGCTGCTTTTCTGGCGAATGTAAATATTATTGAAAACAACATCGATACTACCGGTCAGGCCTATACGGAAGCATTAAAAGATATGCTCGAATTAGTTCCTGCACTGGAACTCCTGGGTGTTTTTAAACATCTGGCCATCCGGTCTGAAAACATCAAAACTATTATCCTCCAAACCTGGCCTGATATGGCAGGTAAATTATAACACCCGAAAAATAAACTTTCATGCCTTCAATTAAAGACAGGGCGACCAGTTTACTGATGTCGCGCATAGGGAAAACTGCGTCCGTACGTAACGTAACACGCATTGGCAATTTGCTGTTACAGGTAGACCTGCAATTACCACAATCGCTGCCTGACCGCAGCACACAACACCTCAAATGCGAAGTAGCTCCGTATACCTATCGTGATTACACGGTAGCACAATGGGATATGGTGACGCAGTCAGCCACCCTGCTGATAGATTGCGGACACGATGGCGCTGGCAGCTATTGGGCACTTCAGCTCCAACCCGGCCAGGAAGTGTATTATGCAGGACCTGGTGGCGGTATACATCAACCTACTACTGCCCAACACCTGGTATGCATAGGCGATGCCAGCGCAACAGGACATTTTCATTCGCTCTATCAGCGTAAAACAGCCCTGCAAAATTTCCATTGCTTCCTGCAACTGGAGAGTCCGATGACCAGGCAAATACTGGAAATGCCGGTACATCCGCTTTCCAATAACGGGCACTATTTCACCGATCTGCATGAGTGGTTGTATCATTACAATTTCCCCGCAGCAGACACGACTTATTATGTGGCAGGTAATCAAAAGATGGTAGTGCAGGTGCGTAAATCGTTGCGTCAGCAAGGCGGACAAGTAAAGGCACAGGGTTTCTGGGGCTAAAGCTTTTATGGCATCAGACCAGGTGTTCTTTCATTGCCTTTACAATTGCATTGGAGCGGGAATTTACATCGAGCTTGCGATAAATATTCATGATATGGGAGCGTACTGTACCCACACTGATATGACACACTTCAGCTATTTGCTTATAGGTGTCTCCATTTACCAGGCAACGTAAAATTTCCTTCTCCCGTGGCGACAATCCATAAGGGTCCTGATAGACGTGCCTCTCTTTCCGGAAAAATGCCAGCACTTTGTTAACCGCCACTAAATTCGACTGCAAAGCCGTCTCATACACCTGAGATATAAACTCCGACAAGGACACCGGCGGTACATGGTCCAGTTCATATCCTTGCCGTGCTGCCGGCACAGGTGTCAATTCCTGCTCCTTGTCGTTCAGGGTAAGCAATAGCACATTTATATCAGGGTAAGCTGCTTTTACTATGCTGGCGGCTTCTATCGCAGTCAATCCAGGTATCTCTATATCCATAAAAACCAGGTTGCAGATATCTTTTGCTAATTGTTGTAACAATTCTGTTGATTCGTTGTGCAATCCCGAAACTTCCAAAACACGCGCTTCTCCCAAATTACCAGGACTTATAGGCCGCACTTTTTTCATAATATTCCTTTTGGGTTATGTATATTCATATGATAAACATATATATTACAATTGCACCTTTCCGGCCGTTCTTCGCTCAGTTCCTTTCCTTCCGGTCAGGTCATCTCCGAGTTCATTCCGGTACTTTTCTGCTATCCCTTGCAGTTCTTTTACCACCTCAGGAAACTGCTTTTGTACATCCAGGGTTTCCCCCGGATCACGACGCATGTCATATAATGCTAATGGAACTTCTACTTCTGGTTGCGCTCCCGGGAAACCATCATAACCCGGCAGATTTAATTTATAGGTCCTGCTCCTGTGCGGTAATACCAGCTTCCAGGGACCCTTACGAATAGCCTCCAGACTATTTACCTGATAATATACGGCCAGTTCGTCTCTGGGGTTTGCATCTGCCTCATTAAATAATAATGATTTCAAATCCACCCCGTCAATTTTTCGTGTGGGTAAAGCAGCACCACAAAAATTAGCGATGGTAGGCAACAGATCAATGGTAGCAGCCATCTTATTACAAACGGTACCCGCAGGTATTTTACCCGGCCAGCGCATAATACAGGGTACACGCAAACCTCCTTCCCAGGAAGTACCTTTGCCTTCCCGCAAACCACCCGTATTACCGGCATGATTGCCATAAGATAACCAGGGGCCATTGTCACTGGTAAAAACCACCAGCGTATTTTCCGCCAACCCATTCTCTTCCAGGGTTTTCATTACCTGCCCCACCGACCAGTCAATTTCTTCAATCACATCTCCAAACAATCCATCTTTACTTTTTCCCTTGTGCTTGTCAGAAACAGCAATCGGCACATGCGGCATACTGTGCGCCAGGTAAAGAAAAAAAGGCTGCTTTTTATTCTCCTTTATAAACCGGCAGGCCCGGTCTGTATAAATAGTGGTGAGCTGGGATTGATCTTCCAGCGTTTTAATATATCTCAATGGCTTGTTACCTTCTATCAGCGGCAATGGCGGATATTTTCTCCGGGGATTAGAGGAGGTATCGGCATAAGGCCTGCCATCGTAATGCACCGGCCACATATCATTGGAATAAGGCAATCCCAGGTATTCATCAAAACCATGTTGCAGAGGCAACCAGGGTTCTTTAGATCCCAGATGCCATTTACCCACCATGCCCGTGCGGTAACCCTGGCTTTTTAATACGGTAGCAATGGTTTGTTCTGCAGTATCAAGTGCAATAGGCGCCGCCGGCGATAAAGCACCATTGATGCCTACCCGGTTAGGATAACATCCCGTCAGCAAACCAGCCCTGGAAGCCGAACATACGGCCTGTGCTGCATAAAAATAAGTGAATCGCATTCCCTGTGCAGCCAGGCGGTTTAAGTTGGGGGTATGCCAGGGGGTACCAGCAAAGCATTCCAGGTCACCGTAACCCATATCATCCATAAAGATGATAACAATATTTGGCTTTTTAACGACTGGCAAAGGCTTGATGAAACTGAATAATACAGCCGCCAAAAATAATGTAGACAGGCAAAAATAAACTCTCTTCATCCGGGATGTTTAACAATAAAAAATGGTGACCATAAAAATATACATCTTCCGGAGAATTCCTATCAAAAATGAAATTAATCTTTGAGAGGAAAGCAGAAAGCGAAAAGCAGAAAGCAAAAAGCTATTGAAGCGAATGACCTCAGCGTATATCCTATACGTGTTAATCATTCGCTTCAATAGCTTTTTGCTTTCTGCTTTTCGCTTTCTGCTTACTGCAAAATCAGCTCTATTACCGGAATTTCAGTGTCCGGCTTGCGTACTGGTAAATCCAGTGCCAGATCACCTTTATCGGTACCATGCATTTTTATTTCCGAACCATCATTCAGCAACTGCGCATACTTTACTTTCCCTTTCAGGCCAGGCAGTTCAAAACGCTGCAACGGGTAATCCAACAGGTGTACATATAAACGCTTGGTAGTAGGATTGTAAGTTAACAGGCTGTTGTCCGGACGCTTAAATTCTGCAGGTGCCTCTGTACAGCCATAAATAGAACGACCGTTTACTTCCATCCACGCACCCATGCCTTTCAACCTATCCTGTGCACGGCTATCGAAAGTACCACGGGAGGTAGGTCCTACATTCAGCAACAGATTACCACCTTTGCTCACTGATTCTATCAGCAGTACCAGTAACTGCTTATTATCCTTCCAGGAAGTTTCATCACGGTAATAACCCCACGAACCGGAGAAGGTCTGACAGGTTTCCCAATGAATACGCTTGCCATTACGGGTAGGCCATTCAGATACTTTGTATTGCTCCGGTGTAGCAAAGTCGCCACCATCTTCGTACTCACCCAAATCAAGGCGATCGTTAACAATAATACCAGGCTGTAGTTTACGAATCATTTTAATGAGCTCCAGTGAATTCCAGTCGTTATGGTCTTTACCGTTCTCACCAGGGAAAGAAAAGTCTGTCCACAGGATATCAATTTTACCATAATTAGTCATCAGTTCTTTCACCTGGTTTTTCAGATAAGCCCTGTATTTTTCCATATCACGACCTTTGTTCAGGCGCTCGTAATCCTTTGGATCATTGGGGCGTTGCGGATGCACCCGGTCAATGGTGTAATCCGGGTGATGCCAGTCGATCAGGGAATAATAGAACCCTACTTTCAATCCTTCTGCACGGAAAGCTTCTACAAACTCCTTGATCAGGTCTCTTTTAGCGGCTGTATTTGGCGCTTTATAATCCGTGAATTTAGAATCAAACAAACAAAAGCCTTCATGGTGTTTGGTTGTGATCACCGCATACTTCATCCCGGCAGCTTTCGCCTGACGGGCCCATTCTTTTGGATTGTACAGATCAGGATTATACAGATCAAAATATTTCTGATAATCCGCGTCTGTCAGATGCTCATTACTCTTTACCCATTCGTGGCGGGAAGGCATAGAATACAGGCCCCAATGAATAAACATACCGAAACGGTCATTTACCCACCACGCCAATCTTTGCTCTTTTTGCTCGGGCGTTTCATTAAAAATTTTCTTTTCCTGGGCCTGTACCTGCAGGAGGAACAGGAGGAAAGTAACGGCACAGAGTGATAGTTTTCTCATGACTAATTAATTATGCTAATTTGGTTTGATACACTTTTATTCTGCTACCAGCCACGTATAACCCGCCGCAGGGATGGTTACTTTCACATGCGCCTGGTATTCACGGTCAAGGGTATACGCTTTTGATGCGCCTTCCTTTTCCCGGATACGCACGCTTTGCGTGGCGCCGGTATAATACATCGGTAAAGTCAGTTCCCGCACAATTGCCTGCTCTGTTGGATTGTACAACATGATCAGTGCCTTTTGCGGCAATGAGGGACTTACATGCATGATGCCATCCCAATCGCGGCCATCCGCGCGGCGAAGGTGGATAATATCGGTGTTGAGGATATCCCGGTATTTTTTATACCAGGTGACCATATTTTTAACGACTGTTTTGGTACTATCGGTATCGTATAAACGTGGACCGCGATAACAAGCCTGTACACCGGCGCCATAGTATTGCACCATCAGTTGCTCATAGGAATCCAGGTGATCTTTCAGCGGCTCCAGTGTAGCGGCGGCGCCACCACCCTGGTATTCACTGAGTGGTACAAATCCCCAGCTCATGGAAGGCGTTTTTTCCCAGGTACCATCAAAAATATTCTGCCTGTTCAGGATCAGCTGTTCTGCTCTTGGCAGGGAGAAATTCACTTCCCGGTAACCCAGCGCAATTTTATTGGTGCCATCCATAAAGTACCAGTCAGGTGCATTTACATAAATACCTCTTTCATTACACCAATGGTAAAGCTCTTTCTGCAACTGCATTTGTTTCCATTGGGAATCTTCCAGGCCGGTATGTCCGGGATGCGTGGTAGAGGTACATACATCCCCTGGATATGGACCATCATTTTCAAAAATATCGAAGCCGGTAGCACTGAAAAAACGCTTTAACTCCTGCACGTAACCCAACCCCCACTTACTTCCCAGGCAAGGTGCATTGCCAAAGAAGGCGCCACCGCGTTTGCCGGTAACAGGACTGATTACATCATCCTCTTCACTGATACGCCTGCTCGAAAACAGGGAGTAACCGCCCAGCAGTACTTTTTTGCTGTGGGCATAATCCGCCAGTGCTTTAAATTTCGCGATGTTGGCAGCGCTGGTGTCTTCCATATTTAATCCACTGCCAAAGCTCAGGATCACACCTTCATAGCCAGTAGCCGCACATTGGTCAATGACTGCTTTTACTTTTACCGGGTCTGTACTCACCAGGTGCATGAAAATGGGATTCTCCGTTGTCCATGGTGCAATGGTGCTGTACATACGGCGTTGAGCCAGACCATTGCGTTCCCGGTCGTAGCCATCCAATAGTAACTCGTAAGTACGTACAGATTCAAAATGTTCTCCTGCAGCCATGGTAATGCCAACTGGTACTATTGGATATACTTCCAGCACACAGGGCGTTTGATAGTCATAATTCACCTGTGAAGTGTAGGTGCTATCGGCCTTCCAGTGTGTGGTTTGGTCGCTGAGATTTGCTTTCATGGCGTTATTAAAAGCGTAGTTACTTTCAATATAGATGCCATGTGGTACGCGCATTTTATTTACACCACCTACTACTGCCGATTCTTCTTCCGGCGTAGCCAGAATTTCATTCACTACCTGTTGCAGTTTAACGGGCTGCCCGCTCTGGTTAGTTATTTCCAGCCATTTAGATAATAAAGGGATGCCATCAAATATTTCGTAGTGTACTTTCACCAATAATCCTTTCAGCTCGGGTGCCTGCGCCTCGTAAGAGAAGATCAGGGCTTTACCTGTAGGTTGTTTGGGATTTGTACACCAACCATGTGCAGTCCATTTTAAGTAGGGCGCAATGCTGGTCACCTGGTGTCCTTTGTACATAAAATCTGATTTACCCGCCTGCAGCTTATCCAGCCAGGCCGGCAACAGATAGGCCTGCTGCGGCTGTCCCTGCGCACCACCAATCATATAGTCGTGTCCGTTCACCGTTATCCTTGCTTCCGGTTTCACTGCACGCAGTAATTGTTCTCCGCTTACCAGGTTACGATAATCCGTGCATATCACGTTGGGGGTTATACGAAAACTGCGGCTCAGCAAACCATTGCTGAGTGTAATTTCTTTACCCTTTTCTATCACAGCAGCGGTGTAGGGCTGATGATTAATCAACCAGTCATTTACCGGTGGCTTCACCTGCGCCAGTACCATACCGGAATACAAACAGGTAACCAGTCCTGCCAGGAGGTTAGTTTTTTTCATGTTCATGCTATTCTTATAAAATCATTTAACGGGCTGCAGGATAATTTTCCTCAACCAACATAGCTCACTTTTATTACCGGATACCGGCTTTACTGCCAGGTTTTGCTTACCGGCTTTATCAATATGTACAATGCCAACGGCATGTTGAATAAACTGCATCGGTTTGTGACTGTCGTAGGTGCCTGTCGTCAGTGTCAGGAAAGGAAGTTGTTGTCCGCCCACGGTTACTATCCCCTGTTGAGAAGCACTGCCTGGTTCACAGGCATAGTCAAGTATAATTTTATAATCTCCCGCATCCTGTATGTCCAGTGGAAATACAATGGCATCGTCAGGCGTCACCATGCCGGTAATACAGTTATCATGTTTCCAGTCGCCGAAATAATGGGAGTAGGTAAATAGTTTACTTTTGGCGGCGCCGTTGAAAACAGCCCATACGGCAGGTATTTCCGCCTGCGGATATTCGTTGCTAACGGTTTGGGTACGGAGCTGTGACAGGTCGGGTTGTTGTCCGCTGTATTCCATCAGCAGCACCGTATTTCGTGTATCCGGCAGCGTTATAGGCAACTGAATAATGGTTTCTTCCGGTAATTGTTTCCAGGTGAGTACTTTATTGCTGCCCAGTATTTTCACCGATTTGATTTTTGCCGTAATGCCAGGTACCCGCAATTGCCTGTTAGCAGGCATTTGCCATACATGTAAAAATAATTTGCCTGGCTTGCTGGTGGTTACACCCCAGGGTTGCGCCGGAATGAGGCCCCAGGTAGTGCCGTAAATACTTTCGCCATATGTCTGCAGCCATTTACCGGTTGCTTTCAGGTAGGCCACAGAATAGGCTGGCCATTTACCATTGCCATCCGGTCCCACGTTGAGCATCAGGTTACCTCCTTTGGAGGCTACATTGGAAAGCAGGTGAATAATTTCTTCGGGAGATTTAAAGTTGAGGTCGTGCTGAATATACCCCCAGGAATCATTGTGGGTGTAAATAGATTCCCAGGCGCCGGCAATAGGTACCGGAGGAACTTCAGAGTCACCGAAATCGCGGTAGTCGCCCAGGTCATGTCCTACCCTGCTGCTGAATAAACAGCCGGGTTGCAATACGCGCAAACTATCTATCATCAGCCGGGTTTGTTCGGTCGTTAATCCGCCGGGCATATCAAACCATACCAGGCCCAGCGGGCCATAGTTGGTGAGTAGTTCTTTTAATTGTGGTATTGATTTGGTGCGATAGTATTCCTGGTAGTCTTTGTCTTTATTATTAAAATCCCAGTTGTTGCCACCACCATTAGGTTCGTGCCAGTCGAGGAACTGAGAGTAATAAAATCCGAATGGTATTCCCTGCGCCTTGCATGCAGCCGACAGGGCTTTCATGGGATCTTTCTTATAAGGGGAGGCATCCATGATATCGAAGTCCGTTACTTTGGAATCGAACATACTGAAGCCTTCATGATGCTTGGCGGTGATGACCAGGTATTTAATACCGGCTTCTTTTGCTGTTTCTGCCCACTCTTTTGCGTCAAAGCCAACAGGGTTGAATGACTGTGCTACTTTAGCATATGCTGCGGCTGGTGCTTTGGCGCGGTTCATGATCCATTCGCCGCTGCCGTAGTAGCTGCTGTCATTCCAGCGGCCGGCCAGTTTGGAATAAAGTCCCCAGTGTATGAATAGTCCGAATTTAGCTTGCTGGAACCATTTTAATCCCGGATGAGCCGGATTAGCAGTAGCCGACTTGTTCCACATATCAGGCATGTCCTGTGCATGCATTTTGGTGTGCATGAACAGGCATAGAAACAACAATAAACATGGAACCCGGTGGAACATAGCTCTGAATTTTAGTAACCAGCCGTAAAAAATATACATATCCACCGGTATAAGCAAATGCATGGAAAATGGTATCAGGGAAAGGGAAAATGGTACAATTAAACGAAGTGTGATGGTATTAACCAACGGTTAACGAATATTACCAGGAGTAATAGTTAATTTCGATAACAGACAAGTTACACTACCTAAGCATTAATGTAACTTTCCAGATTAAGCAATCATCTTATTTAAGCTATTAATAGGCTATAATGTGTTATAAGCATCTGGTGCAATACCAAGGTGCCATGTGAATGTTTTAAAAGCCTCTGCTGTATGTCATCAGCAGGGGTTTCTTATTTTTACCCGGTCCCGGCGATTCAGGTTGAAAACCAGGGAGATATCTTCTTTCAACATTGCCTCCGGGAGATATTTTGATGAATAAACCCTTTCTATCCACTTCCTTTAAACGGTACATTTTTTTTCGCTGCTACAGCCTGCTATAGCAGCGCCACTATGGCCGATTCCGAACCTCACCCCCGCATCAAGTCCACCTCTCCTCCAGGGATACTGTATGTACATAGCGGATCTCAGGCATATGCTCGACAGCATCGCCATAGTGAAGAGGTAATGCTGACTATAATAATGGGTGTTCTTAATGCACTATATCTTAATTGCGTATGCAGAAACAATGGAGATAAAAGCCCCTCTAAAATGTCCGTGATGCAGACTTTCGGGCAGTTGGCAGCCTCAGATCTGTGGCATTTCAACTTGCCCCGGCTCTCTCGTTATTTCAATTCTTGTTTAGGTTCGGTTAACTCTCCAAGGAACGCTTCCGCTTAATATTGTGGCATCGTTTTGCGTTTCTCCGGCAAGAAACCATTGTCTGGGCTATGCAAATATTCACGATAACTGAAAAATGCATACAACTAACAAATATCTCAGCAGTACCTGTTGGCTTCTCCAGGCCGACGGGGTTATTTTATTGCCCGTAGAAGCTTCCATGAAGAAGTTTCCATGCGGCCACCAGAGATAAAACAAGCACCCACCGGTCTGACGACCAATGGGTTTTTGATTTAATCATCATCTAGCTACAGCGCCTTTGCGGTTTCCACTGCGGAGGCTTTTTTTTTGCCTTGAAAATGAATATGTATTCGCTTATCTTTGTAGAGTGAAACTGAAAGATGATAAAAAAGTAGCACAGATCTTCCAGGCAGCACTCAAGCTGGTGACCAGGAAAGGATTGTCCGGCATGACGATGGGAGACATTTCCAAAGAGGCCGGGATAGCTACCGGCACCCTCTATGTTTACTTTAAAAGCAAGGATGAGCTGATCAATGCCCTGTTTGCCGCCTGCAGGGGAAATTCCGTACAGGTAGCTTTTAAAGGCTATCAGCCACAAATTCCGTTCAAACTTGGATTCAGACATATCTGGCTGAACATCTTACGCTACAAGCTGGCAAATTTCGAAGAAGTCGTTTTCCTGGAACAGTGTTACCATTCGCCTTTTATCACTGCCGACACGCGGGAGAAGGCGCAGCAGCTGTCTGCCCCCTTCTATGAACTGATGGAAAGAGGTAAGAAAGAACAGCTCATCAAACAGGTGGATACTGGGTTGTTACTCACCTTTATGATTGGCACCATGAATGAACTGGTGAAACAAACGCATTACAGCGGCATTACCCTGAACAGAAGCCGGGTAAACACCACTTTTGATCTTTGCTGGGATGCGCTGAAAGCATAAGTTATAATGAATAATTATTCACAATAAATACACCATGCATATGTCAGACATCATGATCGCAGTAGACCTGAGCAGCTTTTCAGAAAACCTGATCAGGACAGGCTTAGAACTGGCCAATAAAATGAAGGCATCGGTTACGCTCTTTTCCGTAGTAGAAATAGGTATCGGCTTAGGTTTACCGGAGGCCGGCCCCGTATTTACAGATGATATCCCGGCACGCATCCGCGAAGTGGAGGAAAGACTGGAAGTCTACAAACAAAATTATCCGGACAATAATAATATCCAGATCCTGGTAACCACCGGCAATACTAAAAATGAAACACTGGAACAGGCACATAATGGCAATACTACCATGCTGGTAGTAGGTACACATGGCAGAACCGGCCTCGATCATATGCTGCTTGGCAGCAATGCGGAATATATTATCCGGCATTCACGCATACCAGTATTGGTGGTTCCCTATAATCAGCAGGAACACTAATCAGCCCAACAACTATCACTCAACAATCAATAAAACCAGAACAGCAACGGCTTTGCCTGTTGCAGAATCCCGGCGGCTTCGCCGGGATTTTTTTTATCGCTACGCTGCCGCATAAACGCATGATAAAGCTTATATTTATAATGAATAATTAAAGTACATCTACGGTCCTACTACCCTCCTTCCAGCCCAAAAACTGGTATCGGATTTTTATTGACACAACTTTCCCTTCATCTCCAAATCTCTGCTATGAAGAAAAATTACACCTCCAAAGGCCTGCTGCTGGTATTCTTCTTTCTTTTGTCTGCCCCAGCCGCATTTGCACAGCTAAAAATCGGTGACAACCCGGCAACTATCAACAAAGCATCTATCCTGGAACTGGAAAGTCTCCGGCAGGGCTTATTGCTGCCCCGTATCCTGGATACCACGCTTGCGCCCCTTAGCACGGCACCAGACGGGATGATCATTTATCACACTCCTAGCCAGAGCTTACTCGTAAGACGCGCCGGCTACTGGTCAAAACTGGTGGATAGCTTAAACGCTTCCACCGGCACATGGCTACTGAAAGGCAATACAGGTACCAATCCCACAAACAACTACCTGGGTACCACCGACAACCAGGCCCTGTCGATCCGTACCAATGCCGCAGAAGCCATTAATATCAGCGCTACCCAAACCGTGGCGCTGAAACAGGTGCCTGCCAGCGCCACGCTCATCAGCGTACTGATGATAGATCCTGCCACAGGAACGATTAATCAGCGGAACCTTTCGGCAGCGGCATTTACAGACGCGATCCGCACACTCAATGGTGTAGCGAGACAGGGATTCACCATAAGGGCGGATACCCTCAATGCAAACTTTGGGGTGACGACTACCCCCGCGGATAGTACCATTTCTCTGAATATCCCGATAGTAGGTACTGCCAGTGCCAGAACGGGTTTACTCACCTATGCGGATTGGTTATCTTTCAGCACCAAACAAAAAGCCATTACCATCGGTGCATTTATACTTACTCCAGGCAGTCCTGATGGTCTGGTACTGGACAGCGCCGCCGGTGTGCTTCACCTGGTGGCTGCCACAGCTACCACCCCCGGTGGCATATCCGCAGTGGCCCAAACCTTTGGTGGCGCCAAAACATTTAACGACAGCGTGAGCATCGTGACCGGACTGGGCGTAACCGGACAARCTACCATCAACAATGGCATCAAAGTAACTGCAGGTGGCGCCAATATTACCGGCAATGTAACCCTGAACACCGCACCTCCTAATGTAAGCACCGCTACCACCACCGTACTCTTCAGAAATCCTGTTACCGGCGCCCTGGAAAAAAGGGACGTTGATTCCGCCGCTTTCTCCGTAGGTATCCGCAGAATCAATAACCAAACCGGCCCTAATATCTATATCAAAACCGGTAAAGCAGGAACCGACATTGCATTGGATAGTACCAGCGTAACTAACACTCTCACCCTGAATATTCCGGATGCGAGTGCTACTGCCCGCGGTGTGGTAAATGACTCTACCCAGACCTTTGCAGGTTTTAAAACGATCCGTGATACATTGGCCGTAGCCAAAAACGCCATTGTAGGTGCCGGCACAGCCCCTAACTCCACCCTGCAGGTAAGTGGTTCCATGTCACTGAATATCCGTACTACCAGCAATACTACAGAGGCGCTGGCAGAAACAGATAACACATTGCTGGTAAACGCCACCGGAGCCAATACCACCATCACCCTCCCACCAGTAGCAAATATTATCGGCAGAGTGTACACTATTAAAAAAATCTCCGGCACCATAGATAATGCAGTTACACTGCAACCTTCAGGTGGCGCCCAGATCGAAGGCAGTACTTCTTACGTGATTTATAACAATTATACCTACGTAACAATTCAAACAGATGGCACTAACTGGTATGTGATCAGAAAATAAACCTTCTTTATTGTTACCCGTAAATTGTTATTCATGCCGAAAGCAAGAATTAAAAGCAGCATACTGCTATGCGCGCTGCTGTTGCTGCTTGTACAGGTACATGCGCAACAGCTCAAGCTGGGAGATCCCACGTCTTCCGCGATTAAGGCCGCACTGCTGGAACTGAATACCACCAATCAGGGCCTGCTATTGCCCAGGATTACGGATACTACGTTAGCACCACTTCCCGCCTCTCCGGACGGTATGATTATCTATTACAAACCGGCCAGCAGTTTACTGATCCGGCGGAATGGTTCCTGGTCAAAACTGGCAGACAGCACGGCTGTCAGCAACAACCAATGGCTGCTGACGGGTAATGCCCTCGCAGATAGTACCACAAAGTTTATTGGCAGCACCAATGCCAACGCCGTTAATGTCCGCACCAATAATATAGCACGACTCACGGTTTCTTCCACCGGTAATGTGGGTATTGGCAATACCGCGCCTACCTCTTTATTGCAGGTAAAAACAGGTATTGCCAATACATCGGGCGTACGATTGGAAAATCTTACCAACACCGCCACCATCACGGTGGGAGCCGGTGCCTTGGGCGTAGACGGCAGCGGGAATGTGGTGAGATCTGCAACGGCACCTGTGTTTTATAATGCCGGCGGTGTGGTATCGCAGAATATTAAGATCTGGGCTGATTCCGTCAGTCAGCCTGTAACGCCGCTCGCAACCGGACAACTGGCTGTGGATATTTCCAACGCGGGATTTACCAAGATCATGTCGATCACCGCCACCGCAAAAGGTGGTACTGATGTGACTAATGCTCCGCTGGTTTCCATATTGGGTTATAGCTTAATCAAAATAAATTTCCTCCTCGTAGAGAGCAAGAACACCGGCATTCTGATCGGCGGCAACGTTGAAGGATTGGAACCAAGTATCGTAAATACCACAAAAATATTCGTCACGGTCATAGGCTACTAAAACAAAGTATTCATCAATTTCATACAATCGTTAACGTTATAAAACTTAAATACTCCATATTAATTTTCTGCTTCACCCTGATGGCGCATATGGCCGTCCGGGCACAGTCAGCCACCTGGTTACATCCCAACACCAGGATGGGTATATTCAGTGCAGACACCATTGCTGTTTTTGGCGATATGGTCAATGAAGGCAACATCCTCTCTGTGAGTGGATCCGTTGTAAACTTCTATGGATTGCGCTGGCGTAACAGCAACAACGCCAGCATACTGGATGAAAGCAGTGACGGCTTCAGTGCAGCAGGAGGATTATTCCGCTTCATGCAAACAAATCCTGCGCTGTATCAGTATATCAGCGGAGGATTCAGCGCCGCCACCGGCGAGGGTCCCAGCTTCCCAAATATCAGTGTGGAAAATTCCCCGGGCATTTTCCTGGATGATCTCAGCGATCTTAAAATTGTAAATGGACTGGATCTGCAAAATGGATATATTTTCCTGAATGGCTGGAACCTGGTGATGGGGCATCATACCCCCGGAAATATTATGCATTATTCTGCCCAACATTTTATTATTACCGGCAGTAATTTTGGCGGAGGCGCCCTTTACCGCAACCACATTTCCCAGGCAGATAAAAATGTGATCTTTCCTATTGGCACAAGGCCCTCCAGCTACACACCTGTGGTGCTGGATAATCCGGGTGCTACTACCACTATTCGTGCAGGCGTTTCCGATAGTGTCAGAAAAAACCTTACTACCGGTGATAACCTGATGCTCACCAGTATTAATAAAACCTGGGAAGTAACGGCGTCACAGCCTGATGCGGAATTAAGTCTGCACCTTGTTTTCGATCGGTCGGACGAAGGTCCCGTATATGAAGCGAACCGGAATACAGCCTACCTGGCCAGATTTGCGGATACAGCCTGGGATATTGCCAATATCAGAGGCGCTCCCGGTACTCCAGGCAGTTACACCACCGGACCACCAGACAGACAAAAAGTGGCCGTATCACGCACCTTCCAGCACCTGCGCTCGTCTAACTATTTTACCAGCCTGGTAGCAGAAACCGTGAACAGTCCCAACAGAACAACTCTGGATTTCTTCAGCGCATATCGCAGCAGTGATAATGAAGACAGTGTACTCCTTCACTGGATCACGGGCAGAGAATATTTCTGCAGCGGCTTYGCCATTGAACGAAGATTTGCAGCTAATCCAAATTTTGATTCCATCGGATTTGTCAACAGCAAATCACCCGGGGGCATCAGCTTCTATCCGGTAGGCTATGATGCCGTAGATGCGCCACATAACGATGGCTTTATCTTTTACCGGCTCAAAGTTATCATGACAGATGGTTCTTTCTTCTATGGACCAGTGCGTTTGGTGAAAGGTAAAAAAAGCAGAGGGGATATTATCGTATGGCCTAACCCGGTACAAGGCGGTGTGATACATATATATTATGGATCCAGTCAGCACATAAAGGTATTGTCACTCGTAGATGTGCCAGGACACCGGTTAATATACCAGAAGTTCCAGCAACCATTACAACAACGTAATTATTATGAACTAAATGTGCCTCCTAACCTGGCCAGAGGAACTTACTTCTTGCAGTTTATCGGCGAAAATGATGAGCTGCTGCATACAGAGAAAGTAATAATAATGGAATAGGCAACATATTAAAATCCGCTTAAACTCCGCACAGTTAAGGGATGGCTACTAAAGTTACTGTAACTTTGCAGGTTAGTGCGAACAACCCATTTCACGAAACCTACAAACCTTTGAGAAAGAAATTTTTTACTGCGGCATTCCTGCGCAAGCTTCACCTGAAAGAGCTGCTGGCAGTGTTATTTATATTACTCGCCATTTACTTTTTTCGCTCACAACGCCATGAATTATATTCATTGATTCCTGCTATTGAAAAAGCAGACAGGGGTTGGGTAGTAATAGGAGTAGCTGTTACGCTCGCATACATTTTATTACAGGCCGCCATGTATGTGTTCAGCTTCCGCGCTATAGGCGCCAGACTGGACACCATAAAAAGTACTGAGCTTTTCCTGAAACGCAACCTGTTGTCGGTATTTCTGCCGGCAGGTGGTATCAGTTCACTGGCCTATTTACCACAGAGCTTACGTCGTACACAATTACATAAACAGCAAATACATCAGGCATCCGGCATCTATGGCTTTGTGGGGATATTATCTGTTTTCCTGGTAGGTATTCCTGTAGTGGTGTATTCCATGCTGCATGCCGGCAGTATGAGAGATGCGATTTGGGGACTGGCGGCTATTTGCGGATTATTGTTGAGCGTAGTCCTGTTGGTACGTTCCATGCAAACAAAAGGCAAAGCCTACCAGTTGCTCGTCAAATATTTTCCCGGAGCTGCGCTCCAGGTAGATGAAATTTTTACGTTTCAATTATCCATACCTGCTTTTATGAATACTGTGCTGGCTTCTGTGCTGATAGAAGCAGCAGGGGTGGCACATTTGTACCTGAGTATGCTGGCAGTTGGCGTTACCCCTTCCCTGGAAGCGGCCTGCGTAGGATATATTGTAGCTACTATCTTTCTCATCATATCTCCTTTCCTGCGCGGACTTGGCGCCATCGAATTATCACTGGCCTATCTGCTGAGCAATTATGGCTTCAGCACATTAGAGGCGTTGGAAATCACACTGTTGTTCCGTTTGTTTGAGTTCTGGTTGCCACTGATTGCAGGCATGTTTGCGTTTGCATTGAAAGGTCGTGAGCTGGTACTTCGCTTATTGCCACCAATTCTGATCTTTTTGCTGGGTATGGTAAATATCTTCTCTGTGCTCACCCCGCCACTGGCCAATCGCATGCATTTGCTCCGCGCATATATTCCCGGCACCTCCATACATGCCACCAATTTATTAGTGGTTTTCCTGGGATTGGTATTGCTCGTAACAGCCACCTTCCTTTTCCGGGGATTGCGCAGTGCATGGATAGTGGCGCTCGCAGTATCTATGTTATCAGTGTTTGGCCACATCGGAAAAGCACTTGACTATGAAGAAGCCTCACTGGCACTGGTTACCTGCGTGATATTGCTGATCACCTCCAAACAATACCGTGTAAAAAGTAATCCGCAGCTGGTGAATATTGGCGTAGTAACGGCACTGGCTACTTTATTTGTGGTATTGATTTTTGGTACCATTGGATTTTATTTTCTGAATGTGCGCCACTTTGGGATTGACTTTACCTGGCAGCAATCCATACGTCATGCCTTCCATTGTTTTATGTTGCTGGAAGATGATGGACTGCAGCCGGTTACCCGTTTCGGAAAAGAATTTATGTCGGCGATCAGGGTATTGGGTGTAGGCGCCTGGGCTTTTCTTTTCTATACCATCATCCGCCCTTATCTGCACGTAACACAACAAACCAATACCAGTCTTGAAAAAGCACGCTTCTACCTGAGCCAGTATGGCGATTCTCCCATGGATTACTTCAAGGTAGGACAAGATAAACTGTTGTTTATATCTGATCTGTATGAAGGATTTATTGCTTACCGGGTGGCGGGCAGCTTTGCCATTGTGCTGGAAGAACCGGTATGCAGTGAAAATAATAAACTCGATTTATTGCAGGAGTTTGAACAACAATGCCGTAAGATGGGCCTGCGGCCTGCCTTTTATCGGGTAGATGAAGACAGCACCTATTATTTCAGTCATCTTAAAAAGAAAAAGATGCTGATAGGCCAGGAAGCCATCATGGATATACGCAATTTTACCCTGAGCGGCAAAGACAAAAAATCGTTGCGCAACGGGTTGAATAGTTTGGCCAACAAAGGCTATGTAACTACTTTTCATGTGGCGCCACAAACACCGGCAATGCTGCAGGCGTTAAAATCTGTCAGCGATGAATGGCTGCAGCAATATGAGGTAAAGGAACTTACTTTTTCACAGGGCCTTTTTGATGCCGACAGTATTCGCGGACAGGATGTTATTACTGTTACCGATGCAGAAGGACAGGTAGCCGCCTTTTTGAACATGATCCCTGATTATGCGCCGGGTGAATGTACCTACGATCTTATCCGCAAGCGCTCTGACGCACCCGGTGGCGTAATGGACGCGTTGATTATTGCGTTGATACAGGATGCTCAGCAAAAAGAACTACATTTTCTGAACCTGGGCATGGTGCCGATGTCCGGGATCATTCAACCTGAAAATACTGCGGAGAAAATGGTGAAGTATGCTTATGAGAAATTGCGTTTTTTCCGTCACTACCAGGGGTTACGGGAGTTTAAGGAAAAATATGCTACCGAATGGACCAACAAATACCTGGTATATGAACATGATTTTGACCTGATACAGTTACCTTCTGCGCTGAGCAAAGTAATGCAACCATAAGGATTGTCAGCGCATGCAGTGCCGGTTGGCGGACGAACAATTGCGGAATGGATTTTGTTTCATAAGCAAGCGTTAATTTAGCTGCCAGCCATTAGTGGCTCCCTTTAACAATTGCAAGCAGAAGGCCATATGTTATTATCAGGAATGTTATCTAAAACAGGAAGACTGTTCAGCGGTTTATTATTATTGGCCGTATTACAGGTACATGCGCAAAGCGGGATCAATAACCTCCCTGTGGTTACAAAGGTTCCGGCAGCGGGTACTACAGCACCTCTGATCATCTATATTACCGGTGATGGTGGGATGAAAAAATTTTCTGCCAACGTGATAGAATCCTTTCACCAAAAGAGCTACCCGGTAGTAGCTTTAAATGCCCTTAAATATTTCTGGAGCAAAAAAACACCGCAGCAGGCAGCAAAAGATGTGGCTGCCCTGGTTAAATATTACCAGTCGCAATGGGGCAGTAACCACGGCGTTTTACTGATTGGTTATTCTTTAGGCGCAGATGTGCTGCCATTTATATATACCAGTTTACCTACAGAAATAGCCGCTGAGGTAAAGCAACTGGTATTGCTGTCTCCCTCTTTATATACAGATATGGAAGTGCATGTGTCGGATATGCTGGGGAAGTCCAGTAATAGAGGCCTGAGTGTTCCCGGAGAAATCAATAAAATTACCGATAAGCCTTTATTGCTTGTATTTGGGGCAGAAGAAAAAGACTTTAATTTCTCTGCGCTTAATATTCCTTATCAGAAGCTGATCCTCCCGGGCGGACATGCGTATGATGAAGACGCTAATGGTGTAGCGGGTAAAATACTCACAGCGCTGCATCCCTGATAGGGATGAGTGGGCAAATGCCTTAGTTATCAGTGCAATTACATCGGCAGCTTGTACCGTTTTTCCAGTTCATTTCTCATGGCGGAGGTGAGTGCTATTCTGGCTTCTCCTACCATTACGTGATCCAGATCGAGATGGGTAATATGGCGGAAGCCTACCACAAACCAGCGATGTACCCGCATAAATGCATTGGCGGGTAGCTGGGAGATGATCCAGTCCAGCTTTTCTGTTGTCACCAGTTTTTGATCACCCAGGTGTAGGGTGATATGATCATCCATCACTTCTACATATTGCAGGTCATTATAGAATACCTTTTCATGGCGGTGTTGTGTTTTCAGTATAAAATATTCAGCAGAATATTTTGTGGGGCGGGCGATTCCTTCCATCTCTATGGTATTATATATTTTAGAAATCAAGTCATTCAATGCTGTTTGTGTAAACGGCAACTGCAGGAGCCCGGCCGGCAGAAAATCAAAAGCTCCATGTGGATGCTCGGTATACATCATCATCATAACCGGTAATACATCTTGTGGGCCAGGTGGTGGCGGGAGCGGATCTTCGTAGCTTCCAACAATCAACACATCTATGGTTTGAGCTTCCAGCCAGAAACGTGCGTCTTCCATGGTATTGCAACGGTCTACCAGGTAAACATATGGGATAGCAGACAAAAAATGCTCCAGCTCCCCGAATCCCTCCGGGTCATTACCCAAAATAATACAGTTTAGTACCATAGAGCTGATTTTGGTCAATTATGGGTACGAGAATTTATTCGAGTCAGTTGCCCGCGGACACAGAAGATTTAAGTAGAGCAGGTGACTGAATAGAGACCCGCGTATTATCTAAAATCTAATCTAAACCGCGTTATGAAAAAAGAGTTATTGTTCGCATAATACTTTATCAAAAGCTGACAATATACTTCCCTGATAAAATTGGATCTATTTAAAGTAGGAACAGTTAATCCAATGTTAAGTATTATGGAAAAAGAAGGTGGACAGATAAGCTATTGTCCAAAGAACAACACCTTTCCTGTCCACCACTTTAAGGAGGCTTACATAAAAGATCCTGTAACAACTGTGTTAACAGCTGTGGGTAGATCTAAGGCCCGAAAAACGGGCAGCGTGAGCGCAGGAAAGCTAACAGGGAGGCCGGTTAACTGGTCAGTGCGCGGACCATGTTTACCAAATGTGCAGGAATAAAAGTAACATCGTACTCACGGTGATCAGGTTTTTTGAGAACCTGACGTTGAAGCCGCCTTTTTCTGAGTAGTAGTAACTTTCTTTGTACCGGTCGTACTCAATGGGAGCACCTAACTCCTTCATCATTTTGAGGAATTCATAGAGTGTTCTTTCGGAAATACGAAGCCGCTTGGCTAACTGAGCTGGCTTACCGGTCCCTTTGATCCTGATGAGGTAATCAATGGTTTGTAGTCTGTCAAAATAACGCTTTGGCATGTGGCATAGAGGGGTCTTAACGGTTATTTACTGAATATACGATATGTGCCTTGATTAAACCAGTATTCGCATATATATATTTAAATGTAAATATTAACAAACTGGTTTAAACGGGTTTTTCAAAAAGTAGCTGCGGAACAATGGCGCTGATGCGGTCTAGCTGCGTACGGATATTAAACGTAAGCAGCTTCGTTTTATTGGTTGAATAGTATAAAATAAATGCTTACTGCAGTAATGCTTCATAGATAATATTGGTAAGGGCTGTACCGCGATCAGCTGCGGGATCCGGCGGCCTGGTAGCGTATATTTTTCCATTCTTTCCCACCACAATCAACGATGGATATTTGCTGATATTATATTGCGTTAACACCTCCTGATGCTGCTCATCCGCATACAACAACCATCCTGGCAAATCCTTTACAGTACTACCATTGCAGCAGATATTCACAAACGAAACCATCCCTTCATTGAAGCATGTTTTTACCTCGGAGAGTACCTTCACCAATGAATCCGTGCTGTTGTAGAAGTGCAGTAGCACTACCTTTCCGCTGAATTGTTGCAGACTTACCAACTTCCCCTGCTGATCCGGAAAACTAAAAGCAGGAGCTACACTCCCTTTACTGATTCCTTTTCTGGATCGTCCGTAAATCTTTCCTATAGCCTGTTTGCAGGCATCATCCTGTGCCATCGAGAGGTAGTCCCGCACACACCACTCCTGTTCTTCTGCCTGATTGCCGGCAGCAAAACCCAGGGTAAGTGCATATGCCAGTAGCTTATCCCGGAAACGGCCACTATAATGCGCTTTAATCCATTCATAGATAGCCCTGTTATTGCATTCGAAACGATGTTGTATAAAATAATCTGCCTCCGCTTTTTGCAGCAGATAACTCAAAAACCGTATAGCCATCGCCGTAGTATCTGAAGGTATGATCACCGGAAGTGCAGGCAAAATTTCCCGCTGATAAAAATGTACCTGCCGCTCCTCCATGGTACTATCCGGTGCCGGTGGCAATTTCCACAACGTACTTACCAGCCTCGCCCCAGCTTCTCCCTGCACATGCGCATTCACCAAAGACCAGGTCATGGCAGTGAGGCTATCCCGGTAAACAGCCAATACCTGGCTACCCTTCAACAGTTGTTGCCGGTACGCCCCTGCCAGTGTCTGCGCGGTCGCCTTCACCGGAATGACTACAGCAGCCTGTTCTCTGCCTGCAGCATACATCGCCCTGCAAACAACTGCCCCCTTGCCGGTAAATGATAAACTATCTCCCCGCATATTTATATGTATACTGTCTCCCTCCCGGACCAGGCCATAAAACTGGTATCCGCTTCCGGCATCTACATAAAAAAATACCTGCCTGCCGGCAGATAGTGGCAAACGGAAATAAAAGGAATCCTGTTTTAATAAGGTATCCTGCGTAAGTGCCGGGGAAATACCCGGATCATACCAGTAAGCCAGCGATACATTCCGTACCGGGCGATCTGTTACCCTCCCCGTAATAACGGTGGTGGTTTGTGCTGCAGCGGATCCTGCCAGCAATATGAATACGCAGCATATACGCAGTAGCTGCCCGGGTATAAGAGGACGCATAAAAAGGATTTTAAATGGTAAAATCCCCATGGTAAAGACCACAGGGAGATAATATTCACAACGATAGTAAATGAAAACTTAATATATATTTTAACGGGTATTACCGTTCGATACACCAATTTAGTGGTGCAATGTTAGCAGGAATAAAATACAGAAGTGTTAATCGTTTCTTAACTGTTAATACAAAACCGGATTTAAATATTAAACCAATACACCAGTTTTAGTACCAACGCCCTGTTTCTTACGTAAAAAGGCTCAGGCAGGTAGTTGTCGGTATATACAATAAAAAGGTCGGAGGCGGGCCTATAACGCCATTGGAAGCGGGTATTCAGGTTCATATTTTTCTGCTGCCCATTGTATTGCATAAAGCCGGTAAAAAATAAAGTATTGGTCATGGTCACATCCAAACGGGGGCCCACCAGCCAAAAAGAATTGGTGCCCCAGGGTTTGGGCAGGTTAATATAATTGTAATTGGCACTGAGCGCAATACTTACGTAGGGCTGAAAACGATACCCCAGCTCTGTATTGGTCATCAACCTCGTACCATCTGCATAATACCCCCCATAACGGGCAGATAATGCGTAGGTAAACAAACTCTGAGGCTTGGATACATAATCCGCTCCCACCGTATTCCAGTTATGCTGAGAGCCGGCAAACAGACTATCCTTCCCGGTATTGGTAGGGTCAAACGGCTGCAATAATTTAATATAAGTATTGGAAGCCCATACATTCAGGGTATTGCGCTTGCGGAATACGATCCCATAGTTAAGGATGGTTTCATTATCTGTACGGTGAAGATTTTTCTCATCAAAAAACCAGGTACTGGTTACCTGCGGTCCATGGCTCAGCACCTTGCCGGATAAAGGGAAAAACAGGTGGGTGATCTGCGGCGCTATTTTCACATAGCCCTGCCGGGGCACATAGCCCACTTCTGCATTGTAATTACGCCCTACATACTCATGCTGCCAGCCAATATTCCATTCCTTGCTGGTATATTGCAGATTGGCCGCATGGGCTATATCATGGCCGGTTTTATTCGGACTATACGATTTCAGGAACATGGCCTTTCCGGTCCAGAAGTTATTGGAAGAGGCCAGGTTATATTCCAAACCCATATTCCGGTTGTACCTGTTGTACACCGGATGATCGGTTACCTTCGCCGGATCATAGTTAACCGATTCCTTATTAATGAAAATGAATCCCAGGTTGGAACGGGAAAATACCCGGCGCTGCAAGGCCGCTACGGTAAAGTTCTGTGCCGGCAACCCGGTTTCTTCCTGTTTACCGGTTTGCATATTCATGATGCCCAGCCGCCAGTCCTTATTGATCTTTCCACTCAAACGGGCGCCAAAATGAATAGGCACGCCCCCCAGCCCGATACGCCTGGAGAAAAAAGGACGAATGGTGGAATAACCGAAATTAGAAAACTGATCCCCGTTTTCGAGGAAGAACTGCCGCTTCTCCGGATAGAATAACTCAAAGCGATCGAGGTTGGTCACCTGCTTGTCTACATCTACCTGCGAAAAATCCGGGTTTACCGTCAGATCCAGATTCAGGGAAGAGGTTACTGCTACTTTGGCATCCAGCCCTGCATCCCGGCGATATTTTTCTTTGGTCCCTTTATCATAATCCTTAGAGATCCCTCCCAATAAATAAGGAATCAATGATACATTGGCACCCGCTTCCGGTGGCGCCGCATCCCAAACGAGACTACCCGTATATGCCAGCGATGCAGTGGCAAACTGCCTTGGTACCGGCGCCCAGGCCGACTTCTCCGTTGTTTTCAGGTCATTGCGGCTAAAGTTAATTCCCCATTTGGTAATCCCTTTTTTATACCGGATGGTTTTAAAAGGAATAGCTGCTTCAAATACCCATTTATCCGGATAATTTTTCACCACAGAGGACCACTTATTATCCCAGCTCAGATCCACTTTCCCCCCATCATACATTAACCCATCCCATTGTGCACCGGCAGCGTTTGCGCCAAAAGAAAAACCATTGGTCTGGTCATCAAACGGATCCATGAACAACAGGAAATTATCATTCTTGAGAAAAGCAAAATCTCTTCTCAACGACTCTACCATATAAGGCCCCTCTCCGGTGGTATAATTTTCCACCAGCAGGTAAATATTCTTGTCATCATATGTCATCCGTACATCTGTGCGTAGCCTGGCCAAACTGGTATCCATAGGCAATACCATATGAAACTGCTGCGTCACATCTGCCTGCTGCCAGGCCGCCTCATCTATTACGCCATCTATCTTTACCGGTGAAACCGCCTTACGCATCTGCAATTGATACGATTCATTTTTCTTTTGCGCCATTACAGTGATACCAAACAGGCTACAACAAAATACTAGTGGAATGATACGAAACATCAGGTCGTTATGGGTTGAACAAACAAAATACAAAAATTGAAAAAGGAGGAAGTAAAAAAGGGATGAATGGGGAAACAGCTTTTAGCTGTTAGCAAAATGCAGCGAATATGAACTGGTATACTGTTTCATATTCGCTGCATTTTGCTAACAGCTAAAAGCTAATGGCTAAAAGCTATTCTATAACTTATTATTTTTCATTTGAGTATCTGCCATAGGAACCTTTACAGTAGTAGTTCTGCTGCTACGGCCACGTGCGCTGAACACCTTCATTTTTACCACTTTTCCACCTGCGGATACGGGTGCAGTGTACAGTGGGCTTTTTAACGTAGGCTCTTCACCGTTAGTAGTGTACCTGATCTGCAGACCAGGCATTTGTACATTAGCGGTAACTACACCATTTTCTACAGCAGTACCTGCGGTAGGAATACGCCAGTTAAAGCCTCCATCGTAATAATCCAGACGAGGCATTTCGCGTTTTCCCATTACATTGCTGAACACGCTCCATGCCTGTGCATATAACGCATCTGCCTTAGCCGGATCTTTTTCGGTAGCCCAGGCTGGGTCCTGCGCCCATGCACGTTCTGCAAGGCCCAGTAATTTAGGCAGCATCATGTATTCCATACGGTCAGAGCTGGTAACAGTTTCACTCCACAACAACCCTTGTATACCCGGAATATTGGAGGCGCCGAAACCAGTTAAGCGGTCTTTACCTACAAACAGTTCTGCTGTTACCGGATTCCCTCTGCCATCTACTTTTGAATTTTTGTAGTAGTCGAAAGGAATGAAATAAAATGGCTTATCCACATCTACAAAACCACCCCAGTAGAAACCTGGTTCATCAAAAGATTTCATGTAAGCCATGTCAAAATAAAAATTGCTCACACCAGACAGGATCACCTTGTAGCCTGCGTTTGCCAGCCGGTATGATAAATCTTCCTGACCACCACCGATCACATTATTCCACACGTTCAACTGAAAATTATCGTTCACAAAATCCGGATTAGGAATACTTTGTGCCTCTCCGTTCAGAGAAGTTTTACGCATACCTGCTTCCTCCCATCCGGCTACGGTTAAGCCACGTGCTTTCACCAGATCATTTACTTTACGATAGTAATAATACCAGAGATCATTTACGCTGGTAAGAGATTTATCCTGTTGCATCAATGCGATACAAGCGGGTGATTTTTCAAACACACCACCAGGAACTTCATCGCCACCCATATGCACAGCGGAGAGCGGCGCTCCTGCTTCTTTATACATGGACTGCAGCTCTTCCACTACCTTATCGAGGAAATGATAAGTAGAAGGTAACGCTACGTTCATCACATTATCGTTCCAATATTGTACAGAGTGATAATCAGATTTATCCTGCAAATCAGTGAGTAAATATTCGCTGGCTTCCTGATCCTTACCCGCCGCTTTGAGGCGGTAGTAGCGGGACTCCATTGATTTCACCGCAGCGCGCGCATGGCCCGGACTTTCTATTTCCGGTAATACGCGTATATGCCTGGCCGTTGCATACCGGAGAATTTCGATAAAATCATTGCGGCTGAAATAGCCCGTGCCGGCTGTATTGCTGGTATCGGGACCTGAGCCGTAAGACGGTGGCAGCATATTTTTCCAGTCGGTGCTATGTCCGCGTTTTGCCCCTACTGTCGTTAACTCCGGCAATGAAGGGATTTCCACGCGCCAGCCTTCATCATCACTGAAGTGGAAGTGTAAGATGTTTAATTTGTATAGGGCCATCAGATCCAGTATGCGCAACATATCCCGTTTGTTGTGGAAGTTGCGGGCTACGTCAATCATAAAAGCACGATAACCGAAACGGGGTTCGTCCGTTACTTCTACGCCTGGAATGCTGATCGATTTTTGTACTCCCGACCAGGCAGCAGGTGCGATCAGTGTTTTCAGTGATTGAATGGCATAGAAGGCGCCTGCCTCGGTACCTGCTTTAATAACGATACCCTGGGGACTTACCTTCAGGCTATACCCTTCTGCCTTACCCGCCAATGCGGCATCATAGGTAAATTCAACCGGTACATTGCCTTGCGCACGTTTACCTAACAACTGCTGTAATTCTTCTTTCAGCACATTGGCACTTGCCGAAAGCTGCGGATCCGCTTTAATAACAGGAAATGCATCCAGTACCAGGCTATTGCCGGCAGTGGTATAAGATACCGGGGTTGGAAATACCAGCGGCAACTGTGCCACCGGAATATCTTTTACTGCGGTATTCTGTTTAAATATATCCGTGGGCGTTACTACCGCTGTTTTGTCGCCGGGATAGCGCATTAGCTGTTTAGCGGTGGTAGAAGGACGAATAATATAATCTTTAATCGGTACGCCTTTTTCCGGCTGTGCATCCCAAACGAGATACAAACCTGCCGGAGCATCTGTAAAATTCACGGCCCAGGCATCGCCGGTGATCCCCAGTTTGAGGGAGTCGCCGGGAGCAATACCATTAAAGCCATCAGCGGGTGTAAAACGGTACAGGTCACCGTTAATATGTTCTACTTTCACATGACCAGGCAATTCGCCGGGTGTTACCATCCTTACAAAATTGAAATACAGTTGCCATCCTTTAGCTGGAAAGGGCTTGTTGGTGGTATTTACAAAAGTAAAAGCCGACAGGAAGTTGTCCTGCCCCTGGTAGTGGTTTTCCACCACTTCCCAGCTGGTTTTCAGACGTGAAACATCATAGGGGGATTGTTGTGCCAGTACAACTGCTACAGTACTGAACAGGAGCATACCCGTTGCTATCAACTTACCAAGATAATTGTATCTTTTCATGTTGTGGATTGATTAGAGAATTGGCTTATTTTGAAAGATAATAAAATAATTTAAAAACTAGCGGTTGATTAATTTGATCAACGGGATTTTTGGGATAAACGGAGAGAAAGGAAAGTTGGCGTGCGAGTTTGGGGATACGGCGATAAAACAATCACCATCCGGCCTCCGAAATAAAACAGATTTAACAAATTTATCTGACGTGCGTTAATTAGTTTTATAGGACAATGCAGCATAATAGATAAGGAAGTATTCAACGATCTCCCTCGGCGGGGAGCATTAAAAAATTACAAAAATCTCGTTCCATGGTTAAAGCATTTATCGGATTTTCATGTGTGAGCTTAGCTATTGTCATCGGCTTAGGCTTATTTTTTCCCTGGGTATTCTGGCTATTGATCCTTGTAGTACCTATTGTAATAATGGGCGTACTGGATATGCTTCAAACGAAACATGCCATTATCCGCAACTACCCGGTAGTAGGCCGTGCGCGTTACTGGATGGAAGCATTGCGCCCAAAAATTTACCAGTATTTTGTAGAGAGTGATATAGATGGCAGCCCGATCAACCGGGTAGATCGTTCCACCATTTACCAGCGGGCCAAGCGGGAACTGGATTCCCAACCCTTTGGCACCCAGTTCAATGTGTATGCAGAAGGTTATGAGTGGATGGCGCATTCTATTCAGCCACAGAATTTTGATAACCTGGAGAAGGACCCTCGCGTAACATTTGGCGGGAAAGACTGTAAACAGCCCTATTCCGGCAGTATCCTGAATGTAAGCGCTATGAGTTACGGATCGCTTAGTTCCAACGCCGTACAGGCCTTAAATGGCGGCGCTAAGATCGGGAACTTTGCACATAACACCGGCGAAGGCGGGATCAGTGATTTTCACCTGAAACAGGGTGGTGACATTATCTGGCAGATAGGTACTGGTTATTTTGGTTGCCGGGAAGAAGATGGTAATTTTTCTGATAGTCTTTTTGCAGAAAAAAGTGCGCTGCCGCAAATTAAAATGATAGAACTGAAAATTTCCCAGGGCGCCAAACCTGGCCATGGTGGTATATTACCTGCCGCCAAAAACACACCGGAGATTGCAGAAATCCGTCATGTGAAACCTTATACAACGGTATTCTCTCCTCCTTATCATAAAGCATTCGGCAGTCCGCGGGAAATGATGCTGTTTATACAGCGCCTGCGGGAACTGAGCAAGGGTAAACCTGTTGGCTTCAAACTATGTATAGGCCAACCGCGGGAGTTTTATTCCATCTGCAAAGCGATGGTAGAAACAGATATCTATCCCGATTTTATTACGGTAGATGGTGGAGAAGGTGGTACAGGTGCAGCGCCGCCTGAATTCTCCAACTCTGTGGGTATGCCACTGATGGATGGACTCTCCTTTGTGCATGATACGCTGACGGGTTTTAATATCCGTCATCATATGAAAATCATTGCTTCCGGCAAAATACTGACGGGCTATCATATGCTCCGTGCCATGGCGCTGGGCGCCGATACCTGCAACAGTGCCCGTGCCATGATGATGGCGCTGGGATGTATCCAGGCATTGGTATGCAATACCAATAAATGTCCTACCGGCGTGGCTACCCAGGACAAATGGTTATCCGCCGGGCTGGTAGTAGACGATAAAAAACACCGCGTGGCCAACTATCACCGCGACACTATTGAGAGTGCCATAGAACTGGCTGGTGCAGCCGGTTTACGGGACCCGCATGATATTACAAGACGGCATATTTTCCGCCGCGTATTTATGAACCAGGTGAAAACTTTTGAAGAAATTTATCCGAGTACAATGCCAGGTGCTTTATTGAACGGGCAAATGCCGGAACATCTGAAAAAAGAAATGGAAACAGTGGGGATTGATAACTGGGGATAAAGAGGAATTACGAATTACGAATTACGAATTACGGCTTTGTGAGTAGACAGTAAACACGGGTATTATCCGATGTTATCTACTCACAAAGCCGTAATTCGTAATTCGTAATTCGTAATTCTTAATTCTTAATTCTTTCCTACAGGTTTATATAATGCCAGTGCATTTTCCCTGCATATTTTCGCTGCAATATCCGTTGGAAAATTGTTAAGGATCAACTGCAGGTCTGTTGCTGCGAATGGTCGAGGAGCTCTGGTAGAAGGCAGATCTGTACCAAATAACAGTGCGCCGGCATTGATAGCGGTTATCTGGCGCATGGCCGTTAGCACGTCAAAATCACAGCGGCTGAAACCAGTAGCTTTCACCCTGGCTCCTTTTTCTACCAGTGGCAATAAATATTTGAGTCCTGCTTTGGATAATCCCAGGTGATCGATCACTACTGCGGGTAATTTATGCAGTGTGGTAGATAATCCAGGTAGCTGGCGGGAGTCCACATATAATTCCACATGCCATTTCACGAGATCATATACACGTAATCCCAGTTGTTCCAGGAATTTTACACTTTCAGAACCTCCGCGTTGCACATTAAACCTGACGGCACGTATGCCCGCGTTATGGAGGGCGATAATTTCCTCATCGGTTGTACTGGCTGGTATCTGTGTAACGCCAACATAACCGGGTCCCAGTTGCTTCAGTGCTTCCAGCAAATACGCCTGATCGAATCCCTGGAAGGAACCTGATACCACTGCACCACCTTGTATATTCAACGGCCCTACCTGTTGCTGATAGTCGGCAACAGAAAAATCTGCTGGCAAATACCCTTCGTTAGGCTGCAATGGGAACCGGTGATCAATGATATGCAGGTGTGCGTCAAATACGGGCTTATCAAACATAATCTCATCGTTGTTGTTACAGTCACAAGCTACAGAAAATAGCTGAAAGCAGAAAGCACCTAAATCTCCATCGCGCCGGCAGCCGCTTCGTCCACAAACCAGTGTAATTCACCTTCTTCCGGTCTGATGAGCTGGGAAGGGAATTTCTCCGCATCAAAAGTACCTTCAATCACATTTTTCAGTGTAATGGCCTTATTGGCGCCGGTGGTGAGAAATACTACGCAGGCTGCCCTGTTGACTACTGGTGCAGTTAAAGTAATGCGGTACATGTTCTGTGCTTCCAGGAAAAATGCTTTTACCCAGGCTTTTTGCTCCTTTACTACTGGCGTACCGGGAAACAGGGACAGGGTATGTCCATCATCTCCCATACCCAGTAATACCAGGTCAAAAGTGGTATCTTCTTTTCCGAAATAGGATTTCAGGACTTTTTCATACTCCTCCGCGGATGCTTCCGGACCAATATCTGTGCGCATCACGTGGATATTTTCAGGATTAACCCCTACTTTATCCAGCAGCTCCAGGTAGGCCATACGGGCATTATTGCGTTCATCTTCAAAGGGTACATCTCTTTCATCTCCCCAGAAAAAATGTATTTTTTCCCATGGAATAACCATGTTATAAGGGGCTTTGGCCAGCAGGCTATATAATTGTTTAGGGGTACTGCCTCCGGATAATACAAAGGTAAAACGCTCCTGTGTTTGTAGTACTTCCAGTATGTAGTTGCTGATCCATGCAGCTACGTTTTCACTCAGTTGTGCAGGATCTTTGGCGATGTGTAGTTCCATAAGAAGAATGGAATTACGAATTACGAATTACGAATTACGGTCCTTCGCGGATATCCGTAATTCGTAATTCGTAATTCGTAATTCTTTATTTAGTGGGTAAATTAATCCAGGTATGACCATCACGGGCAACGAGTGCATCTGCATCATCGGGGCCCCATGAATCTGGTGCATAGTTCGGGAAGTCCTGCGGAGTGCGGTTTTCCCATGTTTCCAGGATAGGCATAATCACTTTCCAGGCGGCATCTACCTGGTCGCCGCGCATGAACAGGGTAGCATCACCTTCCATTACGTCCAGCAGCAGTGTTTCATATGCTTCCGGTGCATGTTCGCCATTGGCGGCATCGTAGTTAAAGGTCATATCTACCGGGTCCAGTGTCATGGTTTGTCCCGGGCGTTTTGCCTGGAAGCGGATCCGTATATCCATTTCCGGCTGGATGCTGATGGTGAGCCTGTTAGGGCGCCATGTTTGTGCAGCTTCCATCGGGAAGGAATAAGGAGGTGCCTCCTTAAAGGTGATAATGATATTGGTGGCTTTCTGGTGCAGGTATTTTCCGGTACGTACATAGATCGGAACACCCTGCCAGCGCCAGTTGTCGATATAAAACTTAACTGCTGCGTACGTATCAATGTTGGATTTGGGATCCACGCCTTTCTCCTCACGATAGCCAGGCACTTTATCCCCTTTCATCCAGCCGGCAGAATACTGTCCGCGAACCGCGTGCTCATGCACCTTATCCGGTGTGATACGACGGATGGCATTCAGTACATCCACTTTTTTGTTACGCACTTCATTGGCATCGAAAGATACCGGTGCTTCCATGGCCAGGATACACATGATCTGCAGAATATGGTTCTGCACCATATCACGCAGGGCTCCTGCCCTTTCGTAGTAACCGCCACGACCTTCCAGGCCTACGCTTTCAGCAGCAGTGATCTGGATGTTATCAATGTAGTTGCGGTTCCATACGGGTTCGAACAAGGCGTTCGCAAAGCGGAAAGCCAGAATATTCTGAATCGTTTCTTTACCGAGATAGTGATCTATACGATAAATCTGTTCTTCTGTAAATTTCTTTGACAGCAGTTCGTTCAGTTCATGTGCACTTTGCAGGTCATGACCGAAAGGCTTTTCCACCACAATGCGGGTGCAATGTTTATCCGTACACAGGTTCAGCTCACCCAAACGGGTAGCAATATTAGGTACCAGTTGTGGTGCTACTGCCAGGTAAAAGATGACGGTAGGATGTACGCCCCATTCTGCTTCTTTGGTGGTAACAAAATCGGTGATTTTGCTATAGGAAGCAGGATCTTCTGCATCCATCTGCAGATAAGTAACATGATTGCTGAAATCTTTCCAGTGACCATTCTGCTCGCCCTTCCGACGGGAAAACTTACTGATCCCTTCCAACAAATGTTTATTATAATCTTCGTTGCTGTAAGGGCTACGGCCTAAACCTGCTATTGCAAACTGCTCAGGCATCCACTCATCTAAAAAAAGATTGTATAACGCAGGCGTTAGTTTCCGGTAGTTTAAATCGCCACTGCCTCCGAATATAAAAAGGATGGAAGCAGGCGGGCGTTTATGGATCTGCATAATTTTAATTAAAGATGAACATGTTTAGTGTTGCTGCCACTCCGTGTGAAAAGTGCCAGGCATATCAATACGCTGATAAGTATGCGCACCAAAATAATCGCGTTGTGCCTGTATCAGGTTAGTAGGCATACGACTGGTACGGAAAGCATCGAAATAAGACAATGCAGACATGAAGCCACCCACCGCCACACCTGCGGCGGCAGCCTGTGATACTACACTGCGGGTGTTGCTTTCTACTGACTGTACCAGGTAAGCTACGCCTTCATCCAGCAGGATATTTCCCAGGTCAGCATTTTTCTGGTAGGCTTGTGTAAATACTTCCAGCAGGGTAGAACGGATGATACATCCGCCTCTCCATACTTTCACCACTTCCGGTAATGGAATTTCCATTTTCAGATCAGCAGATGCTTCACGCAGCATGGCCAATCCCTGTGCATAGCTCAGGATGGTAGCGAAATACAGGGCATCATGCACCTGTTTGATCCACATTTCAGCAGGAACGTGCAGGGTATTTTCCGGTGCTTTGTACAACGCCTCGGCCTGTAAACGCTGTTCTTTATAACCAGAGAGCGTACGCATGGCTACCGCTGTATCAATAACAGGTACTGCCACCGGGAGTTCCATCGCATCCTGTGAAGTCCATTTGCCGGTACCTTTGGAACCTGCTTTATCGGAAATCACATCTACCAGGCGTTTGTCTGTTTTATCGTCATCCTGCAGGAAAATATCTGCAGTAATTTCTACGAGGAAAGACTGTAAAGCGCCCTGGTTCCAGCTTTTGAACACTTCATGTAACTGGTCGTTGTTCAGTCCGGCGCCTTTTTGTAACAAGGCATAGCTTTCACTGATCAGTTGCATGATGGCATATTCAATACCATTATGTACCATTTTCACATAGTGGCCGGCGCCTTCTTTACCAAGATATGCTACGCAGGGAACATCCTTTACTTTGGCAGCAATTGCTTCCAGCATAGGTTTCACCTTGGCATATGCATCGAGATCGCCTCCAGGCATAATGCTGGGGCCTGTACGGGCACCCTGCTCACCACCGGAAACACCCATACCCATAAAATGGATACCTTTCGGACGGAGTTCCTGCACACGGCGCAAGGTGTCGGTGTAGTGGGAGTTACCACCATCTATCACCACGTCGCCCTGCTCCAGCAGCGGCAACAGGGATGCGATTACGTCATCTACCGGTTGACCCGCTGGTACCAGCATCATCAATTTGCGGGGACGCTCCAGCAACTGTACCATAGTGGCCAGCTCTGCTACGCCTTTAACAGTAGTACCGGGGGTGGCGGCTGCTTCCAGTGCGCTGTTCTTGGCAGCGTCTTTATCAAAGCCGATAACGGAAAAGCCATGATCTGCCATATTCAGCAACAGGTTTCTACCCATTACGCCGAGGCCAATCATTCCAAAGTCATATAAGCTGTTTGCCATATATAGAGAAGTTACTTAAGGAGGTGTAAAAGTATGGAAGAATTACGAAATAAGAATTACGAATTAGGAATTACGAATTACGGATTTGTGGGAAGATAATAGCGGATGACCTTCGCGTTTACTATCCTCCTACAAATCCGTAATTCGTAATTCCTAATTCGTAATTCTTTTTTACGCCGAGTTTCTGCCCGCGTTAATAATACCGAAAGAACAACGCATGATGAGCTTTTCGTAGGTTTCTCTGCCATGACCGTTGTCGGCATGTGAATCCAGCTCACGGATGCGGGTAAGCGCATATTGCTGCGTAGTGAGCAAAGGCAACACAATCCTTTCCCTCATCTGAATAGAAAGCAGGTCAATAGGGCTGCCTCCCATCAGTTCAGACTCATTGGTGAGCCGGAGCAGGTATTTTTTTGCGAGTTCAAATTCACTATTGATCATCTGCCACACTTCTCCGTACTGCGGATGCTGGGCCAGGTAAGCTGTCAGCGGGAAATAACTTTTCTTCATCGCCATTTCACAGTTATCCAGCAAGGTTCTGAAAAACAGGGAATGTTTGTACAAAGCGGCTATATCTTCCCATTTACCTTGTTTATCCAACTGCTCCAGTGCACTGCCCACACCGTAATACCCTGGTACATTTTGTTTCAGCTGACTCCACGCGCCTACATAAGGTACTGCCCTCAGGTCATTGAGATTGAGTTTGGCAGAGGCATTACGTTTGCTCGGGCGGCTGCCGATATTGGCTTCCGCATAGTAACGCAGCGGACTGGCATGATCCAGGTACGCCAGGAAGTGCGGATGTGTTTTTAATTTGTTGTAAGACTTATATCCTTCATCCGCCAGTAATTGCAACAGGTCTTCTTCTGCTTTGCTCAGGGTTACATCACGGGAAGAAAACAGTTCATTGCTGATACCGGCATGAATCAGCTGTTCCATATTGAATTGTGCCGCATCCACGGTACCAAAGTTAGAGCTGATGGTCTGGCCCTGAATGGTTTGCTGAATTTCTTTATTGGCAATATTTCTACCCATAGAGGCATAGAACTGATGCGTTTTCCCACCACCACGTGCCGGAGGACCTCCCCTGCCATCGAAGAACACCACGCTGATACCATAGTCTTTGGATATTTTGGTCAGTTCCTCTTTTGCTTTGTAGATGCTCCAGTTGGCCATCAGGTAACCACCATCTTTGGTACCATCTGAGAAGCCCAGCATAATGGTTTGTTTACACTGGCGACGGCGCAGGTGCTCACGGTATTCTTTATTTTCATACAGCAGCTTCATCACCTGTCCGGCATGACGAAGGTCATCGATCGTTTCAAACAACGGTACAATGTCTACTGTGATTTCTTCCTTCTTCCAGCCGCTGAGCAGGAACATACCGTATACTTCCATCACATTGAGTACGCTGGTACTGTGACTGATAATATAACGGTTACATCCTTCTTCCCCGTTGGCAGCCTGTATTTCTTTAATGCCGGCAATGGTTTGCAACGTATCCTGGTGCAATGGATTTTCCAGCACCATCGGATCTATTGCTGCTGGAACATTTAGCAGTGCATCGATCTTTGCGTTCTCGTCAAGCGAAGTATAGTTACCTGGTAAGGCATCGGTTTTAGCGGCCACGGCTTCCAGCACAGCTTCGTGTACTGAGCTGTCCTGGCGTATATCCAGGGAGGCAAAGAACAATCCGAAGATTTCTACTTTGCTGATCAGGTTTTCCACGAGATGTACAAACAGGCCGTTGTGGTCGGCGATGATGGTACGGCGTATATCCGACAACGTATCCAGGATTTCCTGGCGGCTGATATCCGCTTTATGGCCGGGAATAAAGAGATTGCGGGATAATTTTGATTCCAGTGCAGCCACTACATTTTCTACACCTTTAAAGGTAAGGCGACGGCGCAGGTTACGTACTTCGCGGAAATAACATTTCATCACGGAAGAGCGCAGCGCGGCAGCCACTTCCAGGGTGGTAGGCGCTTTTACAAACGGGTTACCGTCCCGGTCACCGCCAGGCCAGAAGCCCATACGGATCAGGGAATTATCACTGCTGATCGCACCGGGAAACTGTGCCCGGATAGACGAGAGGATACGGCCGGCTGACTGGTAAAATATATTTTCGAGGAACCACACCAGACTGATAGCCTCATCATACGGCGTGGGTTTTTCTTTTTTGAAGAAAGGTGTTTTACCCAGCTGCTGCAGGTACATATTTACCTGGCTGGTATTTTCATCGATGAGGGCTTTAGACAGGTCGTTGATAATGCCCAATACCTCGCTCGGATAAAACTGGGTAGGATGCGCGGTAAGTACGAGTCGTACGGAAAAATCTTTCAGTTTCTGGGTCAGCTGTTCCTGGGCTTGTTCCTGTATTACTTCTGATTGCAGGTGGCGCAGGGTTCCGGCGCCTTGCAGGTCGCGGATATTACGGAAGGCTGCATCTTCGAGTGCATCAAATAATACGACTTGTCTTTCTGCATACTGCACAAAGCGGAATAACAGGTCCGTCCGCTGTTTTTCTTCGGTATAGGTAGTATACTGCTGAAAAAAGGAATCCATAATTTCCTGCGGGCTGTTGCCCTTGGCGTATCCTTCTTCGCAGTGAAGCAGGAACAGGGACAGGAAGATACCTGTCTTTTCCACCCGGTGGAAAGGCAATGAGGTGAAGAGACTATTATACAGCTGAAACTTTGTACCAACGAGGTTTTTGAACTGTTGCAGCGAATTATTTACCGGCGCTTCCATACTAATTATCCGTTTATAGTGCTAAAGAAGAAGACTAAGCGGTCGTGAAATTAATAATTATTACGGTAATTTTTGAGTTTTTTGATTTTTGTTTGATATATATACAGAAAGTTTGAATATTATCAAATAAAATGACCTAAAAAAGCCAATCCCGGCCACTTTTATGTGAGCCGGGACTGGTATCAGGAATTAGAATGCGCAGGTTAAATGGATGTAAGCCGGATTAACAGGAATAAAAATTAATGTGTTGATAACATAGTCATCGCGTAAAGGCCACTATTGATTGAGCTGAAACCGGATCGGCAGGTTAAAGAATACGGCCACATTTTGTCCGTTTTGTCTGCCAGGTTTCCATTTGGACATATTGCTAACTACTCTTATTGCTTCGTCTTCGAGGCCACCACCTTTGGGAGCACCTACTGTTTTCACATTGCTGATGCTACCATCGCGGTTCACCACAAACTGAACAAAAACGGTTCCCTGTATTTCATTTTCCTGGGCAACATGAGGGTACTTCATATTTTTGCTAAGATATTTCATCAGTGCGGTTTCTCCACCAGGATACTCCGGCATGATTTCTACGAAAATCATAGGGCCGCTTGCATCAGGTGCCACTGCTTCAGATTTTACAACGCCTGTTCCACCACGGTCACTGGTGCCCAGATCTATATTATTGATGTCTCCATCTGCACCTTCTCTATTTTCAACAGCGATTGCTTTGTTACCGATATCAGCCATCCGTGGAGGCATTTCCTCCGGCGCAACATCTCCGGCAACAATCTTTGGATCTACATAACTAACTGCAGCTACTGCTGGTGGCGGTGTATTCTGAACTGGTGGTGGCGGTGGGATTACCGGGTCAGGATCAGGTAATTTTATATCATCCAGTTTGATTACCTCCTTAGTAAACACCGGAGGATGTACATTTCCGGCAGCCATCAATGTGTTGTTCAACACATAGCCACCAATCATTACTAACATAATAGAAGCGGTACCTATTATTGCATTGCGAACGCGTTTGTCGTAACGACTGCGGAGTTCATAGGCCCCATAATCTTTATTCCTTCCATAGAAGAGAATGTCGAGGAATTCATTCCCCGGGATCTTAGTTGAGTCCATAGTAATTTGTTTTTTAATTAGATGTTACAGTGAAATACTTTCCATAAGGTTTATGAAAATATTTTTTCCGGGAGAGGGGAAACGCAATGGTGTATATAATATAAGCGCGTGTGGACCGCAGTAGTTAGCAGGGCGCAACCATATATATCAGAAAGATGAAGAAAACAACAGTGATGACTATACGGCAAATGAAAAATAAAATGGTATTATAACGTCAATGGATATATGATAATTAATAAAAACGGGCAAACAAATCATACAGGGTATACCCAAAATAGAAGTCCCGACACGTGTCGGGACTTGCTGGCACTGGGGACCTTACCTGGAAACAAGTGGTTCCTTCTATTTTAATTAGGCTTTCCGAAAAAGGTATAGACGTACACGTTACTTCGTGTAGGTTGACCGCTCCCGGATGAATGTCTTGAATAACGGTTGGTTGGGAAGCAGTCTTAAATCAGTTTATATACTTCAGTTTTCGGGGCCGCCACCAACAAAACCCACCAGAATTGTTTGAGGCAACGCCCCTTTGAACTGAAGTCGATCGTTTAATTTCATTGGATAGTAACGAATGCTATTCCGTTCCGGATACAAGCACAAAGCGTGTATCCGTAAACGTTATATTATCTTTCATGGCTGTTTGACCTGGCTTACCCAATAAGTAAGTCATCATTAAACAACGGTTATATAGTTTCATATTAAATACAATGAGAGAGGTAATGATTAAGATTCCGGTTGAAAATGCCAGGAGGATGCGGGTAAGTACGTTGCGGATAAATTTACCACCAATAAATTTTGCAATATACCGTCCCCGCATGCCAGGCCAGGCACTCTATTTACAGCTTACAGAACGCAAGATTTTGTCATCAACAGCAGCTACTACAACAGGAGCGGGCCGTTTGGATGTAACGGGAACAGGTGATATTTACCACGTTTTTTTGCGTGTGGGAACGCATTCCACTAGTCAGCGTGTGCCTTTTCATAGTGTATTTTTATTTACACGTTTTTTCAATAATGATGGCAGCAACACCTTGCTGGTGGATCAAAGGATGCCGGAAGCGTTTGCCTGATGCTTCCCTTATAGTGGTAGATTTTATTAGTCTACTGAATTGGTAGACAAATATACATCGAGTTTTATTAATTCCAAATTATTGAATGACTTTTTTGTACTTTTTTTTTCTTTACCCGGGATACCGCCGGTGATGAGGAGTAGGACAAAAGCGTATTTTTGCGGCATGAAAGAGCATGTGAAAAATATTTTACTCATTGTGGCAGGTGCCCTGATCTTCGCGGTCGGCATCAACTACCTGGCTATCCCCAACAAATTATCCGAGGGGGGCGTAATTGGTATTACCATTGTGACTTATTACTACTGGGGGTGGTCACCAGGAGTTACGAACCTTATTATTAACGCCATCCTGATCGTTACCGGCTATAAACTGCTGGATAAACGAAGCATGGTATATACGATACTGGGCATCTTTTTTTGCTCCCTGTTTCTGTATCTCACCGAAAACAAACTAACACCCGTTACCACCAACCCTTTACTGGCTGCTATCTTCGCGGGGCTCCTGGTGGGCATCGGCATAGGACTGGTATTTTTGTCGGGAGGCACCACCGGCGGCTCTGCTATTGTGGCGCGGTTATTCAATAAATACCTGGGCTGGACACTGGGYAACGCCATGCTCATTTTTGATATCGTAGTGATACTGGCATCTTCCTTTATTATTGGTATAGAAAAAACCATGTATACTTTCATTGCGGTATACATAGGCGCCAGAACAGTCGACTATATCGTGGATGGGTTGAATACCAAACGTGCAATTACTATCATCTCCAACCATACAGATGCTATTGCGCAAAAGATTACCGGTGAAATGAAACGCGGCGCCACCGTATTACACGGACATGGCGCCTATACACACGATCCCAAAGAAGTGCTGTATGTGATCATTGGTAAACAGGAGCTGATGCGCCTGAAATCACTGGTGCAGGAAACCGATTCCGAAGCCTTTGTGGTAATACACGAAGTGCATGAGGTATTAGGGAGAGGCTTTTCTAAATAATAATATATCGGCATTCGGATAGGGACATCACCCTATCCGAATGCCTACTTCGCTGTTAGCCCTCGTATCACTTTCACTTCTGCCTCATTGTAAGGCGTTCCATCTTTCCGGAAAATATCATGATACCATAGCTCAGGTTCACTCCCGTCCGGTACCGGCATCCCCTGTGCATACATGGTATTGGTTTTACCGGCTACCAATCCCCAGCTATAGGCGCCAATATTTTCCTTTTTCAGTAATGGCATAATATTATCAAAACGGCTGCCCAGCAGACGGGCCATGTATTCTGTGCAAAGCAGCGGCCGCGCAAACGATCGCAGGTTGTTGATATCCTGCTGATGCATGTCAGGCGGCAGATAGTTGTGATAGGTAATCACATCGGAATGTTCCTCCTGGAATTCGTTCAATACTTTCAGGTCCGGGTTCCAGATGCCTACCGTTAAAGGTTGTGCGGGGTTTATCTCCCGGCTCCAGCGAAACACTTCTTCCAGAAGTGGTAAACTTTTAGTCCCCGCTCCAAAGCTTCCGGGTTCATTATACAGGTCCCAGAGTAATACCCGTGGATCTTTACCAAACGTGCGGAGTATATCTTTTACATATCTCTCCAAAGTATCTGCCAGCGCAGGATTGGTAAAGATGGCAATTCCCGGATCCTGCACCCAACGGGAATTATGTATCCCCGGAATGGGCGGCGGTTGCTTGCCGGCATCATACACATTATTCCAGCAATCATCAAAAAACACCAGTGCAGTGGACATATGGTGCCTGTCTGCAATAGAGAGGTAAGTGCGGATACGTTGTTTAAATCCGGCGGCATCTTCCACCCAGGGCAGGTGGTGGAGGTATACCCTCATCGAATTCAAGCCAATACCTTCGGCATATCCCAGTTCCCGGTCAATGGTAGCGGAATCAAAAGTGGCCGCCTGCCACATTTCCAGCTGGTTGACCGCCGTACTTGGAATAAAATTACATCCCCGCAACCAGCCTTTGGACGCATACCAGTTGTTGGCTTTTTCGGGCGACCAGGTATCGGTGGGTGTTTGTTTACAGGCAGTGAGTAACAGGGTTAAACCACATACTGCCATCATCATGTTGTGCATAGGGCAAGGTTTAAGGGGCTATCTAAAAATAGTCAATTTTCCCGTCCGGGGGTAGTCATTATGACCGCTCATACATTTTTCTTCGACATTTCATATTTGGATTTTGATTTTTAGATGTATATATTGTAGGCGCTCAACGCTCTTTTTTCATTCCTTACCATCTTATCAACCAATAATTAAAGGGAAATGACACAAAGCTCTCAACGCTTTTTACCGCTGGACGTATTCCGCGGCATGACCGTTTGTTTCATGATCATAGTGAACACAGGCGGTACAGGTGGAACATACTGGCCACTCGATCATGCTTCCTGGCATGGGTGGACTCCCACCGACCTCGTTTTCCCTTCTTTTCTCTTTGCTGTAGGCAATGCCATGAGCTTCAGTATGAGAAAATATGAACAACTGGGAAATTCAGCGGTGCTTGGAAAGATTTTCAAGCGCACCCTGATCATTTTCCTGCTGGGATACCTGATGTACTGGTTTCCTTTTGTTCAACAAACCGATCACGGCATCGAATTCAAACCTTTTGATCATACCCGTATCCTGGGTGTACTGCAACGTATTGCCCTTTGTTATGGTATTGCCTCCCTGTTAATCCATTACTGTTCAAAGAAAGTGGTATGGGGCGTCAGCGCCCTGTTCCTGCTGGGCTATTGGGCCATACTATGGTATTGCGGCACACCTGGTGATCAGTACGGCATTAACGGCAACGCCGGTATACTGCTCGACAAACTGGTGCTTGGTGATAACCACATGTACCACGGCGAGGGCATTGCCTTTGATCCGGAAGGCCTACTCAGCACCATTCCTGCGGTGGTGAATGTAATAGCGGGTTATTATACCGGACTATTTGTACAGCAGCAAGGCAGAACAAAACCAGGGCTCATGCGCATGATCATGGCCGGCATCATCCTCTTTGCCCTGGCCTACGCCTGGAATACGGTGTTCCCTATCAACAAAAAACTCTGGACCAGCTCTTATGTACTGCTAACAATAAGTATAGATCTGTTCCTGTTATCCTTACTCATCTTTGTGATTGATATTATCGGCTTTACAAAAGGCACCGGCTTCTTTACCGTATTCGGTAAAAATCCACTGTTCCTTTACCTGCTATCGGAAATCATGGCCATTCTGTTTGGCGTGTTTACTGTTGGCGGCGCCACCCTTTATCAATGGATCAACGATACGATCTTTCAACCACTCTCACCCGGCAAGTTCGGGTCACTGCTCTTCTCGCTGGCCTTTATGCTCACCTGCTGGCTGGTAGGGTACATACTGGATAAGCGTAAGATTTACGTGCGGGTGTAGTTAGAGAAAATACATTACTCAAAAGCAGCGAAGCAGGTGTATCCTGTCTTCGCTGCTTTTTTTTGCTGCTGACCACTGTAAAAAAATCCATTAAATTGTACACAAAACATATCCAATGGACCTCTCACTGAAAGGAAAAACAGCGCTGGTGTGCGGCAGCTCACAGGGCATAGGATTAGCTACAGCAGAAGAACTGGCGTTATTGGGCGCCACCTGTGTGTTATTAGCCAGGAATGAAGACCGGTTGAAAAAGGTGTTATCTACCCTGAGCACCGCTCATGAACAACAACACCGTTATGTGATAGCCGACTTTTCAGATGTAGCGCAGGTAACGGCTGTTGCGGCCAGCGTAGCCGAACAGGGACCCGTTCATATACTCATTAATAATACCGGCGGACCTGCTGCCGGACCTATTATAGAAGCCAATGCTGCTGCCTTTACCGCCGCATTTTCACAACACCTGCTCTGCAACCAGGCATTGGCGCAGGCATTAGTACCCGGCATGATGGCCGCCGGATATGGCCGCATTATTAATATTATTTCTACTTCCGTAAAAACACCGATAAAAAACCTGGGCGTATCCAATACTACCCGCTGGGCAGTTGCTGCCTGGTCTAAAACACTGGCTACAGAGCTGGCCCCATACGGTATTACCGTCAACAATGTGTTACCAGGTTCTACCTCCACGGCAAGACTGGAAGGATTATTCAACAGCAGTGCTGCTGTCAGAAATGTTTCCAGGGAAGTAATTGAAGCAGAGTGGCTGAAAGAAATTCCAATGCAACGATTTGGAGAGGCCCGCGAAATAGCTGCCCTGGCGGCGTTTCTCGCCTCCCCTGCTGCTGCATATATTACAGGTACCAGCACCGCAGTAGATGGTGGTAAAACTCCGGTGATGTAAAGAGAATTACGAATTACAAATTACGAATTACGGATTTGTGAGCAGATATATGCGATGCTGACCTTCGCGTTTACTATCTACTCACAAATCCGTAATTCGTAATTTGTAATTCGTAATTCTTCTTATTTCAATACTTCAGCCAACTTAGCGGCCAGTTTATCTCCGCGCAGATTTTTTGCAATAATGACGCCGTTAGGATCCAGTAACAGATTCTGTGGCACTGCTGTAACGCCGTAGGCCTTTGCGACTTCATTGTTCCAGCCTTTCAGATCACTTACATGCAGCCATGGCAACTGATCATCGTTAATCGCTTTGATCCAGGGCGCTTTTTTTTCATCCAGGGAGATGGCGATAATCTCAAAGTTTTTGTGGTGGTATTCCGCATAGGCTTTACGTACATTAGGATTTTCTGCTCTGCAGGGTCCGCACCAGCTGGCCCAGAAATCTACCAGCACATATTTACCTTTGAGAGATGCCAATGTAATCGCCTGCCCGGTTGTATCGGCCTGCGTAAACGGCAAAGCGGCATGACCTATCGCCGTTTTTTTGGCGATATCCAACTTGGCCGCCAGCTCCTTTCCTCTCACTGAATTACGGAAGCTCGCATCCAAACCATTGAACAATGGTTCGAAAGTATCCGGGTTAATGATGCCGCCGCGTTCCTTCACCAGGTGCCAGCTTACAAAAGAAGCCGGATGCGCTTTGATAAACGCCAGCTCTCCTTCTTCCACTTTATTAAACAAAGGCAGACAAATTTTGCGGATGGAATCCACCGCCGCATTATTTTTCTGGAGAAACTGCTTTTTCATTTGTACCGTTAGCGGCTCCAGCTGATCTGTAACTGGTTTCAGCTGCTGCTCCAACAACAGGAAATCTGTTTGAGCGGCGGCACCCTTGATCACCGCATGACTTATATTGCCGTTACCGGTTACTGTAAAATCTCCTTTTTCCAGGAAGAATTCCTTCTTGTCGGCAAACAACATTTTCTCGATAGAAAAAATGCCATCATMATCCAGGGCTTTGAGTTTGAGCGTAGCATTAGCCGGTTCTCCAATGGTGCCCTGCATTTCAAAAGATCCGTTTTTTGTGATCGCAGAATCTTCTACTGAGGTTTTATCAATACGATAACTGAGCATCACTTTTGTTTCTTTATCAAGACCGCTGATAGTCCCTTTGATGGTATACTTCCCCTGAGCGGCCACTCCCGTAGCAGCGAGCAGGGAGGCCATTGCAATGATATATTTCATGTGTTATTTTTTAAAGAGCCCTGTTAATTTTTCTGTTAACCCTTCTGCTTCCTGCCMTACATATCTCCCTATAATTTTACCTTCTTTATCCAACAGAATTTTAGTGGGGAAAGCGGTTATACCGTAGGCTTTTACAGCGTCAAACTTTTCTATCCCGATGTTATTAAGGACCTGTATCCACGGAAGTCCATCTTCTGCGATGGCTTTTTTCCAAACGGCAGTAGCATCATCGCCCTGTTCCTGTGCAATACCTACTATTTCAAAACCGGCGCTTTTGTATTGGTTATACAATTCTTTCAAATGCGGATGGCTTTTACGGCAAGGGCCGCACCAGCTACCCCAGAAATCGAGCAACACATATTTTCCCTGCAACGCCTGCAGGTTTACCGGATTGCCGTTGATATCTGTTTTATTCAGCGGAATAGCCGTTTTACCTATGCTGGTTGCTTTGCTGGCAGCCAGTTTATCTTCGATTCTTTTGGCGTATTCAGAAGTTTTATGAGCAGCATCCAGCTGGTTGTAAGTGGCCTCCAACTTTGCCAGGTCCAGGCTATTTACCATATTAGCCAGGAAGTAAATGCTCACCAATGATTTGGGGTGAGATTGAATAAAGGTCGTTTGCAGTTTATCCTGTTCCACGCTGAGTTGTTCCCGCAGTTCACGGCTTTGGGCTTTTAGCGCCGGCTGATGGGCAGCAACCGTATCTTTGTAAGACAGCAATGTAGCCTGCCAGTTCCGGTCTGTAATCGCCGCTTCCTTTGCTTTAATGCTATTCCAGTCGTTATTCTCCTGTCCTCCTTTTACGGAAGCTTTATAGATAGCGTTCGCGTCGCCGGTAATGCGGATAAGATCATTGGAAAGAAAGAATTCCAGCCCTGGCGAAGGAATATAACCATGATCAGTTTTTATATTCAGCGCCATGTTACGCGTAATAAAATGGCATAGTACCGGATGATTCACTTTCCCTTTAAAAGTAACCACGCCTTTTTCGGTGGTGTAATTGCTATCTATTACAAAGTCTTTCCCATCCATGTAAGCCATCAGGAATTTAGCATCCCCTGCATTTTTCAATGCGGCCTTAATGGTATATCCCTGCTGGGCGCTGGCATACAGGGAGCCCGCCATGAGCATCAGCGCTCCTGCTATCTTTTTATAATTCATATGTTATGATTTTCTCTTTAAGCCATTGATTAAGGATTGTTTTCCATTCCCGGATTCAGCATTAAAATCTTAGGTGGTATTTTGAGGGTCAGACGTTCTTTCGGTAAAGTAAAAGTAGCCGTACCCAGTTGATGGGTATACGTTACATTTTTAAACAGTGGATCAGTAGAAAGACGGCGCATATCAAACCAGCGCACTCCTGTACAGGCGTATTCACGCAGGCGCTCATCGATCACAAAGCGTATCAGGTCATCTTTGGTAGTAGCATCCACACCTGCTTTGGCAGCAGGTAAGCGGTTACTGCGCAGTGTAACCAGATCGGTGGTAGCGCCGGTCAGATCGCCGGTACGGGCTTTACATTCCGCCAGCATCAGGTATAAGCCGGGAAGAGAAGGCCCCATATTCACGCTAAATGGAGAATTATGCAACGGATAAGGCAATTTAGTCCCACCAGTAAAATAGTCTGCCGCATAATAAAACTTCAGGCGCTGATCGGCCGGATCAAATTTTGCAGCAGCCGATGGGCTGATCATACCTGCGTTTGAAAAAATAAAATTCAACAGGCTCACCTGTTTCAGATAAATATTCTCCTGATTATCAAATGCCGTAGGCATATTAAAAGCGCCAAAACTCGGCATCACCGGCGAGGTCCACAACGGCATCACTTTGTTATAGTCGTAAAACTGGATAGGCACTGTACTATTGGCCAGCGATGTTTTACATTGTTGTAAAGCTGCCAATGCCAGGTCGTATTTGCCCATGTTTAAATACACTTGCCCAAGTATATAATACCCGGCAGATTTGCCCATGCGCAGGCGCATAGGCGTAATCTCCGGCAGGTCTGGAATGGCGGATACCAGTTCATTTACCACAAAATCATATACTTCCTGTACACGCGCTCTTTTAAATCCGGAGGCTACTGCATTGGCGGTTGTCACCAATGGTACCCCCGGATCTGTGGCTGCTGTGGCCGGATCATAGGGTTTTGCAAAATAATTTAACAGCATAAAATGCATCAATGCACGCCCTACTCTTGCTTCTGCCAATAATTGTTTTTTCTTTTGCAGATTATCATCTGCAACATCCATTACATGATTAGCGATCACGTTATACGTATAGTTCTGCCCGTAGAAAGCGCCCCATTCTATGGCATCGGCGTCCGGCAGGTAGACGTTATTTTTCCAGGTATAGCCGTTAAGGTAAGAAAGATCCAATAGCGACAGGTACCCTGAATCTGTGATCATATCATCTCCCATCATCACACACATATCGGCCCCTCCTTTGATAATATAACTACCATCTGCGTTCTGCGCCACATCATTATAGTTAATCAGGTTGGTGCTGTTGAGCAATCCGTTATACTGGTCAAGTGTTCGCGGCGTATCCTTTCCTTTGGGCACTACCTCCAGGAATTTGGTACACGACGCCATCATCATGCCACCTGCCATCAAGGCTATATATATGCTGTTTGTTGATCATGTTACTTGGTTTTTACAATTATTTAAACCTGACGTTTACCCCTACAGTAAAGAAAGGCTTCATGGCAGGAGCTCTTGTGGCATACATCAGTTTGAAATACTCCGGATCTATATCGTCCTTATTCGCCTTCCATAACATCACATTGTTTAACTGTGTATAGATGCGGAAACTCTCCATTCCGGCGTGATCGACAACACGGGCAGGCAGGTTCCAGGCCAGCGTGAGGTCGCGGAGCTTAACGTAGTCTGCACTCACAATATTGATATCTGCCTTGTTATACAGATCAGTGGACCTGCGGGCGATATCCTGTGATCCCAGGGCCACATAAGCAGGAATATTTGTTTTAGCTTCATCTCCCGGCTGTTTCCAGCGATCTTCAAAAGAAGTCGGAATGTTGGCGGTGAGCCTGCCGGAATAAAAAGTATTCACATCTCTGCGCATCTGGTAGCCCAGGTTATAGATAACCAGGAAAGACAAATCAAAACTTCCGTAACGGAAGCTATTGGTGATACCACCATACCAGGCTGGCTGTGATATGCCGGCATAATTAAGATCTGCGGCTGTAATACCTGAAGTATTTTTCAGCGTTTTACCATTGGCGGTAGTTATCTGCGGATCGCCCGTAGCATCCAATCCCGCCCATTTATATGCAAAGAAGCTGTAAGCAGGATATCCTTCTACAAATCCTACGTTTGCTTTATTAGAAGGAGTCAACGGGCTGGTACGGTTTAACTTCAGCACTTTGTTTTTATTATAGCCCAACGTCAGCAAAGTATTCCAGGAGAAGCGGCCCTTGGCGATGTTGCGGCTGTTGAGCTGCACATCAATCCCTTTGTTCATCATATCTCCCAGGTTGGCATATCCATAGTACCAGCCAGCCGTTCTGTCTAATGGCTGTGAGCCCAGCAAGTCAATGGTTTTCTTTTGATATACATCTATAGCACCACTTAAGCGGCTGTTAAACAAGTCGAAATCCACACCCACATTCACCATTTTTGTACGTTCCCAGGTCAGCATTTTATTCCCCGGCAGCAAAGGACGGTAACCTATTCCCATGCCATTAAACAAAGGGCTGCTTTCTGCTATTACAATATCCTGCGAGCTACCTGAACCAGGCAGAGGTGCGTTACCGCCTAAACCATATGTCAGGCGCAGGTTCAAACGGTTCACCGATTTCACCGCAAAGAAAGCTTCGTTACTGATAATCCAGCCGGCCCCCGCAGACCAGATAGGTTTATACTGCTGACTTTTTTCTGTGCCAAAAAGATTGGACTGGTCCATACGTATGCTACCATTCAGGTTGTATCGTTGTTTATACGTATAGGCGCCATTGGCATACAGCGAGAAAAATCGGGTTTCAATTTCACTGACCGAAACAGGCTGGCTGGTCAATGTACTTTTGGTCGCGCTGTTATTCCCGATCACCGGATTAGTGACACCATTTAACTGTAATGATTTCTCATCATACACATTATACGTCTGGGTTTGAAAATCAAATCCACGGCGGGTAGAGGAAAAAGAACGGGTACGGTCGCCACGCACTTCGGTACCGGCTAGGAAGGTGAGCTGATGCGCTTTAAAACTATTGTCATACATCAGTTGATTACGTACCGTCCAGGAAATATTCTGTGAATTGGACGATTGATATTGACCACCTGATTCAGGAAGAAAATATACCGGTTTAGCTCCGGGCGTAGTAGGTGCCTGTGTGAAGTGTACCAGCTCATACCTTGTCTGATATGATTTCTGGTCATAAAACGTATATCCGTTATTATTAACCTGCTGGTATTGGAAACGACCATCATAGGTTAACCCTTTTGCTAATTTTATATTCAAACCGGTGTTTACCCGCACAGCTCCTGAAGTAGTGGCATTATTGCTGGTGTAGCCGGATTCTTTCAACGGAATATAGTTGAGGTTCAGTGCACTTTTCGTTTCCGCGGTTTGGCGATAGGGCTGATACATTTTCAAATACGCCTGGGATAAAGGCGTTCCATCGGCATCCGCCAGCATAGCATAAGGTAAATAGGTATTCAGGTCGGGAAGAGTAGGAATGATGAAACGGGTGTTCTTCTGTTGTGACAGGTTCACCGTCATATCTGCTTTCACATTTTTACTAAAAGCGAAATCCTGACGCAGGTTCATCTGGTAACGGTTCAGGGAAGACTTATCGTTATTCTGTTGGTTGGTATAAGCCAGTGAACCGTAGTAGGAATGAAACTGACTACCGCCGGTAAAAGACAAACTATGATTCGTCAACAGCGCCGGCTGTTGCAGGTACTGATCAATCTGGCCACGATTATTCAGTGAAGCCAACGAATCCATCCTGGCATCTGCAACTGATTGCGGAATAAAGCCATTACTCAGATCGTATAATATTCGCTCATGTGGATATACAATAGGATCTGAATTACCAACACCAGGTGTGGTAACCGTCTTCCAGGGATAAGCCGTTGCATTAAATATCTCTTTTGCGGCATTCATGAACTGAGTGGAATTCATTTTATGCTGGTAATCATAATCCGGCAATCCTTTAAAAGAAACGAAACCATCATAATTCATTTTGATGCGGCGGTTCAGATCTTTCCCTTTGCGGGTGGTGATTACCACCACACCGTTAGCAGCGTTGGCGCCCCAGATAGAAGCAGCCGTAGCATCTTTTAGGAAAGTGATACTTTCAACATCGTTGGGGTTAACAAAGTTGGTAATATAATCATTGGACATGGGCACATTATCGACTACAAACAGCGGCATTCTGCTGGCGTTTACACTGGAGACACCTCTTATCAGGAATTTATCCGCACCGGTACTGTTGTTCACGGCAAACCCCGGTACAAGGCCTTCCAGGCGGTCTACCACACTCATACTCCCCGATTTTTGCTGTAGCTGTGCGCCCTCTACTTTCGTAAAAGATCCCGCACTTCTTTCTTTTGAAATAGTTTGGTAACCGGTAACTACTACCTGCTGTAACAGGGAGATATTGGGTGTGAGAATTATTTCCAGGTAAGACTTGTCTCCCACCTCCAATGTTTTAGGCATAAACCCCATACAGCTGATCAGCAGTATGGGATTGCTTTCTGTAACCGCCAATGTAAATTCTCCTTTGGCATTGGTGTTGGAACCTGCCTGCAGATTTTTCAGCATAACTGTTACGCCTGGCACCGCGTTATGGGCTTCATCAAATACTTTTCCTTTGATAATGCGTTCCTGTTTGGCAGGAGCAGGTTGCTGATTAATTACCACCAGGTTGGTTTCCGTACTGCTAAATCCGAGTCCGGTACCCAGCAGAACTTCTTTTAGTACATCCGTTAACGTTACATTGTCCACATCAATGGAAATGCGTTTGTCTGCCGGAATAATATTATTCCCATATACAAAGCGCAGATTCGACTGTTGTTCAATGGCGCTGAAAACCTTTGTCAGCGGAACTTTCTTCAAGTGTAGGGATAAACGGATGTTTTGATGAAGCTTGGTAGCGAAGGCGTGAATACTACAGAGTAACAGCAGCAGCATGGTCATTTTGGTAACACGACAAATAATGCTCCTGCCGGAATGCACCATACGTGCAGTCCGTGGACTGATTTTTTTCATACATTTAGTTGGTTAATGTCCATAATGGGAAACAGACGCCCGGCAAAAGCCCTGTTTCCTTTACTTAACTGGAGGGAGCGCTCAGGCGTTCCCTTTTACTGTTTAGAAAATGGTTGGTCTTGATAAGTTGTCATCTTCTTTTTTTATTGGCTGATAAATATTTCATTGTTCTCAATTCTGTAATTAAATGGCACAGAGGCTTGCATGGCCTTCAATGCCTGTTCTACTGTTTCTTTCTCAAACGTGGCGGTATACCTGTATTTATTAGCAATCGTACTATCGACTTTAATTTTCACACCATACCATCTGCTCATTTCCACGGCGGCAGTACCTAACGGCATATCAGTAAGTACAAGGCGATTGCGCKTCCAGGAAGTTTCTACCGCAGCACTATCGCGCGGACTCAGCACCACATTGCCGATGGTGGCCGATGGTGCGGTAATATGACTCGCTGCCACCACCCCGATCACAATTTTTTGCGTCGGTTGCAGGATGATTTTCCGGTTTTGTTCACCGTGAATGGTGACTTCCACTTTTCCCTTGATCAGGGCGGTTTCTACCACTTTGTCTTCCGGGTAGGCGCGTACATTGAAAGAAGTTCCCAGTACGCGTATATCCATTTTCTTTGTGTGTACAATAAAGGGCTTGTTAGCCGCTGCTGCTACGTCAAAGAAGGCTTCCCCGACCAATGTAACTTCGCGGGCTTCTTTATTAAAATGTTGGGCGATGGTAATATGACTATTGGCATTCAACATTACGCTGGTGCCATCCGGGAGCTGAAAAGATTTTCTTTCGCCAGACAGACTGCTGTAATTCCGGATGCGGTTTTGTTTTTTGTATTGGTATACTGCAAATCCTGCGATATTGATCAGCAGAGCTATCACTGCGGCGCGGGCCAGTATTTTCCACACCGGCGATATCCTTCTGACAGGCGTTGTAGCCAGGTGTTGCTGGAAAGCTTGTTCAAAACGCTGGCGTTGCTGCGAGAAAGATTGGGCCGTAATATTGCCGTTCAGCATATAATATAAGGCTTTCGCCTCTTTCACTGCTGCCTGTTTTTCCGGATGTGCTATGATCCAGGATTCCCAGAAGCTGACAGCACGGGCATCTGTGCCGGTACAGTACCGGCAGAAAGAAGGCTCCTGTAAAAAATCTTCACTATGGTAGTCCTGAAAATCAGACATAAAACATCCATCCTTTTTCTATAGAGAACACGGGTTGTTCTTTTTACTACTGTAAAACAATATTTTTTTTATTGAAGGGTCAACATGAATAGAACAAGGAGGGGAATGCTGTACAGATAAGTATAGTCCTCGCCGTCGGTACTGAGTTCTGCCCTCAAAATTTTGATGGCATCGTGGATACTATTATAGACGGTTCGTTTTGTTACATTACAAATAACAGCTATCTCATCATAATCTCTGTCTTCAAAATAGCGCAGGCGCAGCAGCTCCAGTTGCCGGGGAGCCAGTTTGGCCAGCGCTTTTTCCAGACGCTGTTTCAATACTTTATCGGATTGTGCGGAAATCAGCAGCTGTTCATAAGCTACTTCTGTTTGTTCCCGGCCGGCTTCAAAAGCGTGGTGTCGCTGTTCCCGGCGGCGGTCGGCTTTCATTTCAGCCATCAGTTTATGACGGATGCAGGTGAGCAGGTAGGCGCGTACATTTTCTACTTCGGGCAATGTGTTGCGTTTGTCCCACAGGTCCAGCAATACCTGGGTAATACATTCTGAAGCCCGTTCCCGGTTGCCGGTGAGCTTCACCCCATAATTAAACATGCCTATATAATGCGCATCATATAACAGCAGCATTGCGGCCTGCTGGCCGTTCAGCAGCATTCTCCATGCACCCTCCATATGTAACCCTTCCGAAAGCATTATCATCAAAAATAAGGAAAGGAATCACGATTTGTTCACCTGGAACAAAATATCCGGAGATGTATCAGCTTTTGAAGATGCGGTTGAGGCGACCCGTTATTAACAGGGAATAAAGTTCACCACGCGTGCCAGCTTTCCGTTTTCGAAATATAGCTGCACGCTGCTGTCGCTGTCTTTACTATAAGAGTCCCGGAGGGTAACCATATCTGATTTTCCTTCATTTTCCGCCTGTAATACGGCATTTGGAAACATTTTTTTCACGTCTTCCCAGGTGGTATTACGGGAGAAGGATACCTTACCCAAAGTCAGTATCTGATTCGTTGTAAACACGAATTCCTCGCAGGCAATGGAATCCCTGCAGAGTTCAAACGTAGAACCTTCTTTATAAAAATAGCTGAAGTCCTCGTCGAACTGTGACCCGCAGATGTCTTCATTCTGAGTAGAAACAATACTGTCTGCCGCTCCGATGCTGCTTTCCAGGCGTTGCCGGTTAGTAAACAGGGGCACTTTGTTATTGATCAGTGCCTTTGAAAACTCGAATACTTCCACCTGCTCCCAGGAAATGTTACGGCTGCGGTGGGGCTCCTGCATAGAGTCATCTGCTGCGGTGAGTGGTTGAATGGTTTCTGAGGGTGCTGCTACCGGCATCGTATCCGGCTCTTCCGGTTTATTCTGATGACAGGCGGACAGGATGGTTACCGTTAGGAATAAAAATACGCTTTTCATGATCGTTACTTCTTCGTGGGGTCAATACCGTTTTTTCAGCATGACCCGATTAAACTAAAACTAATCATTCTCAAACACATAATTAAAATAATTTATATAGATGACCAATTATTTTTTATGCAATCGTTTGCACAAATGATGAAAGCGCACTATATTGTTAAGCATAAACCACGTACTATTTATGAAAAAACTGACATTCCTGTTATACCTGGGACTGGCCACACCCTTTGCCGGCCGTACGCAGGACAACTCCGCAGATGCTGCGGTGGTAAAAAAAGTAGCAGATTACGCCATTGCACACGCTGCCTTCAAGTTTACAGGTGATAACAACCAGAGCTGGAATACCAGCAAGGAAATTCCGGACGGCGTCAAAGCCTCCATCTCAGATCACCTGAGTGAATGGCACTACCCCAATGGCGTATTAAACATTGCCATGATAGATTTGGGTAATTACCTCAAAGACGAAAAATACAATGCGTTTGCGCAGAAACATGTGGCATTTGCATTCGACAACTATGCTTATTTCGAAGCACTCAGCAAAAAAGGCGTGAAATACAAAAACTTTCCATTCAATCAGCTGATCAATACCCGGGTGCTGGATGATTGCGGCTCCATGGGGGCCAGTCTGCTGGATGTATATAATACCGTAAAAAGAAACGATTACAGGGCCTATATCGACAAAGCAGCCAATCATATCAGCAAGATACAGGAAAGGCTGCCTGATGGCACGTTATGCCGGCCAAACCCCTATAAATGGACCTTGTGGGGAGATGACCTGTATATGAGTGTGCCCTTTCTCGCACGCATGGGAAAGCTCACCAACAACAACGCCTACTTTGACGATGCGGTAGCGCAGATCAAACATTTCACCCACTACCTCTGGGATACCCGCACAGAATTATATGTGCACTACTATTACGAAGATCTGAAAAGACAGGGCGTGGCTCACTGGGGTCGTGCCAACGGCTGGATCATGCTGGCCAAAGTACAACTACTGAATAGCTTACCAGCTAATCATCCCGGCAGAAACGAAGTGATCGCCGACCTCACCCAACAGATACTGGGTGTGGCAAAATATCAGGGCGCTAATGGACTGTTCCACCAGGTACTGGATCGCACGGACTCTTACACAGAAACTTCCTGCACTGCGATGTTTGTGTATTCCATTGCCCGGGCTGTAAATGAAGGCTGGCTCGACAAACGCTATATCACTATTGCGGAACGTGGCTGGGAAGGATTGGTAAAGGAAAAAATACAGGAAGACGGACAACTGAAAGATGTATGTATCGGTACAAATACCTCTGCCGATCTTTCTTTTTACTATAACCGCCCAACGGAGTTAAACGATTTTCACGGCATAGGTCCCGTGATAGAAGCGGGTGTTGAAATTATGCGCTACAGGGCGAAAAAATAAGAATTACGAATTACGGAGTTGTGAGAAGATAAAAGCAAATGTCGATCATCGCGTTTACTATCTTCTCACAACTCCGTAATTCGTAATTCATAATTCGCAATTCCTGTTAGTACACATCAAACCACACCTTAGTGGTTAGCAGATCAGCGCCCTGCCTTGCTACTGCAGCTTTATAGCTATTTCCATTCAACGCCTGCTCACTGGAAGGATACGTTAAACGCAACGGCATTTTTCCTTGCAATGCACCGGTATAAGCAGGTGTAAGTTGTGGATAATCCAGTCTTCTCCACTCTGCAAATGCTTCCAGACCTTCGCTGAAAAGCGCCAGCCACTTCTGTTCACCGATTGATTTCTTATAGTTATTCGCATCGTAAGCAACGGCTGCCTGCGCCAGGTAATCGTCTACCGGTTTGCCAGTGATGCCGTATTGTTTGAAAGAAGCGCGGATAGCCTGTGCATACAGATCTGCAGCATTGCCACTGATGAGGTTACGCTGCGCTGCTTCTGCCAGGATAAACAACTGTTCTGAATAAGTAAATAACCATGCCGGTGCCAGGGTAGCAGTGAATACAGCACCAATATCGGAGGTCTTAGTGAAACCAAGTCGGGAAGCAGAATCCGCTGTCAGACCATTGGTAACGCCCACATAGTTAGTAGAACCTGGTTCTGTTGGTAATGCGGCGTATATACTTAAGCGTGGGTCGTTCAGTCCTTTCAATTTATCCACCACTGTTTTACTGATGCGATAATCATTTCTTGTTTCCCTGTTTCTTCCTACCGGATTCTGGTTAGGAGAAGCCAGGTAATTCAGTTTTATCTCAGGGTCGTTAGGCCCCAATAAGAAGTTGCCTTCTGCCGCCAGCTCTGCAAATACCGCTTTAGCTGCTTCCGGATCACGATCTGCAATACGCAGTGCAATACGGGAACGTAAACCGTTGGCGAATCTTTTCCAGCTTTTCAGATCGTTCTGCAACAGCACATCACCCAATATGGGATTATCTGTAGGAGAAATGATCTGTACGGCTCCTTTTAGTTCCGCTAACAAACCTCTGTACACTACCCGCTGACTATCATATGCAGGTGTAAGATATTTCTCAATATTACCAGCCTGAGAATAAGGAATATCTCCATACAAATCTGTTAACTGCTGAAATATCCAGCTACGCATAATCACGCCTACAGCCCTATAATTGGGATTATGCAGACTATCACCCAACTGCACCAGCGTGGTAAAATCCTGTACTCCCTGTGCGTAAAAATTGCTCCACACGGTTTGTATGCTGGTAGATGCTGGTTTATAACTGTCAGGATCAGGATACTGGATTTTTGCCCAATACTGCACATACAGCAAGGATGTTTCCATAGTGGCATCAGGACCCCAATAGGTATCCACATTGGATTTTATTCCATTGCTCAACAGGTAGTCCGGTTGTGCGGAGGTAGGTTCATTTGGATTTTTGTTGGTGCGCTCCAGCTCCTTCTGGCAACTGGCCAGTAAGGTAGCAGCAAATATGATATAGAAAGGTATCAACAACTTTTTCATGATCGGTCAATAGTTAAAATGAAACATTCAGGTTAAAGCCAAAGCTGCGCGTAGTAGGAATTTGCAATGTTTCCAATCCCTGGCCATTACCGGTGTTAAATGCCGTTTCAGGATCGATATTGGGCGCATGTTTTTGCAGGTATCCCAGATTCCTGGCCACCAGCGCAATATTCACCGCCTGTAATCCCCATCTGCCTACAATAGAGGCGGGYAGTGTATACCCAAGTTTAATTTCGCGCAGCTTGATAAAGGACGCATCGTATATCGCGCTCTCATTCAGATTGCCGCTGTATACTGCCTTGTAGTAGCTGGCTGCAGGAAGAATGGTGGTATTCTTTTTACCATCTGCGGTATAACCATCAAAGATGATCCCATCATGTTTTACCGCTGCACCACCCGGTGCGGTAGCGTTATGATCCGGTAACGGAATATTATTTTTGCCCTCTACGTAGTAAGGTAACCCACCATTTTCCTGGTCGCGGCCCGGCATAGTAGCTGCCAGTACACCTGTAGTCATCCCGGTAGAATTGGTTCCGGACCAGATAGATCCTCCCTGTTTGGTATCTATCAGGAAGCTCAGATTAAAGCCTTTGAAAGTAAAGCTGTTATTAATACCACCTGTCCATTTTGGTGTGTAGTAACCCAATATTTTTTTGTTGGGATCTACAGATGGCGTGCCGTCTGCATTCACTAATATCCTGTTCTCACTATCTCTTTTGTAGGCAGTACCATATAATGCACCATACTGCTGACCTTTACTTGCCAGTACTTGTATATTGCCGGAACTACCCAGTACATAGTTGGTCAAAAATCCATCTGCATCCAATGCTAACACTTTACTCACATTACGTGCGTAATTCACATTCACATCCCAACGGAAGCCGGAGCGTGTAGTGATGGGCGTTAGTCCCAGCATTACTTCTACCCCATGGTTACTGATTTCGCCGGAGTTCAGTAATTTTTTCAGATAGCCGGTGGTAGGACTTACGTCCGCCAGCAGAATCTGGTTGCGGCTATTAGAGCTATAGTAGGTGACGTCCAGTCTTAACCTGTTATCCAGGAAACCTGCTTCCACACCAAATTCTGTGGAGGTAGTAATTTCCGGTTTGAGGTTTTTATTTAAAAACTTATCTGATACTGTCAGCAGTGGATTGGCACCAAACGGTTGATTGAAGGGGAATGTATTTACCAGTTGGTAAGGATCTGTATCCTTTCCTACCTGTGCCCAGCCACCACGTATTTTCAGCAGGGTAAGCGCCTTGCTTTGTATGTGCAGGGCCTCTGTGAGCACCACGCTGGCGTTGGCTGAAGGATAAAAGTAGGAGTTGCTACCGGGCGGTAAAGTGGAAGACCAGTCGTTACGTGCCGTTAAGTTAACGAAGGCATAGTTGCGGAAGCCTATCTGTGCTGCTGCAAATCCGCTGTATACTTTTTGTTTGTTGAGCAAGCTGGTAGATAAAAACGGATCGCGTGAATTATTCAGTGTATACACATCTTTCACGGCCAGCTTAGGCGCCTGTTGGTAGTTCTGCTCCAGTTGATTGGTACGCAGGTTGGCGCCGGCCAGGATATCGAAATCAAAATCGCTGCCTATTTTTTTCTTTGCGTTCAAGGTGAATTCGCCATTGGTTTCATTCACCGTGTAAGCATCTTCCGTGTAGGAACCAAATGGTGTACCATTGGTATAGTAAGCGATTTTATACTTACGTCTGTCGGTATAATAATCTGTACCAACACGCAGATTAGCGGTCAGCCAGTCAAGTACCTGATAGGATAATCTGGCGTTACCGAGGAATCGGTTACGCAGCATGCCCACCGTATTTTCATTCTGGATCCAGTAAGGATTGCTATAGTAGCTATGGTTCCAGTTAAAGTCGGTACCATCTGCATTTTTATAGTTCTTCAGTTTGCTCACATCCACCTGACGGCCGAACCAGATAAACTGAAGGGTTACGCTGTTACCGCGTCTGCCATCTACACCAGGCAAATTATCGGCGGCGCTGCGCACGTAATTGGCATAGGTGCTGAGGGTCAGCTTTGGTGTGAGGCGGAAAGTATTGCTGGCTGTAAAAGTATTACGGGTAATACCTGTGTTAGGCAAAATACCTTCTTGTTTGGTGTTGTTATAAGAGAAGCGATAGTCCAGTTTTTCATTGGAGCCACCAACGGATAAACCGTTGTTCAACGTATAACCGGTTACGTAGAAATCCTTCACGTTATCCGGATGTGCTACAAACGGTACTGCTTCTCCATTAGAAAAGAATTGCGGAATAAGCCGGCCATCCAGTTTTGGGCCCCAGCTTTCATCTACGCCATCGTTGATACCGCCGCCTTTACCATCTTTATAAGAAAACTGTCCGCCGGAACCTTGCCCGTAGGAGTTCTGAAAATCAGGCAGGATCAATAATTTATCGAAGGTAGCACCGGAGTTAACTGTTACGCCCATACCGCCTTTGGTATCTTTTCCGGTTTTTGTTTTAATAACGATTACGCCACTGGAGGCGCGTGAGCCGTATAATGCCGCTGCGTTAGGGCCTTTCAGCACGCTGATAGACGCCACATCGTCCGGGTTAATGTCGGAGATGGCATTGGCAAAATCGCGGCCGGTACCTATTCCCAGCTGACTGTTATCTACCGGTACACCATCCAGTACAAATAATGGTTGGTTATTACCTGCAATCGAAGTCTCACCACGGATCACAATACGGGAAGAGCCGAGGTTACCCTGACTGTTGGTCACCTGCACTCCTGCTATTTTTCCGGATAAAGCGTTTACCAGGTTGGTTTCTTTGGCTTCAGAAATATCTTTCGATTTTAATTCCTGTACCGCATAGCCCAGTGATTTTTTCTCCCTGGAAATACCGAGTGCTGTTACAACTACTTCATCCAGTTTCCGGTTGCTGTTTTCTAAGGAGATATTAATGACCCGGCTGTTGCCTACTACTACAAATGCGGTCTGGAAGCCAAGGGACGAGAATTGTAATGTGTCATTTACATTTGCGCTGATGGTATATTTCCCATCCGGATCTGTTTGCGTACCATGACTTTTTCCTTTCAACTGTATGATGGCGCCGGGTACACGCTGTGCATCGGAGCGGGAAGTAACGACTCCGCTGACCCTGATTTCCTGGGCAATACTCTGCTGCAGCCACAGTAAAACTGGCAGCAGGCATAACAGCCTTTTTACGTAATTCATGCTTAGTACTTGGTTTATATATTGACTTAGATCTTTGCGGAGAATGGTTATCCCGTTACACCCGTTTCCGATTTTGGCATTTAGTTGTTGGCGTATGATGATTGGTGTGATATCGAGGCAAAAGTAAGGCACTATTATTAATCTACAAAATTTATAGACTAAATAGATTTAAAGAATGCAGGAGGAAACAAGAGGAAGTAATGCGAGTAAATAAAACACCGGGAGATGTAATATCTCCCGGGCATGGTTGGTTTATTTCGTTGCAGCAGTTTGAATATTCAGCAGTTTTTTCAATTCTGCTTTACAGTCTTCAATATTTTGCCAGATTTGGCGATCCTGGCAAGCAGTGCCTTTGTATTTGATAGATACTTTGGTTTTGCGCAATATCACCTGGTAGTATTCCGGCGCGCCGGGAGAATTTTCCCAGGTAATTTTACCGCCTTCTTCAATACCGCCGGCGAGTTTGTCTTCAATAACGTCATTCACTTTTTTATGCATATTATCTGCAAAATCATAGCTCACCTCGGTTTTCACGAGGCAGGAGGAGTCTTTTGAGAGTATGCTGTGTGCGGCGTTAACATGGTGGCGGGGAATACAGAGCAAAAGGGTGCTGGCTGCCAAAAGCAGTAACGGGAATTTAATTGTACGCTTCATAACAAGTATAGATTAAGATAAGGGTTGGAGAATAGGTATATAACAAGTCCTTATTAGATGATCTCTTTGATTTTGGTTATCGTGCTAACTCATTATTAAAATAACATATTTATCTCATTCCACAAAATAAACTCTGTGGTTCGCGTAGGGGTAAAAGTAAAGTAGGGTGTCTTCCTAACAGGTCATTGATATTGCTGCTGCAGATTGAGTAGTATTTTCTTTCCGGCATCGCTCAGACCCGGCAGGCTGTCCGTTGGCATAAAGTGGCGTTTAAAGGCCATGATGGCGGCGGAAGAATCTTTTATATCGTATCCGATGATGCGGAGTGCCAGTAATGTGTTAAAAGATTCAGGCACTGCGGTGGCGGTGGTGTCTTTATACCAAAGGCCAAAGCCTTTTTCTGCGAGTTGTTGCCAGGGAAAGAAAGCACTGGGATCTACTTTCCTGCCGGGAGCAATATCACCATGACCTATAAAGTTGGCAGTGGGAATATTGTAGCGATGCTGCAGCGTATCGAGCAATACGAGCAAACTGCTGATCTGGGCGGGATCAAAAGGTTCCTTTCCGTTATTGTCCAGTTCTATCCCGATGGAAGAAGAATTGATATCCGTGAGGTTGCCCCATTTGGCAACACCGCCGTGCCAGGCACGGAGATAGTCGTTCAGCATATGATGAATGGCTCCATTGCGGCATATCACATAATGGGCGCTTACCTGTGTTTTTTCCATGGTAAACGTCTTCAGTGTTTGTTCACATGAATTCTGAGCTGTATGATGAATGATAACTATGCTGGGTTTACGCATATTAAAATTGACCGTACCCACCCACAAGGGAGCAGCTACGCCATTGGCGCCGGACAATTCCCCGGGTTGCTGCCGCAATGCTTTCGCATAGGATTTGGCTTGCTGCCTGTACACCTTATTGGTACTGGCATATGGGTTACGCGCGCAATAAGCAAAGCCGCCAATCACTGCCAGCAGGCAGCAGTATTTTATAAAGGGAAATATGGTCTTCATTTGTATCTGTTAAAGTTTACACAAGACTACTTGATAAAGATACTAAATGAACCGATGCATCGTTTTTTTCATAGATACTATGAAAAGTGTTCTTTAAAATATATATTTACGTTTTCAATAATACTTTTAGGAGTATCAAAAACCTGTGCCACATTGTCTGCAATTGCCTACTACTTACTGTTACCACTGATTTACGCGCTGTCGCTACTGCCATTCCGTGTACTTTACCTGGTGTCTGACGCAGTATATGTGTTGTTATTTTATGTGATGGGCTACCGTAAAAAGGTAGTACTTCAAAATTTGCGCAATTCTTTTCCTGAAAAGAGTGATGCGGAAATTAACCGCATCTGCAAAGATTTCTATCATTACCTCTGCGACCTCTTCCTGGAAACATTTAAAACGCTCACCATCAGCAAAACGGCTATGGTAAAGCATTGCAGCTTTACACCTGCTACCCTGGAGCTGTTTAACAAGCTGGAAGCGGAAAAAAAGAGCGCCGTGCTGGTAATGGGACATAAGGGAAACTGGGAATGGGCTGGCAATACATTCAGTATATTGTGCCGTCAACAGCTATATGTCATCTATCATCCGCTGGCGAATAAACATTTTAACGGTCTGATGTACCGCATGCGCACACGCTTCGGCACCAAGCTGATTGCCATGCAGGATACTTTCCGGGATATGGTACAAAACCGTGGTGAAGTAAATGCAACTGCTTTCATCGCGGATCAGGCTCCGCAGCCTAAAACCGCCCAATGGCTCAATTTTCTGCATCAGGACACCCCGGTATTCAAGGGTACTGAAAAAATAGCGCAGAAAATGAACTATCCGGTAGTATATGTAACAGTGCAACGTGAAAAAAGAGGCTATTACACGGTAACAGCAGAAATGCTGACTGCCACTCCGGCTGAAGAAAAAGACGGAGCGATTACAACGGCACATACACGTAAACTAGAGGAAGATATTGTTGCTCAGCCTGCAACCTGGTTGTGGTCACACAAACGGTGGAAACATAAACGTCCTGCTGTTATTTAACATTCAATCATACATCAACAAACATTAGATAAGATTATCCTACAACGATATGCTGGAAGGTAAAGAACTGATACTGGCTACCAAGCCATATGCGCGCGAAGAGAGAGCCAAAAGCTGGCTTTTCACATTATCGACATTATTACTGCTGGTTTTATCACTGACAGGCACACTGGTATTTCCTTACCTGGTATTAAGAATTCTTGCCAGCCTCCTTTCCGGATTGCTGATAGTAAGAATGTTTGTTATTTATCATGATCATCAGCATCATGCTATCCTGCATAAATCGAAGGTAGCGGAAGTGATCATGGTCTTTTTTGGTGTATATGTACTGGCCCCATCCAGTATCTGGAAGCGTTCTCACGATTATCATCATAAGCACAACTCAAAACTTTTCAGTGCCAGCATAGGCTCCTACCCCATCATTACACGCAAGAAATTTGAATCCATTACGCCGGCAGAAAGGCGCACTTACCTGTTCAGCCGCCATCCAATAACCATTGCGGCAGGCTATTTATCGATGTTTATGCTCGGCATGTGTGTACAGTCATTTGTGAGCAGTCCGCGTAAACACATGGATTCCTTACTAGCCCTGATTATCCACCTGGGTGGCAGCGTAGCAGTAGTGTATTTCCTGGGATGGGAAAGCTGGTTGCTGTTTATTTTAATCCCTTTTACCATCGCCTGCGGACTGGGCGCCTATCTCTTTTATGCCCAGCATAATTTTCCTGGTGTCACCTTTAATGTAAACAAGGAATGGTGTTATGACAAGGCTGCGTTGCTTTCTTCCAGCTATATGGTCATGAATCCTGCCATGAAGTGGTTTACCGGCAATATCGGTTATCATCATATTCACCATCTGAATGCACGTATTCCTTTTTATCGTTTACCGGAAGTAATGCATGCTATACCGGCATTACAAAATGCCAAAACCACCACCCTGAGTTTCCGGGATGTGCGCGCCTGTTTCCGCCTGAAAGTGTGGGATCCGGAACAGGATAAGATGATCAGTTTAAGAGAAGTACGCGCAATCAGGTCAGCCCAATTGATGAGGAAGCCTGATCCTGTAATAGTTGCCGGATAATCTTCTTTCTTACTTCCAGCGTCAGCTGGGTCATTTCTTTTGTTTTTTGCAGTACCGGTAATCCGGCAGTATGTGGAGATCCAGCCCTGAACGGAGGCGCCGGGTTATATTCCAATTGCAGCTGGATCACTTTTGCCAATTCTTCTCCGCCTATTAATGCGGTCAGCACTAATCCGAAATCGATGCCGGCGGTAACACCCCCACCGGTAATACGATTGCGATCCCGTACCACCCGCTCTTCCAGCGTTTCCACACCAAACATCCGCAATAATTCCAGTGAACGCCAGTGGGTAGTAGCTTTATATCCTTCCAGCAGACCAGCGGCAGCCAGCACCAATGCGCCAGTGCATACAGATGTAATATATTTTGCTTTCATACCCTGGTCACGCAGAAACTGCAACAGTGGCTGATTGGTGAGTAATGAATTGATACCGCGTCCACCCGGCACAAAAATGATATCCAGCTGAGGGCAATCAGCCATCGCGATATCCGGTTGTAGTGATAGTCCACCCTCCGCGCGGATCGGGCTTTTGCTGAGTCCTACAATCAGGACTTCAAAGCAGGGGGCTTTAATAAATACATCATAGGGACCAGTGAAATCGAGGATGGTCAATTCAGGAAAAAGTAACATCCCCACCTTTAATTTTTGCATACATGGAGCTTTAAACGCGGTACAATAATAATGCAGCAGCCTGTAAACAGGGAGCAGGTAAATGAATTACGAATTGAGAATTACGAATTACGGAGTTGTGAGAAGGTAAGAGCGAATACCGGTCATCGTTTTTACGATCTTCCCACAACTTCGTAATTCGTAATTTTTCTTAACGGTGCTGATCATACCTGTTTATGGGAACGACCTGCTGTAATGCGGCTATTTCTTCCGACTGTAATGCGGGCGCCTGCGCAGCGCGGAGTGCATCTTCCAGTTGCGCTGCCGTACGTATACCTACAATAGAACTGCTGACAGCTGGCTGCTGTAATACAAAGCGCAGCGCTGTTTGTGCCGCATCACGCGCCGGGGTACTGACTTTTTTAATCGCAGCAGCAGCGGCCGCCACGGCTGTTGCTGTATAGTTTAGATAAGGCGCAGCGGGTTTGTTCACCAGCAATCCTTTGGCCACACTTCCCCTGGCCAGTACGCCGATGTTGTTTTCCAGCAACAGTGGGAAACTGCTTTCTTCGGGGCGGCGATCCAGCAGACTATATTGCATCATCACGCTCACTATATGGGAGCGCTTTACATATTCACGGATCACATTGGGCCGGATCGAAGAAATACCATAATACCTTATCTTTCCCTGCTGTTGCAGGGTTTCAAAGGCAGCGATGGTATCATCTATCGGATCTTCCAGGGTACCACCATGCAACTGATACAAATCAATATAATCTGTTTGCAGGCGTTTCAGACTAGCTTCCACAGCTGCTATAATATACTCTTTACCCGGATTCCAGTTCCATCCACTGCCATCTTCTTTCCATTGATTGCCTACTTTGCTGGCAATGATCACGGCTGATCGTTTCGCCTGCAATGCTTTTCCTACCGTTATTTCATTCTGTCCGTGTTCATACAGGTCTGCGGTGTCAAAGAAATTAATGCCCTGGTCAAGTGCATGGTGAATAAGACGTGCATTGTCTGCATCCTCTTTGCCAAGCGACATGCAGCCAAATCCGATTTCACTGACAGAGAGGTCTGATTTTCCGAGGAGACGATATTGCATGATTTCCGGGTTTTACTACGTTTTTTATCACCTGCTATCAGAGAAGTGATCATAACGAAGTTATAGCCAAATCTTTCATTTTTCATATAAACCCGGTTTAAATAATGGGCCGTCTTGATAAACAGCCCCCTATATATCGATTTACGTCCACCTCAAAAATGAGCTATGTTGCAGTAACCGCTGCCATTGACAGTGTTACCATGGTAGTTATGGAATGGGGCCGCCTGGAAAAACAGCCCCCGTTTTTTAGTATGTCCGATCCATCGTATGTCTCTTCCCGGCAAGTGATTAGGGAGGTTTAAATAAGGACCATCTAAAAAGATGGTCCCTTCCTTTCCCAAATCAAATTGCACTCATGAAAAACGTTTTATATAATTGAAGACTGTGGTAGCAGTCTGGGTTTTAAAATAAGGGACCGCCTGGAAAAACAGTCCCTGATTTCCGAATCAATCGCAGCATAAATGATCTTGCATTATTTATACTGTGAGGGTTAACATATGGCGTTTACTACTTTATATTTGAACAATATGCCTGTATGCACCTGCATATTGATGATGTTGATAATGTGGGACCGTCTAGAAAAACAGTCCAGTGTATAAAGCTTCCATCGTGTATGTTGCACTCCAATATTTTTTGCATATTCTTTTTTTGTTGATGACAGCAATAAGGGGGGACTACCTGAATAAGTGGTCCCGTTATGCAAGTGTCGCAAAGACGTCAACTAATAATTCATCTCATTTATCAATGAAAACCGGACTGTCTGGATAAACAGTCCCCTTTTTCTGTATGTACTATCACCCCATTAGTGAATAGCTGTAAAAGTTTAACTGTAGATAACAAACTGTGTACGAAGGCGCTGCCTCATATTTAATTCGTTTGATGGCATACCTCTTCCCTTACCGGCAGTACAGCGGATAATACATGACAGTTTTATCACAGAGCCGTGGCTGAAACAATGCAGTTACTCACTCCCTTACCTGGAAAACAGGYGATCACAAAGCCTTGCCGCTATTACACAGTTACTGCGTATCTAATTCAGCACAAAAAGAAAAAGCTGGTGGTGATAATGCCCGAGAAATGTGCAGGTTTGAAACTGCCGGTTGAACAAAAAAGATTGCATGTGGGTTAAGTTTCGTTGTTAACAAATGGACACTATCAATGAGTAGTAAGTAACTTCATTGCGTGATAATGTCTGGTTAACCTTTCTCTTATGTATCCAGGGTTAACTGTTACGGAAAAGTTATTTACAAAGGCTCAGACAGATTAAAAAACGGATTTCGGTGTAATCTTTCAACGATCAGTGATCGTTATAATGCAAAGGTAGGGAACAGTTATTTACGAAAAACACGTTTATCGCCATTATCATAATGAACAAGAATGAACAAACTTGAGAAGCACTGAATGAAAATGAACACGCGAAAATCAAAAAAATTATTGTATGAAAAACATAGTCTGTTTATCAAAATTGATAAATCAACCGTATATTGAATCAGACAATTTCATACAGACTTTAACGTTAGTTACCTATCCCATGCAACAACAAATAACAGGGGCCTTTTATGGTATTGCTATCGGCGATGCGCTGGGCGTACCGGTAGAATTCAAAACGCGTAGCTATCTTTCAGAAAACCCCATAGACACCCTTACCGGCTACGGGTGCTGGAACCAACCTGCTGGGACTTTTTCAGACGATTCCTCTCTTACTTTCTGCACGGCAGAAAGTCTTATTACCGGATATGATATTGCCGCTATGTCGCAAACATTTGTGCGTTGGACGCAGGAAGGTTACTGGGGCGCACACAATGAAGTATTCGACATCGGGCATACTACCCGCCGGGCCCTGCAAAGAGTGGCTACCGGCACCTCCCCGCTGATCAGTGGAGGTTTCGAAGAGTTTGAAAATGGTAACGGCGCGTTAATGCGTATGATGCCGGTCGCCTTTTTCCTCACAAAAGAAAATGATATCCATCTCCGCTACCAGACGGTGAAAGAAATTGCCGGTATCACTCACCAGCATTTACGTTCCGTACTGGCCTGTTTTATTTACGTAGAATTCCTGCGTACGTTATTGTCAACCGGCCATTTGCAGGAGTCCTACCTCCAGATGCAAAGGGCGGTCAATGCTTATCTGAATACACAGTCATTTAATCCTGCAGAAGTAAAACACTATGAAAGGGTTTTACTGCAAAATATAGCGGAAGTCCGGGAACAACAGATCCATAGTTCCGGCTACGTACTACATACCCTGGAAAGTTCACTCTGGTGTCTGTTGAATACCAATGACTACGCCACCTGCGTACTCCGCGCGGTAAACCTGGGCGGCGATACAGATACTACCGGCGCAGTGGCGGGTGCCGCGGCAGGATTACATTACGGAATAAATAATATTTCTCCGCAGTGGGTCGGCCAGGTGGCTAAATCAGCAGAAATCGGGCAACTCGCCAATCGCTTTATGGCAGCCATTAACAGCACCAGTACCCAGTAAATTTATCCTCCCGGGAAACCGGCCGCATTTTTGCATATTATAGTTGTTCCGTTAAACTTTCAAGTCCTTTTACCGTCTAATAAATAGTTGAAAAATAGCGGAATTGATAAGACGAGTACAACTTAATGTTACAAAAATGAAAAACAGATTTTATATACTGTTTGTGCTGATTGGCCTCCTGGGCACATTTACAGTTAGCAGCGCTTACGCACAGAGACACGGTGGTGGAGGTGGCGGTCACTTTGGTGGCGGCGGCCGCGTCAGCGGTAGTCATTTCGGAGGAAATGGCGGAGGACGAATATCTACGCCACAGCATATATCTTCACCAAGAGTAGCGCCACCTGTTAACAGAGGCTATTATCGTGGTGGGTACCGTCCCGGCTACTACGGCCATGGCTATGGTTACTACGGACGCCCTTATTACAGGTACAGACCTTACTATAACCCATTTTATCCTCCTTTAGGCATATACGTTTCATCTCTGCCTTTCGGTTACTTCTCACTAGGAGCCTCCTTTGGTCCAATGTACTATTACGGAGGTGCCTATTATGAATCTACCGGCAACAGTAGAGGCTACAAAGTAGTAGAAGCACCTTTGGGTGCTGCAGTTCCTAACTTACCGGAAGGTGCACAGGAAATAACAGTAGATAGAAACACCTATTACGAATTAAATGGCACCTATTACCAGGAAACGATGACAGATAACGGCAGACGTTATATAGTAGTTGGAAAGAACGGTAAAATAGGCGACAAAACAGTGACGATTACGGACGACCAGGGAAACCAGGGGAACAACGCCCCAAACAATGATCCCGGCAACGACACAGACAATATGATTACACAGTTGCCGGATAATTGCCGCACCGTGAATATCAACGGTCAGCAGCTCTTTTTATCACCAGACGGCATGTATTATCAATCTGTTTTAAACAGTGATAACACCATAGCAGGTTATAAAGTGGTGGGTAAAATGAATGCCGATAATTAAAGAAAATAGTTATTCAGATTAACAGGGAGCCGGTTTTTAACCGGCTCTTTTTTTGTGGCAATTTTCCCGTCAAACAAGCCCGTTTCGGCGCTTATTAAAGGTACTACCTACCAACTGCTACTGGCGCCTCCACCTCCGGAAGAACCGCCTCCCCAATCCGAAGAAGAAGACGAGGAAGAACTTGAAAAACTACTCGAAGAAGACGAGGAAGACGATGATTCCACTAATTTGGCGATGGTAAACCGATACTCATGCTTAAATCCACAGGCCATACAAGCATATTTGGTGACACCCCAACCTGCTGAAGAATAAGTAGCAGCACGCTGCGTAATCATTCCACCGTTTTTATACGTCATATGTGCACAGGAAGGACATTGCGCCATCTGCGTACGCATATTCGTGTAGTTCAGAATTATTTTATTATCGCAGGTATCACAACCCCATACATCATAATCCACGGAGTCCAGTTCTTCTTCTATCACCTGCTTCTTGTCCAGGAATTTATTATCTGCCGCCTCATCAAGCTTATGCATTGGCTTCAGACAGTGATGACAATCATAAGGATCATTTCTCAGATGATCCAGGCGTTTCTTTAATAACGCCAGGTATAACCAGAGATAAGGAAGGGGAAAGACATAACGCGCACGACCAAAATCCCGCAATAATATCTCCAGGCGAAGCCATTTTTCATGCCGGTCTTTTCCTGTCAGCAGCATCCCTGAACGCATCATGATGATCAGCACAGCCAAATGCATAAACACTACCCATGTCACATAGTATATTACAAATGTTTTTATAAATCCTACATCTGTATGCCGCTGATGGGCGATATAATAAATACAGCTAAAGGCTGCCAGATGCAATAACACCTGCCCCATCCAGCCTGGATGCAGAAATTCATTCGGGTAAGCTGAAACAGGCACCGGCTCAGGATCGGTAGTCCCTGCTTTCTTATTTTTTTTGCCGAAGAAAACCCGCACCATCAACGCTGACGCAATGATCCAGAAAATCAGGCCAATGAAAGAGAAATCACCCGTGTAAGAATAAGAGTTCCCCGAAGAGGAAGTATCTGCAAACTGTTGAGGGTCGGCATACACCACGTTGTTATCTAAGGGTGGGTTATCCGTTGTTGCATCTACAGGTGTAGCGGAGTCCATCGCGGGCGCCGCCATTGGTACCGGATTATCCGGTGAAATATTTATGGCCACCGCGGTGCTATCAGCAGCCATCAGGGAAGGATCTGATGCCGGCATATCCGGTAACTGATTGTATGCGTAGTTGCCATTATTAAACAGCGAGGCTACCGACAAGAGCCCATCGGTAAAGGCCCCATCATAGTTATGTTCCTTGATACGGGGAATCATATATTCCTGTTGGATACGGAAACAGATGATATCAGGCATATCTGCCTCAATGCCGGTACCTGTTTCAAATTCCAGCTTACGCGCATCTTCTACCATCAGGATCAGCAATCCGTTATTCTTCTCCTTATCCCCTATTTTCCAGTAATTAAACAGTTTATGTACAAAATCGCGGGACTCGTTTTCGCCGATGCTATGCAGGACCACTACCGCCACCTGCACTTTGCCGGTATTATCCAGCGCAGCTATTTTTGTATTCAACTCACTTACTGCCTGATCAGAAATCAAATGATCGGGATTACTGACATAGCCACCTCCCGTTTTTTTGGGGTCCGGAACATCTGCCACAGTAAACTTTTGTTGTTTACTTTTGTCACATGAAACAAAAAACACCAACAACAAGGCCAGCAAAACACTTTTCATAAAATATGAACGTCGCTTCATTTGGGATACATTATACCCCTCTAAGATATGTTTATTTAACTTTTCATTTAAACAGAAAAAAGTATTTTAATCCGCTCATGAAGCCCGCATTCACGATATGGCTACTTCTCTTATGCTTTACAGCAACCCGCAGCTTTGCGCAAAACAAGGCTAAAGACACCACGGTTACACCACCGGTGCAACTGAAAACCGTACATATCATCCAATATAATTTTTTCAAAGATTCCCTGGCTTTCCGGGAAGAATATGGGAAGGCGCTTAATTTCAGGCGCCCCAAATGGTATGAGGTCTACCAGGGGCTGAGTGTAAATATCAACAACCTGTATAAGGTAACACAGTATAAAAAGAATAAGAAGAAGATCACCTTCCGGCATATGTTGCTCAACAAGGAACAGGAAATGTATGTAAACAGCGTTTATACGCCATCCCTTGTAAATAAGGTGACGCAACTGGATGGTGACAGTCTTCAACTTTTCATGCAACGGTATACGCCCGAATATTCGTTTTTAAAAACCGCCTCGGATTATGATATTTACCTGGAAATAAAAAAGCAATACCAGGCGTTTCTCAAAACCCGCGACAGTCTGCCACCTCAACCATAAATTCATTTCTTTGCAGCAGGCTGCCTTTAAAAATACTATATTTCAGTATCCATACGTTTTACTAATTACCGCCATAATTGGGCAGTTATAGTAACGGTGTTGATAAGATTACATAAATTAGTGATCTGAAACCAGTTAACGTTGTTATTAGTTTTAAAGATGATCAATACAGCTCACATGAAAAGGTTTTTCATATTGGTTGCCCTCTTCGTTCCGGTATTACTGAACGCACAAGCGAAACTCAGTCAATCGGTGATAGACGATTTCTCCAACAGGGTGGCTGCGCACTACCAACTGCCCCATGACTCTATCTCAGGCTATATTGCAGAACAGCTCACCCGTAGTGGTAATGCCGGTTTGGATATAGATTCTACCGTTTTTGACCTGAAGAAAGACCAGGTAGCCCTGGACGCCGCCCTGAAATACCTGTATCAGTACAGTGATTGCAACAGGCAGCGATTTATTGCCAACCTGCGTAGCCTGGACCTGCAAACCAATAGCGTATTTCCTATTGCAACATATACCGCCAATAAATTTAAAGGCGAGGTGAAGGCCCTGCTGGACGATAAAAAAGATTTTCTGACTACCTATACCGGCCCTGTTACCGGTAAAAAGCCTCCTGCTACCATTGCAGAAGTAGCCGCCGCCAACCAGGCCGCAGCTACCGCACCGGCTAATACCAGTACCAGTGCCCAGGAAAACACCGCTGCCACCACAGATGGCAGCACCGCTCCCGTTGCTGCCACGGCCCCGGCTACGGATACACGTAACTGGGAAGTACGTCCCCTGTTCCAGGTACGCACCCCGGAACAACTGCTGGAAATGTACGGTGCCAGCAATGTTACACAACATGACGCTATAAACCTGGCTGGCGATAAAGAAGGGGAAGCTTACCTGATCTACCCGGATACAGATAATGAGCTGGAAGTACAGTTTGATGGAGAAAACGGCAATATCCTCACCTTTTCCCACTATCCTTCCAAATGGAAATCGCCCTACGGCATCAAAGCCGGCGATCCCCTGGATAAACTCATCAAAGTGAACGGCCGTCCATTTAAACTCAACGCTTTTGAGTGGACCAACGGCGGCATGGTATCCAGTTGGAATGGTGGCGCCCTGGAAGGTAAAGGGGTAATCATTGTGCTGAAAGCCAATAATACCGGCGATCCCAAACAATATGACCAGGTAACGGGCGATAAAACGATCCGTTCTGATACCCCTGCACTGAAAAAACTGGACGTTATTATTGAATCTGTGGCGTTTAAGGCAGCCAACTAGTTGCACTTATCAATCCGGGTGATTATCTTGTTCTTATGAAACAATTCTTATTATCCGGATGCCTTTTGCTCCTGGCACTCATCGGCATTTCCACTAACATGAATGGACAAACGAAGAAGTATCCGTCATTAAATCATATGGCGTTGTACGTGGTAAACCTCGAACGCAGCACTACTTTCTACCGCGATATTATTGGGCTGGAATCTATGCCTGAGCCATTTAAAGATGGCAGACATAGCTGGTTTAAGGTAGGCGAACATGCCCAGGTGCATGTTATTTCAGGGGCAGCGCAGGCCACTACGCATGATAAAAACACCCACCTGTGTTTCAGTGTTCCTTCTATGAAAGATTTCCTGGAAGTGCTGAAACAGCATAACATCGATTTTGAAGACTGGCCTGGTAAAGCAGGTGCGGTGACCAAAAGGGTAGATGGCGTAAAGCAGATCTACCTGCGTGACCCCGATGGCTACTGGCTGGAAATCAATGATGACAAATACTAAGCTTATTTCAGGTCTTTTTCCAATGCGGCGGCTTTAGCTGCGGCGGCGGCATCAGCAGGGATTAATTTCAGCCAGGACAATGCTTCCTTTTTGTTTTGCTGCTGTGCGTAATAAAGCGCTATGTAAAATGCCGCATCGTATTTAAAAACAGATTCCCCTTCATATACTTTTTTAAGGTCTGCCAGTCCTCCGGCGGTTTCACCGGTATGGGTGGCAGCCACTCCCCTATAATAGAGTGCCATCTGGCTGCTGCTGTCGGTTTTGAGATAAGTATCCAGCAAAGGAATCACTTTTGTGTATGCCTTCTCGTTAAAATAAAGGGCGGCAGACTGTAACAGGCTGTCCGCATTATTTCCCCGTTCCGCGGCTACCTGCATTTCAATGTTGCCATATGTTTCCATATAGTTGGTATCATGTGAATAAAAGCGGAACAGCAATACGCCGGCCAGTATAGCTGCGGCAGCGCCTATAGCGGTGAGGTATTTTCTGATACTGATCACTTTTACCTTACGGCTGAAATGTGCTTGCCGCTGTTGCTCTAAAGTAGCTTTCAGTGCTTCCCGGCTGGTATCCGGATGCAAACGGTCAGACAGTGTGGCTGTTACCTCCCGGTATTGTGCCAGTGCGGCTGCCAGTGCAGCATCTTCCTGCAACGCGGCCTCAAACTGCAACCGTTCTTCCGGCAGCATGTCCCCATCTTCGTAACGGATAATATCTTCATTATTATAAGCAGCCATACACTAAATTTTCTGAGCCTGAATATATGATAACAACGTAGCCATGCACTCGGATTTCTTTTTCCGGAGATAGCCATAAGTGACGCCCATTGCTTCCGCAATTTTTTCCTGGGCCTCGCCGGTAAGCGATTGCCGGAGTATTTCCCGGCACTTCTCTCCCAGCCTTTCAAACTGAGTCAGAAACATACCTGCCTGCGCCTCTTCTTTCAACACCTGCTCCGCAGCAGCAAATACATCTTCCCCTACTTCATATAAATCATCCAGTCTTTTTGTTACCGGCTGACGGCCTCTTTTTTTTATTTCATTCAGCCATTTCCTTTTACAGATCAGTAAAAAGAACGGCTCAAAGGGACAGGTGAGCTGCAGCTGCTTATATTTTGCCTGGTTATATACATCTATAATAGACTCCTGGAAAATATCTGCCGCATCATCTTCCGTACCCTGATGCTGCAGGATATGGTGTTTAATCTTTCCGGCGAAGCGCTCATATATCTCCTGTACCAGCCGGGTATCGTTCCTTAGCAGGCCATCAAGGTATCGCTGATCGGGGTGAGTACTCATCTGGGATTGATTTGCATTGGTTGATAGGAACATGCCATGACTAAAAATACATCTTTCTAAAAAATTATTCTCAAAAGGGGGTAACAAAATAAAAGAGGTGTTGATCTACTATCAAACAAGCGAAAACATTACTCAACAAAAAATACTTTTATGAAAACTATTTCCTTAAAAACAATTACCTGCTTAGTAGCCACCGCCATAACCATTTCTTCCTGCAAAAAGAATAATAGCCAGGAAGTGGCACCTGATAAAGGACTGGACGGAAAAATGCTGTCAGAACTACTCAGCACTCATGCCCCTAAATTTGAACATTTTAATATAGATGCTGCTGCCGGTGGTATGATCACCACCACCAAGGGCACAAAATTTACGATTCCTGCGAATGTTTTTATTACCGCTACCGGAGCGGCTGTAACCGGTGCTGTAGATATCAGTATCAAGGAGATGAGAGATGTGAGCGATATGATCTTGTCGGACAAGCCTACAGTGACAGCGGATGGAAAGATACTGGTGTCTTATGGGGAGTTTTTTGTAAAAGCAGTGCAGAACAATCAGGACCTTTCCCTGCGACCGAAGAATGACACCGGGAAAGGCATCCGGGTACAGGTGCCCGCCAAACCACGTGACAATGTAGGAGGCCCTAATGGTATGAAAGAAGTACCAATGTGGAGCGGAGATACCACTGTTACCTTCACTCAAAACGGTTTCAATTACATTAATCAACCTGTAAGTATTACCAAACAACAATCCGTTTCCAAAGGTGTACTCTGGAACCAGGTACAGAGCAGCTATGCCTTGTTTAATTCGGCTAACGGTACCATGGACTTTCGTCTCGATAGCCTCATCCGGTGGGTGAACTGCGATGGACTGGCATCTATGCCTAACCCAAAAACTACTGTGATGGCTTATTTCACCAATTACTTTAATGCAGAAACCAGTGCCAGCTACGGTGGAGAACAACCCAGCATGCTGTTCTTCAAACCTAAGAACTTCAATACCCTGGTGAAATTCTATAACGTAATTATGACGCCGCCAGCAGGCAAGGAAGGATTCCACAGCTACCAGACTTCGATCCCTGTAGGAATAGAAGGTACTTTCCTAGCTATCAGTGCTATAGGCGGACAGTTATACGCTGAACAAAAAACGACTACCATCGGCACACCTGCCGCAGGTGACAACTATACGACCGTAAGCTTTAACCTACAACCAGTTGATGCTGCTACGCTGCTCACACTGATCACCAGCATGAATTCCAAGTAACGGCCTGTTATCCGTTTACAATTACTCCAAACTGAAAAGCAATAAGTCAATCAACCCGGTTGACTTATTGTTCATTTTATATAATATTTATTTATATTTATGTTATATGCAACACGCTGCCCCTGTCCTGACACTGTTCCTTTTTTTTAGTAGCATCTGTATGGCGCAAATGCCTTCCTCTCCTGCTTTTCCGCAGGATACTGTACCTGCAGAAATTGTGGTACAGGGAGCAGACGACAGTCTGCAACTGATAGCAAAGCTGCGCCCACTGAGGCAGATAGCTGGCGCGCCCACCTCCTTTTACACCTACTTCTGGGAACTGGGAGATGGATCTTTTAGTTTCAGTAAAACACCGGAACTGCATTATAAAGATACCGGTACCTACCAGGTACGACTATACGCTACTAACAACTATGACGATGGTAAGGCCCCGCCTACCAAACCCCGGCCCATTAAAATTAAAAAGCCGGTGAAGAACAGTGCCTGGGCATCTCATTTTTTTCATGGCGCCGGCAATATAGAAATGAAGATCAACCGCAATCCCAAGCCGGGAGAAGATTTCATGGCCCTGATTGGTTATAGAAATGTAGCTGGAGACGCCGGCAGCGGCACCCTTCTGTTATTTTACAATGAGAAGCAGTTTGGCCATTCCGGGTTTGATCTCACTGAAAAAAGAAGCTATCATGGAGAAGACAGCAGCTCTTTATCCAGCCTGTTGACAAAGCTGGAAACACCGGAACAAAGTCCGGACATGGCTTTCGCCCATGGCCCTTACGCAGCGCCAGCAGCAATTACCAGCAATGCCGCTACCAAAGCATTGTTGCAGTCCATGCAAAGTACTTACAGTAGTCATCACGTATTACACTACAGCAATACCAATAAAACAGACGAACAATTCCTGTTTCTCAATATGCATACCCTGCCGGAAATGATACAGGATACCAATGCTACTGTTACTATGACAGCCATGCTGGTGCCCGACAACGCATTGATGGCGCCGGAAGTATATGAGCTGGAAATGGCCGTGGTAGCCTCTCATGATCCCAACCGGCTGCAACTGAAAAAACACCGCATTAACTATCGTTTTATGGGTAAGAAAAAAGAACTCACCTATAAAATTCAATTTCAGAATACCGGCCCCGGTCCTGCTAAGAGAGTCGCCATCGGCATTGCAGTCCCCCGGCAACTAAACACACAAACAATACAGTTAAAAGAAATCAGTCCTGCCTGTATTGCCTGCGACTCTGCCTATCAGCTGCAAAGCTGCATTGACACAGTACGCACCAAAGACAGCATCTACTTTGTATTCCGCAATATCTACCTACCCGGATTGCAACAGGAAGGTGTAACAGATGAAGATTCTACCAAAGGATTTGTGCGGTATAGCATTTTATTTAAGAAGAAGCCCAGGAAGATTCCTTTCAGCAGCCGCGCTGCCATTATATTTGACAAAAACGAACCTATTTATACCAATCGTGCTACTGCAAGATTCATCAAAGGCTTTTCACCGGGTATCGTAGCCGGCTATACGTTTTCACCGAACAGTGGAGATTATACGCTAAAAGGCCCCTTGCGGCTCGGCGCCGTATTAGCACCTTTTGCCCCCGACCGGCCTTACTTCCAGGTGGAAGCCTATGCCGGGATACTGGAAAAAACATCGTCAGAAACAACCATTGTGCGCGACAAACGCGACACGACCATCAACGGGCAGGTGTATTTAATCGGCGGCAGAAATCAACTCATTACCACCTCCCGTCAATCGATGCAGCTGGTGCCCCTGCACTTCCGTTACAACATCAATAACTGGGTAGGCGTGGGCGTAGGTGCACTGGCACAGATAAATATCGCTTCCACTACTACCACCGAATCGAAAGTATACCTGACCACCGCGCAACAACCAACCGTCATCGCTAACACGGTGAGCAAAACCATAAAAGATGATACGCAATGGTTTGCCAGCCTGAATGCCGCACCATTCGCAGACATACAGGTAGGGAAAATAAAAAGTGGTCCGGCTATAGGATTCCGTTACCTGCACCAACTGAGTGGTGATACCAGGGATCGTTTCTTTCTTTACGCCATCTACAAACTATAATTAATCCTATCTTCAGCTATTATAAATGGCTGAAGTCGGATCATATATTGCCCTGATCAAGAACAGGCTGCTGTTACTGGCAGTAGCAGGGCTTTTTATCTGTTGGCAGGACCCGGATAGCACCGTCTTCAAAAAATACAGGGATAGTAATCAGCTAACGGCCTGGATCTATGCACAGATTCAATATCCTGCTGCTTCTCCCTCTGCCAAAGCCTTACAACTCAAACAGGCGCAGGGAAGTGCCTGGCGCGCGCCTGCCAGTACCGATGAAATACAGGCCTGGCAGGATCTCCTCATTAACCAGGGATATACTTTACTCCAAAGCGGGGATATTATTTCTTCTACAGATGCCTATCAACAGGCATTTGAATGGGGACGGCAACATACTGCCATCACAGATCCCAGCCTGGTACTGGAATATATTCTTAAGCCTTTAGGCAATAATTATACAAGGCTGGGTGACTATGAGCAGGCGTTATTCATTCATCGCATGGCACTGGAATTTGCCCGTGAGCTGGAAGATAAGCAAGCCATAGCAGCCACTTACAGCAACCTGGCTAATACCGCAGCCAATATGGGACAGCTGCAGCAATCGCTCATATACTGCCGGGAAGGCGCCCTGCTGGCAGATAAACGCAGTGCAACCTACGGGCTACTACTATCCGAACAAGCCGATGCCTGCCAGCAACTGCAACAATACGCCGCTGCCAAACAAAGCATACAACAAAGCATTGCCATACTCCGGCAACAACCTGTCACCAACCAGGAAGCAGCGCACTGGCTGTTTATGGCCTATCAGCAGGCAGGCGATATTTATCTCTCCACACCCACCATTGCTGCACAATACTACCAACAGGCGGCCGCTATGCCGGAAAGCAAACGCGTACTACGCAGGCGGGAACAAGCCCGGTTGTTTTTACGGATGGGTAAACTACAGCTCTCGCTGCAACAACCCCGGCAAGCCCTGGCATGGCTGGATAGCTGCGCCAACATTCTACTACCGGGAAAGAATATACACCATTTGAACAACAGGGATATTTATGGGGAATACACCCTGCTCGATCTCCTGTTCACTGCAGCTACTGCCTGTCAATCGCTGCAGGAGTCTGCAACAGCACTCTCCTTATATCGTTTATGCTTTGCCGCCGAAAGAGAATTACGGCATCAATATATTTCCTCTTCTGCCAAAGAAACAGCTATTTCAGATAGCCGTTATCGTTATGAAACGGCTATTTCTCTGGCGTGGCACTGCTGGCAAACTACCCACGACAAGCAGTATCAACAGGCGATGCTGCAGTTTATGGAAAACAGCAAATCACAACTGTTGTGGGAGGAAATGCAACAGCAAACCCATTACACCGGCAACGACTCTATACATAAACGTATACGGTTGCTGGAACAGGCACAGTTGTATTACCGTAAAGAAGCGTTGCAATCCGGTCGTAATGATAGTTTACTACAAGTGCGGGAACAACGGGTAGCCTGGGACCTGGCCACGCTACGCAAAAAAATCCGCCCTGCTCCCGGCGCTGAAACAGATGTATTGCCGACAGACAGCATTCTGCGCTTGCTGGCGCCGGCACAACTGATCCGCACATTTTTCACCGGCAGCCATACTTTGTATACAGTAGAACTGGACCGGAATGGTATCCGCTATGTAGACAGCAACGCCATTGACAGAGATGCTATTGCGCATTTTAAGCAGCTATATTTCGAAGCAGGACCACAGGCTATGCTCAACAACCCTAAAGCCTATTACAACGCTGCCTATGGCCTCTATACGCTGCTATTTGCGCGTCATCCTTTGCAGCCACACAATACTTATCTGCTGATGCCAGACGGCGTACTGAGTACATTGCCCATGGAGGCACTGGTAACTGATGCCACTTACAAACCGGCCATTGGTAAATGGCCATTCCTGGTGAAGCTAGCCACCATTTCATACGCCTATTCATTACGTACCTGGCGGCTGCAGATGCAGGTACCTGCCAACCGGCAGGGTTTCAGCGGCTTCTTTGTTTCGCAGCAACAAGCCGGATTATCGGACCTGGAAGGAGTGAAAAAAGAAAAAGAAGGCATGATGCCCGCTATCACCAACGGCAACTGGTATGTAAATGAACAGGCCAGCAGCGGGGAGTTCCGGCAAGCATTGATGCAGTCGGCAGTGGTACATATCAGCACGCATGCGTTTATTAAAAAAGACAGCGCCGATGCACCGCATATTATGCTGTATGATGCACCGTTTTATTTATTTGAACTGAATGGCCTGCAGCAGCATCCGGCAATGGTAGTGCTGAGTGCCTGCAAAACCGGTGATGGACGTCTGGTAACCGGAGAAGGTATACAAAGTATGGCGCACGCATTCATGGCCGGAGGAACCCCGGCAGTAGTAGCGGCTTCCTGGAATGTAAATGATGCCACCGCACCTTTATTAATGCAGCAGTTTTATACACAGCTGTCGAAACAAAGCAATGCCGCCGTAGCGCTGCAACAGGCCAAACTCAACTGGCTGCAGGATGCCGGGGTATCAGATATCCACAAACTCCCCTATTACTGGGCGGCACTGAGTTTCCAGGGCAATACGCAGGCGGTTGTTTTGTATGCCTCCCCGCATTACTGGTATTGGCTGCTATTACTACTGCTGGTGTCTGCCGGTATATGGCTACTGAAACACAAAAAAAAGCCCAGCCCCTGATTTCCACATCACTACAGCACTGCTATATGATGAAATTCTAAAGACTTGCTTCCGCATATCAGAATCCCCCGATTTTTTCTTAAATTCAGGGAAGAGAGTCCTTTAGTCATACCCTGCATTATGTCATTACTACTGAATGTTCCCTTAGCGGAAAAAGAGAATGCTATATCAAAGGGCGCCCAATGGGATCAAGTCGCCCAGGCCTGGTTTTTACCGGAAGATCAATACGATCGGCTCATGGAAGTAGACCAGTGGATTCCGGAAAAAAATCCGGCTATTATCCTGCCGACTGAAATTACCATTGTACATGCGGACAGGCCCTGCTGGAAATGTCAGCAGCAAAATCGCATTATAGCCATTGCCGGGAATTATTTCTATGAGAAAGATATCAATGACCGGGATGAGCCGGTATGGCTGGCACAGGACTTCTTTACCGTATTTCAACAGATTTCCGCTGTATCCGGCAACCTGCGGACTTTCCTTCAGGATAACTACCCTCATTACAAACCGGCCTCGTCTCCGTCTACAGAAAGTCCCTACTGGCTTAATCATTGTGTCTCCTGCAGCAGCATACAGGGAGATGGATTTCTGTTTGAAGAAGCAGGCGTATTCAGCCCGGCAGAGAAAGAAGCTGCTAACAAACTGCAACTCAGAAATTTCAGCCTGAAATATGCACCTTTGATTGATGCCGTTTACTCCCTGGGAGATCACCTGCGGCTAATCAATGAATTTGCAGAACGGGGAGACATTTCAGAAGAAGATGCCTGAAACGACTCCCCTCACTAGATTTATTCAGAAAGTGAATACGGCATCCCTGCATCAAAGCGCACCCGTTTCAACACCGGCTGGCTGGCAGTTTTAAAGATAACATGACTGATTCCCGGATCCCCTTCTCCTTCATATTTTTCAATGGTATATTGCAATGCCTGTCGCTCCACATCCACTACGTTACGTATAGCCGTATCTGTTGTATTGGCGACATAATACCATACTGCAGCTTCTATTTCAATTTGTCCTTCAGGGCTTATTTCTTTGTCGTCATAATGCCCCTGCAGCAAAATATTGGTCTTCTTCAGCAGCGTTACTTTCCCCGGCTGTAATAAATGATAATCCACTACATATTCTTTAGGGTAAGGAAACTCAGGGTCTCCGGCAGGTTCATATACCTCCATTTTCCACTGCAATATAATCCGGTCGCCATTGTTGAGTGCAGGGTCCTGTACGCCACTGTTAAAGATCAGGGATATGGTGTCCTTACCTTTCACACAACTAAATAGTGCATCATCGCCAAAGTCGTTGAAACCAATATAAGTAAGGGTATCTGAATACACCTTCCCTTTTGTCAGGATCTCTCCTTTTCTAAAGTGGCTGATAAAAGCCGCAGCAGCAGTGTCTTTTAATGCAACCGGAGCAGCAGCTACTGTACTATCGGGTTTCACCAGCGTACTATCGGTAAGGGTGTTGTTTTTGGAGCCGCCATTACATGACCATATCGCCAACAAACAAAGAAATGGGATAATCGTTTTCATCTGTATTTTTTGAAATAAATGGGTAAACTTATAATTCTACCCGTGCTTTTAAAAAGTCGAGGTACCGGGGATCTTCTTCTGTAAAAATCTCTGCCCCTTCCAGCATATAAGCCCGCAGCAGATGTTCCAGGGCTTGTTCCTCCTGTTTCAGTTCATACAGGCATTCTCCCAAACGCAATTGCACAAAACCTACAGCTTGTGCATCGGGGCCGTTTAACGCATCAAAAAAGCTATTGGCGGCAGCGGAGTAATCGGCTTTAAAAAATAACATATCACCAATGCTGGCATTGAGCCAGGTACTGGCTWCCCATTCGTGTTTGGGCTCAGGCAGCAACTGCAATGCTTCCGTGAACTTTGCCAGTGCAGCATCGTAGTTCTCTTCATCGGCGAGTACATTGCCCTCTTCCGATAATGTTTCTATTTTCTCATACACTTCATCCGGAAGCGATTCTTCCACTACGGAGGCCAGGCCCTGGAATACGTGCAGGTATTTTTCATCAGCGCCTTCAAATACGCGGCCACCGGATTTTTGCATGGCAATGTTCAGATACTGCTCTGCTTCCGTCATGGACCCGTTTTCATAAAAGGCCTTGCCCAGCATAAATTCCCGGTCACCATCGTCAGCACGCTCCAGATCACACTGTTGCAAGGTTTTAGCCCATCTGAGCATAGCCGGAAAATCTTTTAATTCGAGGTAGGTTTCCGCGATGCTTAAAGCAAGATGGAAGCTATCATCATAACTGGTTTTGGGGGAGGGCAACAGGTCCCAGGCCTCTTCCAGTTTTTGTGCATACCTGGCGAGGTCGTTTTTTTCAAACAACACTTCTGATTCCTGCCAGATGGCTTCTATTGCTGCGATAATTTTTTGATCCCGTATTTCCATGTCTCCGTATTAAAAAGTCAAAGTGCAGCGGTTGGCTGCACTTTAACAAAAATAGGATGGAATATTTTAATTAAGCATTATAAGCCCATGTTAAATATGCTGAGGACCCCTTTATGGTCTGTTGGCCAGGTACCGGAAGGAAATAAAAATTTATCCTGCCCCTTTTCTTCTTCCCGCTGATTTCTTACAATACTGCCAGAAGGTCCTACCACAATACTTTTCAGCAGTTGCAGTTTTTTGTCCGGGTAGAAGTATATATAATCTATCCTTTCTCTTTCATCGGCATCCGGCGCCCAGGCTAGTTTTTTCACTTCTACTGCTTTATTATCTGCCGGAAAGGTAAATCCGGGATTTTTTTCGGGGAATGGATACCTGACGCGGTAGCTGTCTTTATATCCTTTGCCCTGCAGCATCACGGAACAGGTCCATGGTACAATCATTCCATGATGATCGAACAGGTCTTTGGTAGATGCCGTCCAGTCGAGGTGGCTGGCTTCGTTGAAATCTCCGCCCAGGAATACCAGTCTTTTTGCCCGGATATCCTGATCTGCTGCCTGTATAAATGCAGCGATGCCTTCGTCTCTTTTAGACGCCAGGTTGGATGCCATGATGGTATCCAGGTTAGTGCAGGGTGCCGCCATCTTTTTCCAGGTAACGCCATCATATCCGCGAGGCAGGTACACCGCATAGTTCAGATAGTCGAGGTGAGCAGAATACACCGCTACTTCCCGGCCATGCACATTTGCGATCAGCTTGCAGATCTCTCCGTTTTCACTGAATATCACGGCACTGTCGGTGATAGGATAACGGCTCAGCAGGCCCGAACCCTGGCTGAAAAAGGAATAATACYTTTTACCTTTCTCCGCGAGAGAGGCCAGTAGCCGGTCACACAAACGAGTGTCCTTATAATTCCTGACTTCACTTAAGGTCACAAAGTCCGGATCTATGGTAGCAATTTCGTCTACAATCCCCTGGTAACCGCCTGGCACCATGGTACCTTCCTGCCAGATATTTAGTTGCAGCACAGATAAGCGTATATCTTTCGCCATTCCTTTAGTTGACAGCCCAAGAAAACATGCGAAGAGCAGCAAGTGCGATTTTAAATGTCTCATAAAAAAATAAATGGCCATGCAGGCCTTAAAAATTGCAGAAAGTATTTATCATGTTCACTGCCAGGGAAAATACTAATAAAAAACAAAACGGCACATAAGTAACGGCAAAAAAAATCCCGGTTATCTTTTGCAGGACAACCGGGAACTCTTATTTTAAAAAATTATTTCGCTGCCACTACCGGCTTTTCATATCCGTCTTTCTTTGCTTTCTCCCCCATTGTATTCATTCTCTTTTCCGTGTCAGGATGAGAAGAAAACAGTTGAGATTTCTTCTTTTTATCACCGCTGTCTTCCTGAGAAGCTTTCCATAATTTTTCGAAAGCGGTAGACATGCCCCATGGATTGAGCTTTGCTGCTTTCAGGAATTCATAACCATAGTTATCTGCCTGGCTTTCCTGGTTACGGGAGTAGGCGGAATTCGCTACTGCTTCACCCAGTTCTCCCAGTTGTGAATCGCTTAATGTACCGGCGGTGCCACCTTGTGAAGAGGCGCCGTCTTTCAGTGCGGAAGTCAGTAACGCAGTTTTAAATGCGTCTTTGGAGTCTTTGTTCTTCACATGACCGATTTCATGGCCGATAACGCCCATTACTTCATCATCTGTCATGGTTTGCAGCAATCCGGCGCAAACACGTACACTACCATCTGCACAGGCAAAAGCATTGATATCTCTTACCAGGTACACTTTGAAGTTCAGGTTCAGTCCTTCGTAATTAGTTGCCTTGTCGGTGAGTCTTTTCAAACGCTGTGCCATGGCATCATCTGCAGGGGCTACCGGGTTGTGTGCGTCCATCCACTGAATATACTCTTTGGTATACTTAATGACATCGTCATCGGTGAGTGTAACAGCTTTCACCGCCTTGGCGCCGGCTCCCAGCGTTTTAGTATTTAACTTTAATTGTGCATTTGAGGCTACAGCAAATGACATGGTCAAAGCGCAAACGAGGCTTAAACGTGCGAAAACAAACATAGTTTATGTTTTTACTTGTTTTGAAAAAACGGGTTAAACGGCTGAATAATATAGGTTCTTACGGGGCGAAGATAATAGATTTTTATATGTTGTCCATATTGTTACGATCCCATACTTTATCGCGGGGGTTGCTTTAAAGAAGACCCGAAGGCAAAATTCCTCCGAACAGCCATTTACATCACATCATTTTCAAAGGAGCGTATCGCACGTTTTAATGGTTCTCCTTTGTACTCGGCTGCCAGCTGCATTCTTCGCAGCCCTATCTTTATATATTCTTCCTGCATTTCGATACCTATACAATTTCTGCCCAGTTCTTTTGCCACAGTACAGGTAGTGAAAGTGCCTGAAAAAGGATCCAGTATGATATCGCCCTCGTTGGAGCTAGCCCTGATGATACGTTCCAGCAATGCCACCGGCTTTTGGGTAGGGTGATTTTCATATTCATCCATGCGGTAACGTACACGGGCAAAATCCCAAACATTGCCGGGAACCTTTTCGGTACTATAGGCAGCTGGTACTGCTTTCCGGTAATCAATCAGTTTTCTTTTCGCGCCCGTTTTGGCTTCTATCAGGATATCGCCTGCATTGAAGGTATAATTCGTTTTATCTTTCACAGCATATAAGATAGGCTCATACATGGAGCCAAAGTATTTACGGGCCTGCACTCCCGAGCTGTCGTAGCTCCATACAATCCTGGAAAGAATGTTTATTTTCTGCCGCAGGTAGATATCGAAATAAGGCATGAACTGCGTAGCGGTCATAACGTATAGGCTACCATTAGGTTTCAGCTTTTGCAAACAAAGGTCCAGCCATTGGTAACACCAGTCCAGGTAAGCTTCTTCCGTATCCCATTTTTCAATATGTCCATTAAAGTTCTTGCCTATGTTATAAGGAGGATCGGCAAAGAGCAGGTCTACTGAACTATCCGGCACCATTGTTTGCAATGCCTGCAGCGCATCGCCATGGATGATTTTATGTTTGGTTGTCCCGAATATTTCCATGCTGATTCAATTCTGTTGGTGAATTTAGACAAAAAAAGGCCAGGATAAAATACCCTGGCCTTTTTTCGTGTGTAAATCCTTTTTAGAAGTAATCCAAACAATATATGCCCTCTTTCTGCTGCCTTTGCGTTCTATCATCACTCAAATATGTAATAATTTTTATTTTTTAAACCTTACTGTCCTGCACTGAGTTCTTCCTGCTGTTGCTGCTTTTTAAAATTCAAATTGTTCACAGGCACTGAATGTTAGTACAAGGCATAAGGCGAGTAATAATCTTTTCATAGGGTTTAATTAAATGGCGCTAAAATATATATTTTAATATCAATACATCGTAATGGATATTCTATCAATTACATCTCAAATTTTCATGTCTGCTAGAAAAATCACAACATTGTACTATTTAAAATTCGCTTATATTTCATCTGTAAAAACACGTATCGTTCATCCATGAATATTGGTCAGCAAATATTATTTTTTGTTAGTGCCCTGGGCGCCTTTAACGGCATGATCCTTAGTCTTTATCTTTTCTTTAGTAAAAGAAAAAAAACGCTCCCTACTATTTTTCTGTCTATCCTGCTGCTGACACTGAGTTTCCGGGTTATTAAGTCCGTCTTTTTATATTTCCATCCTTCATTGCCTAAAATATATTTGCAAATAGGGCTATCCGCCTGTTTTCTTATTGGTCCTTCGCTGTATTACTTTTTCAGGTCGGCAACACAAAAGCTGACCACCATTCCTGATTCATGGAAATGGACCTGGGGYGCGCTGATAGGGATCATTATCTTAACGGGGATTTTTATTCCGTATCAAACTTATCCTGATACCTGGAAACATACGATTACTTATGTGATATATGGGCAATGGATGATTTACCTGGTAGCCACCGGCGTTCTGCTAAAAGATGTATTAAAGACTTTTATTGTAAATGCGACGGCACTCAATGAAACGGATAAATTCTGGCTGTTGCTGTATCTGAGTAACTGTGTGATCTGTATAACTTATATATTGTCATGGTCGGGAGTTGCCTGCTACCTGTATATCAGCGGCCCCGTTTTGCTTTCCGCGTTATTATATCTGGCCATTTTCTATCAGCTAAATGGTGCAAAATTTGAAAATACCCGGCTATCCATTAAACAAGAAAAAAAGAAAATAGCGACTACAGATGCATTGGTGTGGGTAGAAAAATTAGAAAGTGTAATACTAGATAAGAAACTATATCAGGACCCTAACCTTAAGTTAAATGATCTGGCGAAACATATTAATATTACTCCGCATCAACTATCACAATTACTGAACGACAATGTCGGCAAAAGTTTTTCTACCTATATTAACGAATACAGAATCCGGGAAGCCTGCAAATTAATTACCTGCAACAGTCACCTCACTTTTGAAGCCATCGGATATGAGGTAGGCTATAATTCGAAATCAACATTCTATGCTGCTTTCAGGAAAATAAAGGATACCACGCCGGCACTTTATAAAGAAAGCCTTGAAAAAAGCCATTAAATACGTCACTGATAACCAGGCACATACAATTTAAACAGTCCGGTTTTATAAATCCGTACGCCTGATTTCCGGATGTCAAACCCCTACTGYCTGTCTCCTCATTACGTTTGCGGAAAACTGTTGATGATGACAAAATTTTACCTGGTATTTAGCCTGCTGATAGTAGTCTGCTTTTCCGTTAATGCCCAAATAAATATCAAAGGAAAAACGGTCGATGACAAAACCGGTCAAGGCATCGGGTTCGTTTCCGTTAGCCTGCTTTCACTAAAAGATTCCACCCTAATCAAGGGGCAGGTCACCGATACTGCCGGTATTTTTGAACTACCGGGCCTCCTCAGCGGCAGGTATACCCTGTTGTTTTCCTCTTTTGGATATAACAAATTGTATAGAGATGTGATACTGGAAAATGCCTTAGGTAATACGATCTATCTTGGCGATGTTTCCATGACAACAGTTGCCAGCCAGTTAAACGAAGTAATTGTCAGCGGACAAAAGCCTGTCTTCCAACGACTGGCAGATAGGTTGGTCCTTAATATTTCCGGCAATCCACTTTTCACGGCTGCCGCCAACACCTTCGATATCCTGAAAAAAATACCAGGCCTCCGGATAGATGGAGATGGCACGCYTCAAATGTCCGGAGGCATAACGCCTGGTTTATTCATTGACGGAAAGCCAGTTCCCATGAGTCCGGAAGAATTGCAAAACTATCTGGCCAGCCTTTCGCCCGATATGATAGCATCTATTGACATCATTACCAATCCTTCTTCCAAATATAATGGCGAATACAAAGGTATCATTGACATTAAACTGAAACGTGACCTCACACTGGGCTGGAAAGGCAACATCAGCACCAACATCCAGCAAAATGAATATCATCTGGCTGATAATAATTTGTTGCTCACCTACAAAACAAGGAAGATTGCCTATACCGCCCGGCTGGGTTATACTGGCGGCAAAAGCATCTACCAGTATGCCGCTTTACAGCACCTGGCCAATACCAATATAATGGCCACCAACACCCTTGTGTTGACCGGCAACAATAATTTCAACTATCAATTGGGCGCAGACTACAGCTTTACAAAGTCGCAACGCATTGAGATCATGGCCCGCGCCTTTCAGGCAAACCGCGACATCTATTCCTTCAACACGCTCCATAACACTGATGCCACGGCGCAAAAACTGGTTTCTGAAACCTACAGCGTTAATAACGGAGGCCCCAAACAGTATACTTATGCCATCAATCTCAATTATAGCGGCCAACTGGGCAACACTCAGCTGGAAGTATTGTCTTCTCTCCTAAAAATAAATAACCATCAAAATGAGGATATACAAACAAAAAATGCGGTCACCCACTATCTCCTGGATTACTGGAAAACTGACCTAAAAAATGATATCCTGATCCGTGCTGTACAGGCAGATCTTTCGGGAAATGCTGGTAAGGGGAAATGGAGCGCCGGCGGCAGGTTTGCTTTTACCACCACAAAAAATAAATTGCGTTATGATACCCTTACCCATGCAGCCATTTTTGCGCCCGACAGCAACCGCACCAATAATTTTCAATACGATGAATACATTTCAGCAGGATATATTGCTTATGAAGGTGCTGTTAACAAATGGAGCTATGGCGTGAGTCTGCGGGCAGAACATACACACAGTACGGGCAATGCTATTTCGCAACATGAGTTAACAACAAGAGATTATTTAACCTGGCTACCCGGCTTCAGCTTTACGTTTCCGCTCCGACCCTCCCAGCAACTCCACCTCTCCTACAGCCGGCGTATGACACGTCCTAACTTTGCTCAACTGAATCCTTTCCGTTTTTATAATAGTCCGCTTAATTACTATGTGGGCAATCCATATCTGCTGCCGTCTAAAACGGATATGTTTACGATTGCTTACACCCGACGGGCACTTAATATTTCCGTGTATTTTGGCAGAGAATCGGACCCTATGACCCGTTATCCGGAATATGACAGCATTACCAATGTACTCCAATACCTCGGCAGAAACTTACCCTATAATGATTTTGGTGGTATCGACGTGAGTTTCCCTTTTACCATTTATAGCTGGTGGAAAATGAATCATACCATCAGTGGAACCTATAAAAAAGAGAAGACACCTTATCACGGCGTAACCTATGCTATTCCTGTATTTGACTATACTATTTCGGGCAGCCAGGTGTTTACATTACCCAAAGGAATCACTTTCGACATCTCCTATTTTTACCGCTCCGCAGGAGGACGCGGTCTTTATACCGTCAAACCAATGGCCAGTGTTGATCTCGGTGTTCAGAAAAGCTGGATGAAAGGAAGACTAAATTCCAGAATCAACTACTACGATATATTTGACACCTATTTTATACGCTTAAAGTTCCGGGAGAAAAGTATTATTGACAACCAGATGCAGCATTGGAATGGTAACCGGAAGATGGCCATTACCCTCAGTTATAGCTTTGGAAAATCTACGCAGAAGAGCAAACAAGAAAATAAAAATGAAGAGGAGAAAAGGGCAGGTATGTAATAATTTTATGCCTGATAGATTTTTAAATAGGGAAGGGCTTTTTTAGTTACACCCTTTCCTATTAATATCTATCTTAAGAAATCCTTAAACATCCGTTACTTCATTGACATGGTATATGAAATTATATTCCTCCATAGCACCTTTTAACTGCACCCCGCCAATAATTGCATCCTTACCGGTAAAACCAGCCAGGAAGGCCTCTATTTCCTGTTTCGGGAAACGTCCTCCAAGGTATACGTGCGGTATATGGTAAACACCTTTTAAAGATTTGTTTGCAGGTTCTATTGAGTGTGTTGAGATGACCTGCAATGTTTCATGCTCATACAAAGGATCATAAGAGTATATACTCATACTGCCCAAACGTAATTTTTTTAGTTGCTGCAAGCCTGCCACAAATTCAATTGATTTGATTTTAGAACATCTTGACATCGTGAGCAACTTCAACTCCGGTATCTGTTGTAAGCTGTAGGCATCTTCTTCCTGAAAGCCTCTTAAACCCAGCAAATTCAGGATTTTTAGTCCCTTTGTATTCAGCAGCACTTTATAATCAGATGCCTGCGTATAACTTATACTAAGATTTTTTATAAAAGGAATATTAGCCATAAATGCCAGATCCTTCAACTTCCCAACACACAATCCTAATGAGTCCAGGCCATTTAGCCAGACAATTTTATCCACATCTTTTTGAATGCCGTTCAAACTAAGTCGCTTCAGCTGCCGGAGGTTTTCTATTGGCAACAACGAAGCCTTGCATTTCAATGGAGCTATTAATTCCAATGATTCCAGCAATGGCATCTGCTCCAAAAAATTTATATGCTCCCAGTTTCCTTTTCCACCAATTGACAAATGACGTACATGAGAAAAAACACTCCAGTCGATCCGTGTAACGTCTGCATGGCTATAGAAAGTCAGCCTCAGATCCGGATACTTATGCATTGCTTCTGCAACCGCCATCAAAGATGCCTCGGGCAAATGATCATTAATTTGCAACACCTTTTTTAATGCCATCAGCTCCCCGTTCTCCAAATCTTTAATGTGATTAGCCCTCAGCGAGGGTATGGTCGGGTCGATATCTCTTCCCAATTCAAAAATAATATTGCCTGGATACATCTTCTATTCTTTCTCATTATTAAATCCGGGAACAATTTCGGCTACTTTTCTTAAATAGCGTTTGCTTTCCAAATTAATTGTAGGTGAAATATAGGGCATGTAAAGAAGAAGGTATAATAACAGTTGAAGGCATCCAACCGTCAACTGTTATTATACCTGCAACACACATGCTACTCAATAACCAGGGTTCTGAGATAACTGTGGATTTTTATTTCTTTCTTCTGCAGGAATAGGCCACAGATAATGACGTTTATCGAAGCTATTCAGTGCAGGATTATTACCACCACATTTCCCGGCAGTCCAGTACTTCACGATTTCATCTGCAAATACATCCCATCTGATCTGATCCATGTACAGGTGTCCCCACTCGAAAGCCAGTTCACGATAGCGTTCCTCATGCAGGAAATTTCGCATTGCCTGTTGATCTGCAATAATAGTTTTATGTTGTACCACTTCCAGCACCTGTATGGTAGGCATGGCAACACTGGGACGCTGACGTACTTTATTAATATAGGTGGCGGCTTCCGCGCTGCGATTCAATTCTATTAATGTTTCTGCGTACAATAATAAAACATCTGCATACCTGATCAGGATCATATTACCTGGGCTGTCACCGGCAGTGAGATCTAATTTCCCGATGACATACTTCACCGTATTATGCCCGTTTTCATTCGCATATTGCTGTAGATAATTTACTCCACTCTGGCCGGTGCGGGCCTGAAACTCTGCGATGTAGGGGGTATTTTCATACCATACCGTCCACGCCAGTCGCGGGTCCCGGTTGTTGTATGGTTTAGATGGATCAAAGGCCGGATCAGTGGATGCATAGGTAAACTTATAGCGATAAGCACTTCCCGCTGCTACCCTGCTTACAAAGGTGCTGGTTACCGGGTAACCATTGGTGGTTTCAAATAAATTGGTATAATCTTCTGTTGGTGTTACATAACCAAATCCTGCTGTGGATATCAGCGAGGTGGTATTGGGCGCGGCAAAACGCACATAAGAATTCCCTTCTTTTACACCGCCTGCATATTGAATTTCAAAAATGGATTCTTTGCCATTTTCTGTAGATGGCCAGAACAAGTCCAGGAACTGAGGTTCCAGGTCATAGTCTTTATCCACGTTGATTACTTCATTTAATTTAGCTGCTGCTTCCGGCCACATTTTTTCATATACATATACCTTACCCAACAGCGATTTAGCCGCTCCTTTGCTGGCTCTTCCCAGCAGCGATTTTTTGCTGCGATAGGTAGTAACAGAAGGCAATAATGTTTCTGCTGTTTTAAGATCCGCGATGATAGCCGCTACTACTTCCGACTTTTTATTGCGGGGCGTAAGCAGTTCTTCATATTTTAATACGCGTGTGATCAGCGGTACATCTCCATACAGATTAGCAAGATAAAAATAGGCGAGTGAGCGGAGAAATAACGCTTCTCCTTTCAACCTGTCATGCATGGCCGCCGAGAGGGTTACATCTTTGGCATCAATATGATCTAACACCAGGTTGGCTCTGAACACTACCCGGTACCACGCTACCCATAAAGTTTGCCCCATTAGCCAGCCATCGGTTATACCAAATATCCCATTGTCATATTGTCCAAAGCGTGTATCACCAAAACCAGCATAGGGAGTAGCGATATCCGTCATCGGAAAAAAGCTCAATTCTCTGTCGGCCTGCATCGCATCATAAATACCGTTTACGGCGCTGGTGAAGTCATCTTCTGTTTTATAAAAATTAGTTTCTGAAAGATTATTTTTCGGGTAAGATGATAAAAAGTTTTTCTTACATCCCGATTGCGTCAGACAGAGAATACACAGTAATAAGGTGGAAAGCTTTAGTATCTTTTTCATAACTGCCGATTAAAGATTTAGAAAATAAGTCTTGCGCCCAGGGTGATTGATTTGGCTACCGGATATGCGTCTACTCCCCCGCGGGAGTAAGCATTAATACCGCTGGGTTCTGATGGTTTCATTTCAGGATCATAACCAATAAACTTAGTCCAGGTAACTAAATTGGTGCCGTTGGCATATAATCGCAGCGACTGTATCCGCAATGGTGCTATCCATTTTTTAGGCAGGGTATAACCTATCTGCAAATTTTTAATCCTCAGATAAGAGGCGTCCTGTACCAGGTAGCTACTCCAGATAGCATCTCCCTTTACCGCACCGGCGGCGGGTGTAGTGCCACTGGTTACGTTACCGTCTTTATCAAGTATCGCCCTGTTATCCCAGTAATATCTGTCTATGTTATTATCTTCTCCTTCCCCGTTCCCACCAAATACTGATTCAACAAGCATGTCCTTATCTTTCTCTCCCTGGAACAAAATAGATACATCGACTCCTCTCCAGCGAAATGCGGCATTAAAGCCATATACATATTTCGGGAGATAGCTACCGATAACAGTTTTATCTGCATCTGTAATCTGTTTGTCGTTGTTCAGATCCAGGAAACGTACCATGCCGGGCCTGTCGCCGCTGCGGTGAGGGTTTGCATTGATTTCATCTTTGGTCCTCCAGATGCCGTCTGCCTGAAAGCCCCAGTATGCGTATAATGGCAGCCCCTCATCTGATTTCAGGGGTCCGGTCAGCATTGATTTTACGCCGCCCAGGTTTACCAGTTTATTTTGATTGTGGGAAAGATTGACGGAAGCGCTGTAATTAAAATCTCCGATGTTATCCTGGTAGCGCAACAGTACCTCCCAGCCTTTGTTCTGAACTTCTCCAATGTTCACTACCGGACCAGATGTAAAGCCTGCGGTGAATGGAATGGTGGCGTCCAACAGCATGTCTGTTGTTTTCTTATTGTATACATCTCCTTCAAAGGTGATGCGGTCGTTGAACAAGCCTAACTCCAAACCAATATCAGTAGTGGTGGTAGTTTCCCATTTTACGTTTTCGTTAGACATCTGGTTGGGGAAATATGCCGGCTGTCTTGTTTGCGGATTACCGAATACAGCACCTCCGGTAACATCAATGGTGCTGATCCACGAATAGGCCGGAATATTGGCATTTCCCAGCTGTCCCCAGCTACCCCTGATTTTCAGGTTGCTGATGGCTTTCAGTTGTTTCATGAATGGCTCCTGTGATACGCGCCATCCCGCAGAGAAAGACGGGAAAACGCCCTGCTGTTTACCCGGTGCAAACACTGAGGAGCCATCACGACGTATATTGGCCTGGAAGAGATATCTGTCGTTATAGGAATAATTGATGCGGCCAAACTGTGAGGTGAGGGAATAAGGATCTACATATCCGCCGTTGATGGCGCCCAGTGTATTACCTGCGCCAAGCACCTGTAAATCGTTGTTGGGGAAATCTGTTTTCGAAGCATCAAACTGGTACCCATCGCCTTTTTCGTATGACACGCCGAGTAATGCGTTGATACTGTGTTTTCCAAAAGTTCTCACATAGGTTAACAGATTTTGTACTTCCCACACATAACTTTCTTTGGATAAATTACGTAAACTGGCAGTAGCTCCCTGCGCCAGCGGCGTAGTGTGATTAAGATCTGCAGGAGAATAGATAGCCCATTTGCTGGTCCATTCTTCATTGAAATTATTCATAACAGAACCATTTACTACCAGTCTGTATTTTAATCCCTTTATCAGGTCTACTTCTGCAAAAAGATTTCCGAAGGTTTTATTACTCCGGGAAAGATTATCCAGGATGTCATTGGCGATAGAAGGTGTTTTCCAGGTAGTATTTGTAATATAGGCTTCGCCGGGATATCCGGGACGTGGCGCCCCGGGAAGTCCATCCGGATTATAAGCGGGGATGGTAGGTGGTGCCGCCGTAATACCATTTAATGCAGCGGGCTGCGAAGATGAAAACGCAGTGATGGTAGTGGTATAAGCAGAGCGGATATAACTGAGGTTAATACCTGTTCTGATATGATCTGTGATCTCCTGTTGAAAATTGATACGGGTATTAATTCTGTCGAAATTTGTGCCGATGATAGTTCCCTGTTGATTAACATAACCTATTCCTATGGCGTACTGGGTTTTATCAGTACCACCGCTCACACCGAGGTGATAATCCTGTATAGGAGCTGTACTGAATACGTAGTCAGACCAATCCGTCCACTGCGTAATGGTTTCAGGCGCAGTCGCATCTACCCAGAAAGGGGATTTACCATTGTATTGCCGGGCTTCATTCTGATGTTGGGCCCACTCAGGACCATTAAGGTAGCGCGGCTTTTTAGTTAGTGACTGCCACCCGTTTTCAGATTTAAATTCTACAGATGCTTTACCGGCTTTTCCTTTCTTAGTCGTGACCAGCAACACGCCATTCGCTGCCCTTGATCCATAGATGGCTGCAGCAGATGCATCTTTTAACACGGTAATAGACTCCACATCATCCGCATCGATGTCGTTCATATTGCCTACAAAACCATCTACCAATACCAGCGGGCTGTTACCGGATTTTACAGAACCTACGCCACGCACTTTTATATCGGCGCCTGCACCTGGCTGACCAGAAGTCTGCGTTACCTGAACACCGCTCATACGTCCCTGGATGGCCTGTCCCAGATTAGTAGTGGTTACCTTACCCAGGTCACTTGCATTCACCGTACCCACAGAGCCGGTGAGGTCCGTTCTTTTTGTAGTGCCGTAGCCTACTACTACAATTTCAGATACTGATTTAGGCTGCTCCTGTAATTGAATATTCAGGGATGTCTGGTTGCTGATGACTATTTCTTTGGCAGCAAAACCTACATAGGTCAACACCATTGTCTGTCCCGGGTTTGCGTCAATTTCAAAGTGACCTTTGCTGTCGGAGATAGTAGCTGTTTTGGTGCCTTTGATGATGATGGTTACACCAATCAATGGTTCTTTTGTTTCCTGGTGTATAATGGTACCGGATATCTTCTGGTGCGCCACACGCTTGGCTGAATTATCCGTTGCAACTGGATTCGGGTCCAGTACAATTGTTTTATCCACAATATGAAAACCCAGGCCTGTTGACGACAGGCATTGCTGCATCGTTTCTTCTACTGTACTATTTTTTACACTGACATTTACTTTACCTGCTTTTTTAACTTCTTCGGCAGTATACAGAAACAAGTAATCTGTTTGTCGTTGAATTTCTCTAAAAACATTGTCCAGGTATACGCTCTTCAGGTTGACGTTGATTTTTTGTGAATAGGCTTTGGCAAACGATTGCATTGCCGAGAAGGTGAGAAAAAGAAAGATCAGTTTGGTGAACCTGACCCATTTCGTTCTGCCATTAGCAGAGCAGACAACTCGAATTTTCATACGTGTGAAATATTAATGTTCGTGTTAGGGAATATGTTAGCTATTGCTACCGATGCTGTAGGTTGATATTATTTTTTCTGTACGTATACTTTTTTACCGTTGATAGTAAAGGTTACATTTCCTGCTATTTCCAGCATTTTAAATACTTCTGAAATATTTACCTGCCGGCGGATAGCCCCGTAGTAGTGCTTCTCCGGGATATCTCCTTTAAATTCCACTTCTATATCATACCAGCGTGTCAGTTGCCGCATGATGTCCTGAATAGTTTCATTTTCGAAATCGAACAAATCATTTTTCCAGGYGAGGATCTGGTGAACGTTTACTTCTTTTACCAGGTGAATGTTATGATCGTCCTCCCCTGAAAGATGGGAGAGTTGTGCCTGTTGGCCAGGTGCCAGCAAAGCAGAGATCCTGGTTTTGGTAGTAGCATCTTTTATGGTTGACATACGCACACTGCCTTCCAGCAGTGTCGTTTTAACGAGTGATTCATCTTTGTAAGCCTTTACGTTAAAATGAGTGCCCAACACCCTTACTTCTGCGCTTCGTCCGCCGGCAGGAGCAACCGTAGCCACGATAAATGGAGCCTTCCTATTATGTGCCACTTCGAAATAGGCTTCTCCACTTAGTTCCACCTTTCGGATAGTGTCATCAAAAACAGCCGGGTAACGAAGTGAAGAGGTGGCATTCAGCCATACTTTGGTACTATCCGAGAGTATTACCATATATTGCTTTCCCCTGGCAGTAGAGATGGTATTGTATATCGTGGTTGTCCCGCTTTTGCCAGCCACCGCATACAATAGCCGCCCGTTTTGTTTTATAATACTACTCCCTCCCTGACTGGCAAGATGGCCATTAGCCGCATCATCCAGCACAATACTGGCACCATTGGCAAGTGTTAATACTACGTTCCCGTTCGCCGGCGTGATATCGTTTTTTAATTTAGCCAGTTGATGATGATGTACCGCTGGGGAAGTTTTCTTCATCAGCAGGTAGCCCGAGGACAAAAGCAGCAGAAGAATAGCAGCGGCAGCGGCCCAACTGCGCCAGTATTTCATTCGCTGTTTTTCTACAGGTGCCTGAAGTGCATACAGCAACATCCGGTTGCTCTTTTCCTCATCAAATACCGGCTGCGTGGGAACAAAGCTCTCCCAGGTTCCATCCATCAATGACAACACCTCCTGGTCGGATGCGTTTTCGGCCAACCACGACATTAGTTCAGCCGCTTCTTCCGGAGTGGCCAGTTTTTCAAAGTATCGCTGGAAAAGGTAATGCTGTCTTTCGCTCATCATTATGTGGATGCATTTTTCAGGGGTAAGACACAGAAAGTCGGCAAAAGGGGTAATGCGCTGTAAACTTTTTTTTCGGGAGAGCGATTTTTATACCAAAGAAGAGAAAATGCCGATGGCTATAACCGGCATACCGGCGTGCTGACGCACGTAATTCATAATAAACCTTACAGCCAGTTGGAGATGTTTTTTAACCGTATCCCGGGAAATGTTCATCCGATTGGCTATTTCCTCATAAGTCAGATCTTCACTGCGGCTCAGTAAATAAGCCCTTTGTTGTTGGGGTGGTAGCTTGGTCACAGCTTCATCGATCAACCTGAAATAGGTTTCCTTATTCAATTCGTCCTCCATAACACTGCCTGCCGTTTGGACCCACTCATGTTGGTTAGCTCTTTCTTTTGCGAGCTGCCGCAGGTTATTCAGGGTTTGATTCCTGCACAACCGATACAAATAGGATTTGATATTCTCTACATCATTGAGCAGGTGCCTCTTGGTCCATATCTTTACGAATGCTTCCTGCACAATTTCTTCTGCCGCCGTGATAGACCCCGTGATCCTGCAGATGTATTCCCCCAGCTGTTGATGGTAAGTATGGAAAAGATGGGTAAACGCCATATCGTCACCTGCCGCAATACGCTGCAGGAGCTCTTTTTCACAACGATATATAATTGGTCCTAAAGTGATTTTGGCGATTTACTATGTCCACGATTGTAACGAAGATAAGTGATGGCGAGCGGTTTTGCTATTATCATCATCGCAATGTTTGTTAGTATATTCACTATTTCGGGGTAAAATAGCGTATTTTATATATATAATATGCAAGCTGCCATTCTATAGTGGGCAGGTTATGTTTGCTTTCATCTAATACAATAGAAATGTATGATGCAAATTGATGAAGAAAAGTGTAAGACAGCGACTTTCCTATCGTTCTTCAAGAAACTTTATATCGGTAACTTCTGATATGGGGTATCTGACAATATTTTCTCCATGCACAAGGATGATTTCATCATCCGCCAATACGCACTCTCCAATTTCTTTATATAGCTGAAAGAGATTCGGAATAGTGAGTCCCACTACTATGCCTATTGCTGCATAGCGTTGAAGAAAGTGTATTGCCGGAATGAAACAGGTGGCTATCGCCACTACTAAACATGCTGCAGAAACACATAGCAGGTAAATAAGAAGTTTAGGGTCTTGTCTTTTTACTGCTTTAAATCTGACATAATACAGCCTATGATATTATTTACCGGGTAAAGCTAAAAACTTTACCCGGTAATTTTGGATTGGCACTAGCGTGCTACCGGATATCTGAATGCATAGAAACCAACGCCTAGATAGGTGTAGCCATGCTGTTCAAACGGATAGCTATACCTGTCGATAGTATAGGTGTGGTTATTAATACCGCTATTGTGAAGCACGTGTACCGGCACGCTACCTGGCACCTGTGTCAGAAACGCATAGAATTTAATCCCCAGTAACACAAAATTATTCTGTGCATAAGGGTAATCATCCTTGACGATAGTAAACACATGGTTACCAGATGTATAATTGATATATTCATACACTGGCAAAGATCCTTCTACCTGGGAGGTGAAGGCATGGAAATTAATGCCTACGTCTGTCCAGTTATTACCTGCATAGTCGTAATCATAGGGATCGATCGTCATCGTATGATGGTTGATGATAGTGTTATAATAAACACGTACAGGATCACTGTTCGTCTTTATCTGATGATCAATCAGGTATTGGATTACGTATGCCTTCACCGCAGCACTCTTTACCGGATCGGCAATCAGATCGTAAATAGGTATCAGGCCATTACGGTTGATATCAATGAGCTCCGAATTCGCCAGGCTTGCGCTGCCCTGCCAAGCTGCAATATCTATCTTTGGAGCAGGAGTACCATTCGTCAGATCGATAATACCGAAAAGCCCCTTGGTAGGGTCACCACCAATGGTCTGGTAATATAAACGTTGGGAGGTATTCGTGCTGGAATAGCTGGAACCGGCTGCACCCTCTACATTTACGTTAAAAGATGTACCAGCCGCAGTTTTCAAACCAGAAGAAGCAGCGCTTGAACGATCCTCACTCCGGGTTCGTGCCTGGTACATGAAATTCAGTTTTGCTCCCAGCAGAATGCCCGACATGACATGTGTACCATAGCGACTCACCAACAGCGCAGGTGAACTGCTGAGTATATCCGCCTTGAAGGCAGCGGAGAGATAGTTCCTGAGCACGGAATTATCCGCTGCAAATTTCAATGTACGCTGTTTGATCTGGATGTTGTAACTGCTGTAAACATACTTGGATGAATAAGCGCTACTATCTTGGAAAGCGGATTTCAACGTGCCGGAAAAGAGTTTCAGCGTGTCAGTTACTTGTAACTTTTGCGACAAATTTCTCGAGTAATTTTCACAGTTAATACCAGATATCAGTTGCTGATCCTGACCTTGTGTTTGAATGATTTCCACGCGGCCGGGCTGCTCAGTGCTCAGGCGGGCAACATCAATCACCTGGTAGGTAGCGGAGGTAGCGCTCCCGTAGGTACCCGTAAGATCATAACCAAACCCCAGCAGGTTATACTGGGCATCCGCGAATCCACGGAGCTCGGCTATTGACGCGCCTTTCAGCTCATCCGGACGGAGCTGATCTTTTTGAGTTAACTGTTTGCTACAGGAACTTAACAGACTTCCCAGCAATGCGATTGCCGGAAGTATTGCAACATGTTTTTTGTTCATAAGAATAGTATCAATGATAAAATATAAAAAGCATTCTTAACGGTTAACTTGCTTTCATATGAGGCGCCAACCATGGGTTATACGGGTTCATAGTACATAATATGGATGGGTATAAACAATTAATTTTCGTTGGGCTTCATGTGTGTTGCATGGTGATGGCAAATATAGCAGATCAATTTATTACGATTTCATTTTTTTACACCACGATAAATTCATATTGCAATAACAGTTAAACAAACTAATACAGGCAAGGCTATCAGCAATGGAACATGTCTACCCACTACCACACAGCGTTTGAGGCTACTTATCCAGATAGTAGATTTACCATTGGAGAATCTCTATGAAACCAAGTGCTAAAATCCGGTCTAGCTAATATCCAGTCATTTATACAAAAGCAATAAAGCCGCACAATGGCGGCCTTATTGCTGTCTTCACTTTGCTATTAAACCATCAGGAGGTGTCTGCTTCACCTGCCAGAAGATTATGTTTTACGCGCATTTCATTTTTGCGACGTTCTCTTTTCTATTTTTTAAGACTTCTCATTCCTATTCCAGTGCATTCTTCCATTTGGTAGTACGACCTGTAAACCACACCGGAAGATCCGGGTTATTGGTAGAGCTGATGATATTCCAACCTTCGGGATCGGAAGCCTGAATGCTGCTTGGATAGCTCATTCTTTCTTTCCATTTGTATTTATCATACATAGAAGCTGGATTTGTACCCACATATTTAATTAATCTGCGGGCAGCGGTGTATGGCACTTCAAAGTTTATCATATTGTAGTGCAGCTGCAGCTGATTAAAAATTGCCTGTACCTGTTGCACGCTGGACATGGCATCAAATTTCTGGGCGGCATTTTCAGCAAAAGCACTTGCATTATATTCCATAGCAGGTTTGGCATTGATTCTCGAATCATCCATCGTGGTTGGCATCGCCGGCAAAGTGGTCTTTGAATACTGATTTGAGTTATTCAGTTCATACCAGTATTTGCAGGACAAAATGATCGCATTCTTGTAGTGTTCGCGGGCACTTCCATTCAGTTGCCCCCAACCTCTTACTGCTGCTTCAGCCAATGAAAGCTCTGTTTCAACCGCGTGAATGGTTGGAAACTTCAGTGCAAAGTTGAATTCGGGGCGTACATTATATGCGGCAACCAGATTTCTTTCAGAACCTACGTTCCCATCAGTGTCCTCGGAATTAGCGAGTCTGCTGCGAAGTGCATTTAACAGGAATGCTTCACGTTTGCTCAGATCTGTTTTTGACGCTGCATCCAATTCAATTGACAGGCTTTTGTTTGGACCATAATAAAAGGTGGTCTTTGAAATGTCAGTCATGATAGGATCGTTGATGTAGTAGCCACGCAAAACTTTATTTAAATAACTATTTGGATCTGCATTGCCATCCCATTTTGTTTCAGTACCCAGGTATCTGCCAATACAGTCTGGGGAGAAGATATAAGAAACACGCGGATCAACAGTACCATTCAACAAACCTGTTGCGGAATTATCACCACTAAAATAGAATAATGTTTTTCCGTTTACCACCTTGCTGCCTTCGGTCGGTTGACAATACATCACGTCCTGCAGGAATTTTTTCCCTGCTGTGAAATCAGCCCCTCTTTCCCTGAAAGAACGTGTAATTCCTAATTCATTACAAATACGATTCAGTGCAATAACAGCGATGTCGGCCACACCAGCTACATCGTTATAGTCGGTCAATAAAGGCTTGCCCTGCAACTCTGTCAGCACTTGCCTTGTAAGCGCAGGCGTCACCTCGCTTACGTTCATTGCACAACGTAATCTCAATGAATTAATATACTTACGCCATTTCAAAAGATTTCCACCAAAAAGGATATCCTGTTGATTAAAGGATGCCTGCTGGGTAGAAGTGAGTGTCAGATTCGTCAGCGTTGCATCAGCAGCTTTCAATTCGTTGATTATTTTCGGATAGATTTCCGCCTGACCAAGATACTTTGCTTTAAGTCCGTCCAATCCACCTGCAGTACCTGTTTCTATGTATGGCACCTTATCATACATGTCGGTCGCTCTTTGATAGGCATACCCCTTTAAAACATGCATTAAGGTGATATACAGGCTATCTGAAACAGTACGTTTATCCGGTGCTGTTTTATTGTATTCCCGTTGTGCCCAGATTATTGGCGTGATCCATTGGGTATTCACGAAGTTGAAAATAGATTCGTTAAAACCACCTGTCCCCCAGTCATGCTCAACATCTGCAAGCGAGTATGCACCCCCTTCTGACATTACGTTATAAATTTGAATGCCACTAGCCGTAATCCTTCCTCCACTTCTTACCTGGTGATAAACAGAACCATAATCTCCACTCAAAAAGAATCCCTGCGTTAGCTGAGAAGTGAAGAATCCGGCAATAACACTTACGCCGGACTTATCCGCCATATCTTTCGAATATCCATCCGGATTCTGATATAATTCTTCCAATTTCTTCTTACATCCTACGGAGGATATTAACAACGTAAGTAAGAAAAGTGATTTTAAATGTATGTATTTCATCTTAGTTGCTTTTAGAATTTAGTTTTGATAGAAATACCTATTGAACGTTGTGCAGGTAATGCTGTTGTTCCATAGGAACCTACGCCCCAGCCGGTTCCGTTAGTGGATTCCGGTACTGAATTTGGCGCCGCTTTATAAAGATAAGCCACGTTGTTTGCAAAAACAGATACCGTCAGACTGTTCATGCGGATTTTTTGAGCAATCTTCCGACCCAGATTGTAGTCGAGTGCTACGTTACGCAGTGCTATATAGTCGCTTTTAAAGATTCTGTCTTCAGGGAAGAAACCATTTGAGAAGTATGAATCGTAATAGTAATTGTCCGCAGAAACTACTTTTGTATTTGTTTTACCATCAGTGCTAACGCCATCCAATATCACACCATCATGGAAGGTAGGTCCGCCATTGGGATTATTACCAGCTACTTTTTTGGAATTAGCATCTAAGTAATAAGCCGCGCCACCATGTGCTGCATCTCTGTATTTCAGTGTTTCATTCAACGCACCGGCAGCCATCATATAAGTTTCTGATCCTGACAAGAACGTAGCGCCAAACTGGTAGTCGATATTTGCAACCAGGCGGAAGTTTTTGTAGGAAAAGGAATTGAAGATGCCACCTGATATATCAGGAATTGTTTTACCAATCAATTTTGCAGTGCTTTTGTAGTCATAAGCAGATCCTGCAGCATTTACTACTTTTTTGCCGTTAGCCGGATCATCTGCTTTATCAGGATTATTGTAAGTGTAAGTTGACTTAGTCAGGTAAATCTGACCATACTCCTCGCCTACATTAGCCACTGTATTTACAGCACCAAATGAACTCCATAAGGTAAGAGATTGCAGTTTGCCATCCAGTTTTTTAACAACAGTTTTACCGTGTGCAAACATCAGATTCAAATCCCATTCAAAATCCTTGGCTAAAACCGGTTTTGTTTTAATAGCCAGTTCCCATCCTTTGGCCATCACGTCACCAGCATTCATGCGCTGATTCTTAGCTCCTGTTCCCGGAGGGGCAGCTACTGCCATGATCTGGTCGTAGATATCAGATTTGTAATACGAGAAGTCTACACCGATTCTTCTGTTCTTCAACAGATAAGTTTCAAAGCCTACTTCCAATTCACGTTTACGCTCAGGTTTTAAGTTGGGTACGCCATTACCATCCATTGGAGGAATATCGCCGGGAGGAGTAAACACATATCCACCACCTACTTGAGAAACATCATAGTTTACGTTACTGAAATAGCGTGGTCCCGGACGTCCCACATTTGCCCATGATGCCCTTACTTTGGCGTAATCAAACACTTCCGGCAACTTCCAGCTTTCGCTTAAAATCCAGGCGGCACTTATACCTGGGTAGAAATAATGGTTATTGCCTGGAGGTAAAATAGAAGACCAGTCTTGCCTACCCTGTACTTCAATATAAACCTGGTTTCTCCATGCCAGCTGTGCAGATCCCAATAAGCTATACAATATATCCTGTCCGTTTATAGCCTGGTAAGTTGGTGATACGCCCAGTGGCAAATTAGTAAACGAGAAGAAGTTAGGAATACCCATCAATCCCGGGCCGTAACCATTTACAGATGCACCTTTTCCTTCTGTATAATTTTGTCTGATCACACCTCCGACAAAACCGGATAAATCAAAATCACTGTTTATTTTAGTATCGAAATTTAACATACCCTGACCATAGGTATTTCTAAATATATTAGTCATATCACTATACATCATACCACTGGTGGGGCCTAATAACTGCGGGTCCAGCAATCTGCCTTTATATTCATTCCGCTCTGTGCTATAATCAATACCACCCATCAGCGTAGCACTAAATATTTTGTTGATTTTTATATCAGCAGATAATGACTGAATAGTATGCAATCTTGAGAAAATAGATTTGTTATAGAGTTGATCCCACAGGAAACCAACCACCCCTTTTCTACCATTGGATATTAAGTTCCTACGGCTTGGGCTGGCAAAGTAGTTATAGCCATCTGGTGTTAACAGATGCGATTCTAACAGACCAACATTAATATCAGCACTGAAGGCTCCAATTTCTGCCTGCTGACCTTCTCCGTTCATGGTGCTCAGGTTGGAAGCATTCAGGTTCCTGGAAAGATACAGGTTACCGGAATATTTAAGGGTGATGTTATCGTTTATTTTACCAGACGCACTAAGACTAAAAGTATTTTTATCATACTGAGAACCTGGTCTGATCGGCGTCATACTTAAATTAGTGTAGGAGAAACGGAACTGTCCCTGTTCGCCTCCACCACTTATTGCCGCGTTTGTGGTATTTTGATGCCCTGTCTGGTAAAGGTCATTATAGATATTTTTGGTTTGCGCCTGCCATGGTCTTTCTACGCCATCCCACCATAAAACCTTCACGCTGGGGTCAAATTTTGGTCCAAATGCCTGGGCACCGGTACCATCTCCCAATGTAGTTGCCAGCGCTCTTTTTCCGTTCACATCAAGATAATATCCATCCGCATCATTTCTGGGGTTGCTGGGGCTGGAACCTGTACCATATTCATTTTGTAATTTAGGCAGGAAAGCTGCGCGGTCCCATGAAGTAGTATAAGAAGCGGATACTCCAAGCCCTGTTCCTTTAGTACCACTTTTGGTAGTAATCAACAGCACACCATTAGCACCTTCACTACCATACAATACAGATGCTTTCGCTCCTTTGAGAATTTCCATAGAAGCAATGTCGTCAGGGTTGATATCGTTAATACCAGTTCCGTTGTCACGATCTGTAGCGGCAAAACCCATTTTGGTATTCTGGTCATGAATGGGCACACCATCTACCACAATCAGCGGACGTGTGGTGGAATTCTCGTCAAAAGATACTGCATTACGAATGTTGATTTTCATACCGGCAGTAGGGCCCGCTGCTGTTGCAGCCACCTGTACGCCGGGTGCAGCACCATAGAGTGCCTGTAAGGGATTGGAAGGGGTACCACTAATCATAATCCTGTCAGCATCTATTTTGGATACAGCGTATCCTAATGCTTTGGATTGTTTTTTGATACCAAGTGCCGTCACCACTACCTCATCAGTAGTTCGTACACTAGGTACCAACGTTATGTGCATAGAAGAGGTTGCTGGCAGTTCCTGTGTTACATATCCAATAAAAGAAATAACCAGCTTTGCATCTGGTTTTACGTTAATAGTAAATGTACCCTGTTTGCCGGTCAATACACCGTTGACGGTACCTTTTTCGCCCACAGTAGCTCCTTCAAGAACTGCGCCTGTGCCATCCTTAATGACACCTGTAACTGTCATTTTCCCCTGCCCATAAGCAAACATGCTTCCTATGCAAAAGAGCATAAAAAGCAAAAGACATTTCTTGGTTGACTTCATCATTTTTTAGTTTTAATAATTGAATAGAACTGATTTTGGTATAGTATCACGAATGGGAATCTTCTATGTTGCAGGCTATTTGCATCTGCTATAGAAATCAGCACCAGACTGCCAATTTCTATAGTCAAAAACTTACAATACCGAACAGATCACCCTGCTGATAATACTGACGGTAGATAGCGTTTGTTGAGATAGTATTTTTTTATGCATTCAGGCTAAGCCGGTTTTCCCGGGAAGGCCACTATTGGTTGGTTATAAGACAGTAATTAGTCGCCATATGCAATGTTACACACATTGTATATGGTACTTTATGTACCACTCTCGCCAAATGACAAAGGATACTCGGCTTTGTTCAAGGCTTTAGCACTATAACCTGTAAGGCCATTACTCATTCTTCCTCGCAGTTTCAATCCTTGTTGCTGATAATGGCTGGAATTACATGGCCGCCGTTTGGTGTGTTCAGTGCTCATTCTTTTGATTCATACTTTTTGCAGAAGCAGTAGCTATTGCGCTATTTCTTAGCACAAAAAAATGTTTTGCTGTCTTGATTATTATAACGGGATAAAGGCGTCTTGCTTGAAAGACATCACTTATCGTTCACCAACGCTACTTGATGATAGAGATATTTTAACGCGCATATGCTTACGAATAACAACGTGATTGATAAAAAAGTCTGGCTATTTAGTGAAATTCTCGTTGACTGTTTAAAGTAAATCTGGTTCTTTAAATTATTGCTGATTCTGATTGAATTAAATTGTTGTAGGTTGATTTGCGTTGGACGAAATATGCTAATCAGTCTTTGATTAAACGTTTTAGCAATCAGTAAAATAAAAAATGAATCGCTTTTCCCATTGCTCCAAATGCTCTTTTTCTTCTTTTTCAAACCTATGTAAAGTTTTTCAAGTCGCGCAATTTTTTAACAACTTTTTTAGAAAAAAGTCAATATAGAATTGTTTTTTATCAAAATAGAATCATTAATCTAGTTTATCTATTCACCTAACTAAGGAAGTTTAATGTAATGGCTGTAATTCAGTTTACCTATATTTGTTATACGTCGTTGCAACCTGCCCTTGTGCGTGCTGTATTTGTAACCTATCTATAAATAAAATGAGTTGGCTGTACTTTTCAAGTGTCATTGTATCTATCTATTTGTTATTGTTGCTAATCGGAAAGCCTGATAAGACGACTGCCGACAAAATTTTAATCATCTGGCAATTATTTGCCACTTTACACCTGGCGGATCTWTATTTCGTTATCTCCGGGCATYATCACCAATTTCCCTACCTGTTGGGGTGGAGTGGCGTTTTTCCGCTTGTCCATGGACCCTTTCTCTATGTCTATATTTTACATTTAACGGCTAAAAAAAAGCCGGCCCCCATGTGGTTGTTGCATTTTTTGTCGGTGGTACTAATCAGTATTTGTTGGTTGCCGTTCCTCCTGTTACATCCACAGGAAAAAATACGGGTATTCGATAACGGACTACCAGCTTTTAGCTATCTGGCTATCTTCACTAATATTACCATTATTATATCAGGAGTGAGTTACATCACCGCATCGGCAATATTGCTATATAAATTTAAACGGCAACTGAAAGAAGAGTTTTCCAACACGGAGAAGATCAGTTTAAACTGGCTCCGTTACCTGATCGGAGGTATGGGAATAATCTGGTTATTTGTGGTATTCTATCAAACGCCGCAAACAATTTACCTCAGCGCATCTCTGTTTATATGTTTCATCGGTTTTTTTGGCGTACGCCAAAAAGCCATATTCAAATCTCCTGCCCCTTCTATCGGGATGGAAACCGAAAAAGAGGAACCTGTACCTATTGCAGTCAGTCAGCCAATAGTAGTTGAAGTACCCGCTGCCAGGATTAAATATAAAGGGTCTTCCCTTACAGAAGTAGATGCATTAAAGATCCAGGAACAACTAAACGAGTTAATGGACCAAGAGCGGTTGTACACGAATCCTGAACTCACATTGGGAGAAGTTGCCCGGCTTCTGCAGGTCCATGATGCCATTTTGTCTCAGGTTATCAACTCAAAATTCGATCAGAGTTTTTACGATTATATCAACTCTCTGCGGGTGGAAGCATTTAAAAAAGTGGTTGCGGCTCCAGGAAGCAAGAGCTATACCTTATTGTCTATCGCTTTCGAATGTGGTTTTAATTCAAAGTCTTCCTTCAATCGGAATTTCCGGAAATTCACAGGTCAGCAGCCATCTGCATATTTAAAGGATCAACATCCCTCATCCTGAGGAAAATCACTCTTTTTCTTATTGTTTATCGCAAAAAAAAGGTGTCATCATAGCTGGTGGGGCGATTCCCATGGCCTCATTCCTCACATTTGTGGCGGTTTTCGTCTGGTAAGAGTCCTATTTCATTTTTTATCCTACAAGATAAATTCAGTCATTTTATGAAGCTTTTTATTACATGTTTCAGTTTGTTATTATTGGTATCCGCCTGCAAGAAAGAAAAATTCGAAAGTGCTCGCATCAGCACATTTGATCTTACTTCATCGGTCAATGGCGCCACCTATAATATAAAAGTTGCGCTTCCCAAACACTTCTCTCCAACCACGACCTATAAAACATTATACGTACTTGATCCCAAAACGGACTTCGACCTGGTGGCTTTAGAATGCGACAAAAAGTCATCCGATCTAAACAAAGAAGAAATTCTGGTCATTGGTATAGGTGGGGGCAATAACCGCCTGGATGACTATTTACCCGTATCCTACAAAGGGCATAAAGGAGAAGCTGATAAATTCATTCAATTCATCCGGCAGGAGTTGATTCCCAAAATGGAACAGGATTTTCACGCATCAGATAACCGGAAAGACAGGGCCATGATAGGACATTCTGCCGGCGGACTATGCGTAGCTTACTGCTTTACAAATTATCCCGGGATATTTGGAAATTACCTCTGTCTTAGTCCCTCGTTTTGGCTGGGCGATCAGATCGTTCTTAAAAACGAGAGAGCAAACCGCGTTGCCAATCAAACTACCTCTGGTATATTTTTTTTGGCTGCAGGTGAACTGGAAGAAGAAATAATGCTGCCTCCCATAGCGCTGTTTAACCGTGTGTTAAATCAATATTACACTGGCTTCGCCCAGCAATACCATCTTGCCAAAGGCCTGGATCACCTGGGTTCCAAAACTCCAAATATTAAAAAGGCAATAGCCTTCTACTTTCAACAATTATAAATCGCTCTCCTATGCGTCTGATACTTATTTGCATTTCTCTTTTTATTACTACCTGCGTACAGGCGCAGGATACGCTTCCATTACTGGAAATTAAACCTGCCCTGGGTATTACCTGGATTACGGTAAAGCCAACACTATCCGTCATGGCCTTTCATCAGTTCACCCCAAAACTTTCTATCGCCTCCCATTCGATGTTCAGCTTTCTGCTATTCAGGAATTTTCCACAGAAATATATCAAAACGAATTACAACTATACCCTTGCTCAAAAGTTGGGTATAGGATATTCTTTATACGGTCCAAAAGGGCAAACACGTCATACTATCTTGCTAATGGGTGGAATAAAATACATCGCATTCAGCGAAACACTTGACAATCCCGAGTTAGATAAAATAACTACATCTACACACAGTATAGTACCGGATTATGGATTGATGTATGATGTTTCATTCGGTGTCAAAAGGCGAACATTCGATGCACGACTATATTTTCCTTTTTATCCTATCCGGTATTATCCTCTGGGCACGGTTAGTAATATTGGTTACCTGGAGTTAGGAGTGGGGGTTAAATTGAATAGAAGGCGATGAAGATTATAGCTATTCTCATTTGGCGATGAATATTCGTGGGAGGACACATTCCTGACTGGAGATTCATTGATCCAAAAGTATGAATCAGTTCTATCATAGGACTTCGGGGAAAATGCCTGGTGGGAATCAGCTATTTATCACGAAGTCCTTTGACGGTCTTCATGGCAGTCTGAAAAGTCAACTAAAAGAAACGATGCTACTTCCCGATACAAAACTTACTAAAAATATAATCCAGCCTATCCTCATTTGTCACCTCACCAGTTATCTCTCCCAGGTAATGCAAACAAAGCCTGATATCCAGCGCCAGTAAATCTCCTGGTAGTCCGTTATCCATACCTTCTTTTACATCCTGCAATGATTTCAGTACTTCCTGCAATGCAGCATAATGTCGTGCGTTGGTGATGATCGTATCTTCTGTATTCACTTCACCTGCTATTACTTTGCGGACGAGTGCATCTTTGAGGTCCTGGATATGCGCATGATTTTTTGCGGAGATAAAAAGTATATCGGGGATGTCGGAGAATTTAATGCGGATAACTTTTTCGCCGGTGATATCGGTTTTATTACCAACGAGGAGATAGTTGATGTTATCTGCTTCGAAGGCACTGATCTGATTACGTATATCCGTAGCCGATAGTTCGTTTACATCGAACAGGTAAACGACTACACCTGCTTCTTTGATTTTCTCCATCGTTTTTTGTACGCCTATGCTTTCGATCGTATCCCGACTTTCGCGGATGCCAGCGGTATCAATGAGGCGGAAGAGGATGCCGTCAATGTTGAGGATTTCTTCGATGGTATCGCGGGTGGTACCGGCAATATCGCTGACGATAGCGCGGTTTTCATTAAGGAGGGTATTGAGCAGGGTAGATTTACCAGCATTAGGTTTACCAACGATGGCGGTATTTACGCCGTTTTTAATGACGTTTCCCATGCGGAAGGAGTCGATCAGGTGTTGGAGTACGCCGGTAGCATTTGAAACAAGGGCATATAAGCCCGTACGATCGGCGAATTCCACATCTTCCTGGCTGAAGTCCAGCTCGAGCTCTATAAGGGCTGAAAAGGTGATTAATTGCTCACGTAGGGCATGTAATTCTTTAGAGAAGCCACCGCGCATTTGTTGCATGGCTGTTTGGTGGGAGGCAGCGGAGTTGCTGGCGATGAGGTCAGCTACTGATTCTGCCTGGGTAAGGTCCAGTTTACCATTGAGGAAGGCCCGTTGGGTGAATTCACCTGGTTTGGCCAGACGCGCGCCGGATTTGATGGTGGCGTCAATGATTTGTTGTTGAATATAAGRGGATCCGTGGCAGGATATTTCTATCACATCTTCTCCGGTATAAGAGCGGGGGCCTTTATACAGACTAACGACTACTTCGTCAAGAACACGGCCTTCTGATACGATGTTGCCAAAATGCAGGGTATGACTGGCCTGTTGGGTAAGGTCTTTGGAGGGAAATAGTCCATTACAGATAGTATAGGTACCTGGACCACTTAGTCTTATGACTGCAATGGCGCCGAGGCCTGGCGCGGTAGCTACGGCCACAATAGTATCATCAAATCCTGTTAGTTTACCCAGCATACCTGTTTAGTTTATGATTATTCCCAAAGGCCACAAATTTACGATAATCGATGCTACCATCCATGGTTGTAAAAATCAAAAGTCCCGTTCCAACGGTGTTGAAACGGGACTTTTGAAATTATGTTGATACAGTACTACTCCTGCAAAGTAAAGCGGATAGGGAGGTTGAACTGTACAGAAACCTGGCGGCCATTTTGCTTACCAGCTTTCCATTTAGGCATGGTTTTCACCACACGAACAGCTTCTTCTTCCAGGCCACCACCTTTTGCGGCACCTACTGTTTTAACGTCTTTAATGTTTCCTTCAGAGTCTACTACGAACTGAACGAATACCGTACCGGAGATACCATTTTCCTGCGCAACGCGTGGGTAACGGATATTTTTGCTCAGGTACTTCGCCAGTGCTTCCTCACCACCTGGGAAGGTTGGAGGTTGTTCTACGAAGGTGAAGATTTCCTCTTTCGCAGGAGCAGCAGGAGCAGTTACTACACCGGTACCTTTACTATCTTCCAGTAATCCCGGATCGATACCGTTTGGATCACCTTCTACAGTTTTAGTACTGATGGCTTTGTCCTTGATGTCCTCATGTTTAGGAGGTTCCTCATCCGGTGGTACTTCGTTATCTTTCTTAATAACCGGAGGAGTGAATTGTACTGACGGTTTTACCGGTGGCGGTGGCGCAGGCGGTGGAGGTGGCGGAGGTGGCGTTTTCGGATCATCCGGTAACTTCACATCTTCCATCTTAATTTCCTGTATCACCGGCTTCTTGAGGTTATCTCCCTCAGCAGCTCTAACCCACTGTGATATCATGTACGTTGCAAAGAATATTACAAACAATGACGCGGTTCCTAAAATGGCATTCCGCACACGCTTATTATACTGTCTCCGCAAATCGTACGCCCCATATTCCTTATTCCTGCCGTCAAACAGGATATCGAGAAAATCGGACTTTAAGACTTTAGCAGAATCCATTGTTGTTGTTTTATGATGGATGCAAAAAAATAATTATTCCACAAAACTATTTAGCTGGAGGCGTAGGAGTAGAAGGTACACCGTTAGCTGCTTCTGTAGACTGTATCCATTTTTTATCCTGGTCACTGATGTCTACGGTTGCGTAACGCTGAATTCTATTGATCGCCATTTCGTCAAGGATATCAACGAAATTCTTATAATTGGCTTGATCGTCAGCCTTTATAATCACTACAACGTCTTCTGGTTCACCTTTTGCATTTCTCAGTCTGGCAACTTCGTCCCTTTTCTTAATGATCTCATCTCTGATTCCTCCTGTGTTGGCAAAAGTTGTTGCCTTGAAGAAGTCAGGATTAGCAGATGCATTAGGGTCTTGTGCCAAACCTTCGTAATAGTAAACACGATTATCTTTTCCGAGTAAAATGGTCAGGGCCGTACTTTCTTTTACTTTGTTCTGGTCCTTTTCATTTTCGGTATCCTTTGGCATGATCAAGTCCATTGTTTTGGGCTTGGACATGGTAGTGGTAAGCATGAAGAAGGTAATCAACAGAAAACCTAAATCCACCATGGGTGTCATATCTACACGGGTAGACTGTTTCTTGGATTTCGTCCCACCGTGTTTCTTCCCTTTCCCACCACTACTACTGGTATCCATTTCTGCCATAGTAGCCAATTTTTTTTAGTTCTTAAATCAACAGCCTTCCTGGTCAGGAAGCATTTGCCGTCGTTTACTTCTTTTTGCCACCAGCCTGTTGTTCTTCCCAGGCAGCAGTACCTTTCGGTGCTTCTTCCAGGTTAGTAACCAGGTTCAGTTTCTGAATTTTCTTTCTCTTGAAAGTTTCCAGAATTTCTTTGATCTTAGGATAGGGTGTTTGGTTATCCGCCTTGATACAATACTTCACTTTATTGAGGTTTGTACCCTGAGCTGCATTACCATAATCAATCCATGCTCCTAATTCACCGCTGGCAGAATCTGTAGGGATTCCTTTATCGAGACCGGAAGTTTTACGTTGATCCTCTGTGAGGCCAAGGTAAGCTTTCAGATCTTTGATAGGTGCTCCTACGCTGGCTCCTGTAACAAAGTTCTTCATTTCTTTGTCAGTGAGGCCCAGTTTATACTGCGTATTCAGATCTTCTATCAGCTTTCTTCTTTTAGGCTGGCCATCCATGCTGAAAAACACTCTACCATCCTTATCTACTGTGAATAACAACACATCAGAATCAGGCAAAAGGGTAGTGTTTATAGAGGATGGGGTAACTACCGTTACCGGTTCATCCGGTTTGAACTTAGTTGCCAGCATAAAGAAAGTTAATAGCAGGAAAGCCACATCACACATTGCTGTCATGTCAATGGCGGTGCTTTTCCTTGGCATTTTAACTTTAGGCATCTTTACTCTGTTTTATGGTTTACTTTAAATAGATTCAAAACCGCTTACTTTCCACAAAATAATCTCAGATTATTTATGATTAGCAGCAAAGCTCTGTGTTAAAGTAAAGCCAGATTCGTCAATAGCGTAAGTGATGCTATCGATATTGGTAGTAAAGTAGTTGTACATTACGATCGCAACAGCAGAAGTACCGATACCCAGTGCAGTGTTGATCAATGCTTCAGAGATACCACCCGCCAGCTGTGCAGAGTCTGGTGCACCACCGGAAGACATCGCTGCGAACGCACGGATCATACCCAATACTGTACCGAACAGACCTAACAGGGTAGCTACGGAAGCAATAGTAGACAAGAACACCAGGTTCTTTTCCATCATTGGCAGTTCCAATGCAGTTGTTTCTTCAATTTCGTTTTTAATGGTCAGAATCTTCTGCTCTGTATCCAGCTCAGTATTAGAAACCATTTCTTTGTACTTTTTCAGACCAGCTTTCAGTACGTTACCCACAGAACCTTTTTGTTTGTCACACTCAGCCAGTGCTGCATCTATATTGCGGTTAGCCAGGTGATACTGTACTTTACGTACCAGCTCAGAACCGCTGAATTTACCTTTTGCTTTTGACAGGTAAAGAAAACGCTCAATCACGAAAGTCAAACAAACCAGCAATACGGAGATCAGGATCGGTACGATCAAACCACCTTTGTAAACAGTAGCAAACCATTTGCCGATACCAGAATCAACTGGATGTCCTTCAGGATTGTTACCCTGGAAGTTAGCTGGGTTACCTAATACAAAAAAGTAAAACAGAAAACCTATCACTAAGCAGATAGGCACAGCCAACGTCGCGAACAAGTTGGATGACTTAGGTTGATGAGAAGAAGCCTTAGCTGTAGCTGCAGTCACAGTTGTTTTAGTCTCAGCCATGTTGATTGAAATTTTAGTGTTAAAAATTAAACTATTGTTTGTTAGAAGTTACTAATTACGATACCCTATTCTGGAATGCCCCTCAGCACTCAATTTACTGTTTTAATCAGTGATTCGCAAAGTTATACGGTTGGTCCAAAAAAACAAGTGCAGCTCAAAAAAACCCACAAAAATTAACTTTCACACGCAAAAGCCCCATCACAGGGCTTTTAGACCACTCATTTTTTTAGAGCAAACACTTACTTAAGCGAAAAAACCAATGTTGCAGTTTTCACAACTGATTGTTACTGTCCCAATTCTTGAAATCGTTTGATTTTTTTCAAAGTTGGACGCACAATTTAAGAAAAAATTCAAATGTTCCAACAGAAATCTTACAATTCTGATAACTTATTTATTTCCGCGCCAGTCAACGCTTTCAGCCCAAGCTAATAGCATTTAGCAATACTTCATCGATTATTTTTAGTACTCCTATCTCGAAATTCAATAGCACAGCGGACATCAACTTCTTCCCTTCCTTCTCCCCCATATGTATTTATTATTTGCTATAATAATAAATACTTACATAAAAAAAGTTGCCCCCGCAACTATTGTTTTAACATTTACTTCTCAATTTGACTCTTTTTTTCCATTCCTACAGCCATTGCTGCGCTTATGGATTTTCCTCATAAGTTAATACTTAATATACTTACTTGCAAAGGTTTTAAAAAAAACTTAACAAGTAATCAAGAACCAATTATTTAAACCGCAATGAGCAAACCACTTCACAACAAACTGATAATAGCCATGGCAGGCGCGCTCTGTCTGGGTACTGCAGTTTTTCACCCTGCGGAAGCACAACGGAAAAAACATTCCCGCAACACCGCACCAACTACTCCTGCATCAGCAAAAGACTCCACAGGAAAACCACCCATGATCAAACCAGGACCTAAACAAGGCCCTAAACCTTTTGCCGAAATCATCACCGATAAAGCAAAATCTGACTCCGGTTTGTTCAATATCTATAAGCTGGATGACCGCTTCTTCTTCGAAATACCCGATTCCCTGCTCGGTAGAGATGTACTCGTAGTTAACAGAATATCCAAATCCGCTGCAAGCCTTCGCGCGGGGATGCTGGGATTCAGCGGCGATATTATCAACGAAAATGTAGTCCGCTTTGAAAAAGGCCCTAACAGTCGCATCTTCCTGAAAAATATTTCCTACTCCGAAGTATCAAAAGATTCTACACAGCCGATGTTCACGTCTGTAAGGAATTCTAACCTGCAACCAATTGTCGCTGCATTTGATGTAAAAGCATTATCTAAAAACAATCAGGGTAGCATCATCGATCTGACTGAATTCATCAGCGGTGATAACGATATCCTGTTCTTCGACGGACAAGTAAAAAATGCGCTCAAACTCGGTGGCGTTCAGCCAGATAAATCTTACATCTCCGATGTAAAATCCTATCCGCTGAATACAGAAATCAAAACAGTAAAAACATACAGCAAAAGCGGTGGTCCTGGCGGTCCGGGCATGCCTCCTGCCCCAGGTGGTAACGCTACGGTAGAATTAAACAGCTCCATGGTTTTATTGCCTGCTGTACCAATGCAGCCACGCTACTTTGATCCACGTGTAGGCTACTTTACTACCAGCGTAACTGATTTTGATGCAGATCCGCAAGGCGTAAAAAGACTGCAGATGGTTACCCGCTGGCGCCTGGAACCAAAGCCGGAAGACATGGAAAAATACAAACGCGGTGAACTGGTAGAACCAGTTAAACCAATTGTGTTTTACATTGATCCCGCTACTCCTGAAAAATGGCGTAAATACCTGATCCTCGGTGTTAACGACTGGCAGAAAGCCTTTGAAGAAGCCGGATTCAAAAACGCGATCATCGCTAAAATGGCTCCTACTCCACAGGAAGATTCTACCTGGTCTATTGAAGATGCCCGTTTCTCTGCGATCGTTTACAAACCTTCCGATGTACCTAACGCAAGCGGTCCTCACATTCACGATCCCCGCTCCGGTGAAATCATCGAAAGTCATATCAACTGGTACCACAACGTAATGCGTTTATTACGCAATTGGTACTTTGTGCAAGCAGCTCCTAATGATCCACGCGCACGCAGCATGCAATTCAGCGATGAACTCATGGGTGAACTGATCCGCTTTGTATCTTCCCACGAAGTAGGCCATACCCTGGGTCTGCGCCACAACTTCGGATCCAGCTCTACTTATCCTGTTGAGAAATTACGTGATAAAGAATGGGTTAAGAAAAATGGCCATGCCGCCTCTATCATGGACTACGCACGTTTCAACTACGTTGCGCAACCTGGTGACGGTATCAGCGGTGCCGACCTTTACCCACGTATCAATTACTACGATAAATGGGCGATTGAATGGGGTTACAAACTGCTCCCACAGGCAAAATCCCCGGAAGCAGAAACACCTATCCTGAATAAATGGACTGTTGAAAAACTGAAGGATAAAAAATTCTGGTTTGGTACAGAATCCAATCCTGATGATCCAAGATCACAAAATGAAGATTTAGGTGATAATGCCATGATTGCAAGTACTTACGGTATTAAAAACCTGCAGTATATTATGCCTAACCTCCTCAGCTGGACTAAAGTTGAGAATGAAGGCTATGGCAACCTGGCTGAATTATACAAAGAAATAGCCGGACAATTCGGCCGTTACATGGGCCATGTGGTTAAAAATGTGGCTGGTATCTACGAAACACCCAAAACGGTAGAACAACCTGGTGCTGTGTATGAATATGTACCAAAGGCTACCCAGAAAGAAGCAGTACAATTCCTGAACAAACAACTGTTTACCACGCCTAAATGGCTGATCAACCAGGACCTGCTGAGCCGCTTCGGTGGTGATGCCGTTTCTCTGATCAACTCCCGCCAGGAACCAGTGCTGGATAGACTGATGAGTACCAATACCATCAATAAACTGATCAGCAGTGAAGCCGCATTAGGTACACAGGCTTATGCTCCAACTGAGTTACTGAATGACCTGAAAAAATCCATCTTCTCAGAAATATATGCACATCAGTCAGTTGATGTGTACCGCAGGAACCTGCAACGTTCTTATGTGGATAACCTGGCAGAACTGGTAACACCTCCTGCTGCTAATCCAATGGGAGCTATGTTTGGCTATGCACCTGCTAATCCATCTAAATCAGATGCTGCAAGCATTGGCCGCGCTCAGCTGATAGCACTCAGAACAGAACTGCGTGCAGCTGCTGCCGGTGGAGATRCCATGACCCGCAGCCATGTACAGGACCTGATTGCCCGTATTGGTAAGGCGTTGGATCCCAAATAACTATAAGGCATACACGAAAATAGGAGCACCCTTTCTGGTTATACCGGAAAGGGTGCTTCCGTTGATGTATATCCTAAAGCCTGGTAATTCTTCCGGAAAATGCTTAATATCGCTACATTATTTACTCACGAAGCCTCAAAAAGTGAAAGATCGGACTAACAAAATAACGATTTACGATATCGCTAGCAAGCTTAACCTGTCAGCATCCACCGTTTCCCGTGCATTGCAAAACAATCCACTTATTAACATGGAAACGCGGGAAAAAGTACAACTGGCTGCTACAGAAATGGGGTATGTGCCCAACTGGATCGCCTCCAGTTTGCGCAAGAAACGGTCAAATATCCTCGGGCTGATCGTACCACGTACCTCTATGTATTTTCAGAGTACAGCGATAAGTGGTATTCAACATGAAGCCCATAAATACGGATTCAGTATTGTAATTGGCCAGTCGGATGAAACTGTGGCAATGGAAAAAGAGCTGGTACATACTTTCTATTCCCTCCGTGTAGATGGCCTGCTGGCAGTAGCTTCCATGTTTACCACCAACTTTGACCATTTCAGTCCGTTTATTAAAAACAATATCCCGCTGGTATTCTATGATCGGGTACCTACAGATTTCCAGGGCTATACCATTACGGGAGATGATTTTAAAGGCGGCTTTCTTGCTACTGAACACCTGATTAAACAAGGGTGCAAGCGTATTGCCCATTTTTCGGGGTTGCTTACCTGCAATCTTTACCAGCAACGGCTTTCTGGCTACAAAGAAGCGTTGGCTCAGTACGACATCCCTTTTGATGAACAACTCGTATATATACATGATCTGACCATGGATGCTGCTACGGTAGCAGCGCAGCAACTATTTGATGCACAAAAAATGCCGGATGGTATGTTCGCCGCCAATGATAGTTCCGCAGTAGCTTTTATACGTGAAGCGAGAAACAGGAATATTGCCGTGCCACAACAAATCAAAGTAGTTGGTTATTCCAATGACCTCTCCTCCCGGATCATTTCTCCCTCTTTGACCACTATTGAGCAATCGGGTTATAATATGGGACAAAAAGCAGTGGAAACAATTGTACAGCTGATCAATCACGATGAGACCGTAAAAGTGACTAAAAATTATATTTTTCCGGTAGAATTAATAAAACGGGAATCTACTGCATCATAGTGCAGTGTTAAACCAATAAACTATATCAATAAAACCTACAACTGTATGAAATCGCGCATCTATGCAGCTATATTGTGCTCGGCAATCTTTGCTGTCACCTCCTGCAACAGGCATATTTATGTACCTAACCAGGTAAATGCTCCTCTCTTAAAAGAACGGTATGAATTTAAAGGCAGTGTCACTCCTACTAATCTCCAGGGTGCTTTTGCTATTACCGACAATATCGCCATTATGGCAAACGGGCAGTATCTATATGGTTTCAATTATTTAGATCCTGCTAATGAAAATAATTCCAATAATAATGACCTCCTGGTATCCAATCGTACCCGTGGTGGACTGGTAGAAGGTGCCGTAGGATTTTTCAAGCCTTTCGGACCCAGTAAAAAAATGGTGTTTGATGTATATGCAGGCTATGGTAGTGGAGGCTTTAAAACCATTACCCGTGAATATAGTAACTCAGGAAGCAGTGGTAACGAGAACGACTATATGATAAAGAACCGTTTCAGCAAAGTGTTCATCCAGCCAAGTATCGGATTTGTACATCCTGTAGTGGAAACTATTTTCAGCAGCCGCTTTTCTATGGTAAACTTCTATGACAGCCAGCTAGGTGTTAAAGCGTTCGAAGGTGACAATGCTGGTAAGGCGGATTTTATGCGGATCAATAATAAGCCAATCGCTTTTTACGAGCCTGCCTTTACTGTGCGTGTAGGATATAGGTATGTGAAATTCCAGTCACAGCTTCAGTTTTCCGTTCCTTTAAATAATGGCTCTTTTAATGATAATAATAATAACTACGATAATATCAATCAATATTTCCAGCAGGTAACCTTTACGATGGGAGTAGCGGTAGATATCGCACGTTGGTATAATCGAAGATAATAATCTTTGTAATTCCAGCTTTACCCGGAATTTATATGCAGGTAGATGATTTTCCGGAGATAGATAGGTTTAGGAAGAGAATAATTTTTAGAAGATGATATAAAATAAAAAAGCCTTAGTGTATAGAACACTAAGGCTTTTTTATAATAAGTATGGCAGCTACCTACTCTCCCGCATTGTTGTGCAGTACCATCGGCCATGAGGGGCTTAACTTCTCTGTTCGGAATGGGAAGAGGTGAACACCCTCGGCAAAACCACCATAAGATCTTTTGCCAGTATTAGCGGGCAATAATATATTATGAAAGTTCTAACGAACTTGTAAAAAATCGTAAATAAAGGCTTTCAATGCTATTGAAAGTGATGATCCGTTAATAGCTTTTCTATCCGGAAAAAAGTGAAAATAAAGAAGCCTTAGTGCACAAACACTAAGGCTTCACTTAATAAGTATGGCAGCTACCTACTCTCCCGCATTGTTGTGCAGTACCATCGGCCATGAGGGGCTTAACTTCTCTGTTCGGAATGGGAAGAGGTGAACACCCT